>CAYHBO010000005.1:0-1413 GCA_964354855.1 uncultured Pseudomonadota bacterium | reverse complement strand
CAATGATTGGCCAGCTTCTGACCCACTGACAATATTAAAAAAAATTTTAGAGCCTAATCAGACCATTCCCATCATAAAAAACAAGCTAGACCAAACCCCACTCATCATGGCTCAACACAAACTTCTTTTCATAAGCGATAAGCTTTACAGTACTTTAATGGATAAGGCATATAACCTATACGAAAAAATAATTGAAAAAATATTTGAGGCATATGACGCTCAAGCTCTTGGATTCTATACATTAAATGTTGGGGTTAAAGAAATTACGCTTTATGACAGGACTAGAGATCAATCTTTGGACAACGCAGGTAATTCGATTCTTCACCGTGCAATGGGAACACTGCATGAGAACCTTATTTCTAAAATTTTAGCCTTAGTAAAACAGCAAGGTAAAATTGCACAAGCTCAGTATCTGCACAGTAGAACATTATTTAACGCCCGCAACTTTGCTGAAAATAAACCAACACAAAGTCCACTGATGATTGGAATCTGCGCATTAAACGACTCTGATCCGAATAGTTTCGTTAGAAAACAGCAAGCTGACATTGACTATATACTTGAAGATGAAGGGGTTCCTAAAGAAAAAAAAGAACGCCATGATAAGAAGCAAAAAAAACTTAAGAATAATCGTAAGGAAATAGAAGTCCTCCTAGTTCAAATCTCCAATGTTAATCAAAAAACAGCACTCATCATAGCTCAAGAAAAGCTTCTCAAAAAACTTTCAAGTGAAGAGAGAGCGCTATACGAAAAAGCCATTGAACAAATCGTAGAAAATTACGATCTCACAGATTTTGGCATGTATCCAGGACACTATTTTACTGATCCTGAACATCATAATGACATCGATACTCAGAACAACACACTTCTACATCGTGCCATACTTACGGGGCACACAAAGCTCATCGAGCAAATATTCAACAAACTAGAAGATTTAGACGATGCTCAAAAGTATCTTGAGACAAAAAATAAAGCTGGAAAAACTGCATACGAAATCGCTGATACTATGTTCAAATTGATAGAAAATAATGATTGGATCGGATTACAAAATTTTATAGAACAGATGATTAACCCACCAGATGATAGCCCCCCTATAGCTCCTGCATACGCCTACGTCAACCATATCAAAACAAATCATGCAGAATATCTTGCACAACAAAAGCACATCCAAGAAAAAATGCAACGAAAACAAGCCGAAATAGCTGCCTATCTCCATGAAATGCATGAAAAAAAGAAAATTGCTAAAGAAATTGCCAATGTCTCCAACGGAAACGTCAGATATACGAACAAAGAGTTACAGAAAATAAGTCAACAAACTCTTCAGTCAAAACTCAATTATGAAAAAGAACAGGCTCGTCAAAGAATAATTCAAGAAGAAGAGCTTGATCGACAAGAACACCAACAAGCAGCAGCTAT
>CAYHBO010000004.1:68103-68262 GCA_964354855.1 uncultured Pseudomonadota bacterium | reverse complement strand
GCGATAGAAATAATAGCAATGCTCTTTTATACAGTGATAGAAATAATAGTCAGGCTCTGGTATATGGTGATCGAGTTAACAGCCGAGCATTGGTTTATGGTGACCGTGTAAATAGTCGAGCATTGCTTTATGGTGACAGGTTAAATAGTCGTGCATTGG
>CAYHBO010000004.1:0-68003 GCA_964354855.1 uncultured Pseudomonadota bacterium | reverse complement strand
TTTATGGAGATAGGGCGAATAGCACAGCGCTGTTATTTGGAGATCGTGTTAACAGTCGAGCATTGGTTTATGGTGACCGTGTAAATAGTAAAGCATTAATATATGGTGATAGAGTGAATAGTAAGGCTCTGGTATACGGTGACCGTGTAAATAGTAGGGCATTGTTATTTGGTGACAGGTTAAATAGTCGTGCATTGGTTTATGGAGATAGGGCGAATAGCACAGCGCTGTTATTTGGAGATCGTGTTAACAGCCGAGCATTGGTTTATGGTGACCGTGTAAATAGTAGGGCGCTGGTATCCTTTGAGCAGTTGCCTAACACAATACCAACATTGATAAGAACGATGAGCAATGCGCTGGTGTATGGTAATAAGTTAGTTAAAACATTTCCAAAGTTAATAAGAACAATGAGTAATACGTTAGTGTACGATGATAAGTTAGTTAAAACACTTCCAAAGTTGATAAGAACGATGAGTAATACGTTAGTGTACGATGATAAGTTAGTTAAAACACTTCCAAAGTTGATAAGAACGATGAGTAATACGTTAGTGTACGATGATAAGTTAGTTAAAACATTTCCAAAGTTAATAAGAACGATGAGCAATGCATTGAAGTATGGTGATCGTGTGAATAGTAATACATTGTTATCTAGAATTTCTCCTCGTTTTACAATTTCAACGAATGCCGTAGGATTTACTCCAGATGATTCAACCTTCATAAGGACGATTAGTAATGCATTGCTGTATAGCGATAGAGTGAACAGTAGAGCATTGGTGTACGGAGATCGTGTAAATAGTACGGCGTTGGTGTATGGAGATCTTAATAGCGAAGGGTTAGAAATAGATTCTGAGTTAGTAAGAACAATGAGTAATGCGTTGTTATATGGCGATCGTGTGAATAGTAAAGCACTTGTTTATGGATTAAAGGTTATTAGTGCGTCTGTTCAAGCACTTAATGTACAAACGTTTCCAACTCCTGGGATTAGTAGTATTAATGGTGACTATAATCAGACTTTTGATGTATGGATCTCTAATGATGAGCCTGTTAATATTACGACTAACAGTATTGTTAATGGACAAGGACATTCTTGGACCTTTGTTCGTAACCAAGCCGGTATTGTTACGGTTGATGATGGGGTTACGGTAGAGTTTCGTAATGTTGTTTTTAAAGACTTCTCTGACAAAGTGTTTAGTTTGGCTGGAAATGCAGAAGTAATTTTTGGTGACGGAACGGTAATAGAGCTTGCTGACGCTGAAGTATTATCACGTGATTGGACTTTTGCGGGGAACGCGGCAATAAATGGATTTGGTAATCCGCTTGATCTTGCTTCCTCACAGATAACCGCAAAGGCAGGAAGTTCTTTAAGTATACAAAATACATTATTACTTAATGTTAAGAAGTCTAATATCCATGTTGATCACAACGGTCTTCTTAAGCTTAATGAATCTAAATTATGTCTCTCTCAGGATTTTTCTTTTACAACCGGGCGCTTTAATATTGAAAATGATGTAACCATTTCAGGGACTTGTGACTTTATGTATACCACTACAAGTGCTTCTATGATTAAGTCCAATGGAACATTAATTCTGACCAACGGGATTAACTTTAATTATCAACCTGGCGTAGAAAATAAAGATCTTATTCACATGGAAGATGTGACATCGATTATGTTCTTGAAGGGTTGCTCTCTAACATCATCAACAGCTGGTATGCGATTAACTAACGGTACGTTGTGTGTTGAATCTCGTAATTATTTATTCAATGATGGTGCGGTAAATGCGAGTCAAGGATTTGTCTTAGGTAATGGGATTCTTGATAATGATTTACATATTGAAATTTTACCCGGTGGATCGCTTGATCTTCAGTCAGGATCATTGAGTTATGATAACGTTGATCCCGCAGGATAAGAGCTGAAAAAACTTGGAATATAATGCCGTTCGCCCCGATGGAACGAGTATTGCGAGTGAGTAGAGGGGTGCGAATGGTAGAGCTATTTTTTAGCGCTATGAATATGCCTTATTTTTAGCTATAATTAAGCTTCATTCTGAAGATCTGAACAGGTATCAAAAAAATATTAGTAATCCCTAACATAGTTGTGTTTATACGCTGATGGCAAATTCTGAAACTACCTTAAATAAATATCTTGCCGATAGTGGCATTTGTTCTCGTCGTAAAGCGGTTGACCATATTAAAGATGGCGCCGTTTTAGTAAATAATGTTCCCACTAAAGAGCCTGGCTACCGTGTTAAGTCGACCGACTCTATTAAGTTTGAAGGCAAGCTGGTAAGACCTCGGGCAAAAGTGTACATCATGCTCAATAAACCAACGGGTTATATTTCATCATTAGTTGATCCACTTAAAAATAAAACAGTAGTAAGTCTTATCAAAAATGCAACCAAAGATAGAGTTTATCCTGTGGGGCGACTTGATGTAGAAACATCTGGATTACTTGTTCTCACTAATGATGGTGATTTCGCGCAGAGTCTCGCACATCCTCGTTATGAAATTCGCAAAGTGTATCATGTTATTCTTGATAAACCTTTACATGAAGAAGATATGCAACAGATTAGAGATGGGATGTTACTTTCAGATGGGCGTATCGTTTCAGACAGAGTCTATTATGTTTCAGGAAAAACAAAAAGTCATGTTGGTATTGCTATTCATAGTGGTAAGAATCGTATAGTTCGCAGAATCTTTAATAAACTTGGTTATGAGGTTGAACGTCTTGACCGTGTTGAGTATGCAACGTTGACCAAAGAAGGTCTTCCTCTTGGTTCTTGGCGCTATTTAACAAAGTCAGAAGTTGCTAAATTAAGTAAGAATGTTCCTTGAACTTTTATCTGCATTTTCATACAATGGGCGTACAAATTTACCTTTGGGGCTATAGCTCAGTTGGTAGAGCGCACGCATGGCATGCGTGAGGTCACCGGTTCGACCCCGGTTAGCTCCATTTAACCAGTAGTGAAAAAATATGTTATCTCCACACCTTCGATATCTTATCCGTCATTTATTCTTTGTTCTAACTGTTATTTTTGTTTTCTTTTTTTATCCATTGATAATGTTTGGGATTATTCCAGGAATTTTAATTGGATTTCTAACGTGGAGCCTTTACGTACTTACGATTCCGGCGGCTCATGGTTATTATATTTTTGGATCATGGGCTCGGTTTATGGGGGTAAGACCTTGGCAAACTGAACCGGTGATGCTTCTTGTTGCTGTGGTATTTAATGCTTTTATGAGTGTATTGTATCGTCCGCTTTATCATGCAACTTTTTTTACAAGCCACTTATTTCGTATCATTTCAAAACCAAATCCATACTGGCTTATGATTATTATTTCATCATTAGGAACGCTTTATCCTTATCTTGTTGGGGAGCAGCAACTGAAAGCTCACTATACGTATCATCGGAATATTCGTTGGATTTTGATGGTTATTGGTATTTTCTCTTTCTTTTATTTTTCTTGGTATGACCTTGTTATGTTATTGAATGACAGGATCTAAACTTTTATCTTTCTTTTCAAAAAAGCCTTGCATTTGAGTGTAGCTCTTATTTAGATTTATTCGGTGTTCATATCGTTTTAATCAAATAGCAGGGTGCTTGCATGAAAAAAATCTTATCTTGTTCTTCTATCCTTTTTTTACTTTTATTTTGTAGTAGCTTTTTAATGGCTTCATCTGCTGTTTCAAGTAAAACATTTTTTATGCCACGTTCCATTGGTAGTGACTTGGCTATGCAGCATGCAGGTGCTCATCAGTTTGTTTATCGATACGAACCAGCTTCTCGATTTTTTCTAAACGCTACAGCGTTTTATCAAGCTTCAAATAATAGTGGTGATATAAGACGTTTCTTTTTTCCTACTGATAAGTCGACGTTAGTTGTTAATGGAGCATTGGTTGCAGGACCTTGTGATATTTCAGCAACATGGTTACAGATTGCAGGAAAAAATTTGACAGGAACTGCGGTACCTGCAGATTTAGGGTATGACCCTTCTTTGTTGAATGGGAATACTAATCTGACCGATGTAGAGCTTTATATTAATAAATTTTCATCTAATATTACGATTGATCCAACATACAAAAATTTTGGTTCATTATTTCAGTCGTACCATAGTCTTGCGTGTATAAACAGACACCTGTGGTGTTCCTTTGATTTTCCGGTTATGCAGGTTGAAACGAGAACAAACTTGTCTGAATCAAATATTCAGAATGCCGCAACGACATTGGGAAGTATAAATAATTTTGAGATTACTAATGGTTCGAGTGTTGTAAAAAGAAATGAACGAGCGCAACTTGGAGATAATCTTAATGCTACGCAGGCTTTTAATAACCCGCTTTGGAATTATGGAAAAATAAGTGACGGGTTACAAAAGATTGCGGGAGTTGCCGATATACAATGTCGGCTTGGGTACAATCTCATGCGGTTTAAGGCGTTACGTGGGAATATTTATGGTCGGTTATCATTGCCTACCAGTTATAAACCTACGGCAAAATATATGTTTGAACCGATTCTTGGCAATGCAGGTCACTGGGGACTTGGTGCAGGAACTGGGATTGATGTTACGTTTATTAATGGTAAAAAATTTAATATCTCACTTTGCACGAATCTTGATTACCTCTATCTGCTTGAAAACACACAGATGCGGTCAATGGATTTAACGGCGAATGGGCAGTGGAGTAGATATTTATTAGTAGTTGATACGACGAATGAGCAAAGACCTTATCAGAGAACTCTGCAACCAGGTATTAACTTTTTTACGCGCAAAGTTAATGTAAGTCCAAAACATGATCTGAATGCAGTGGGCTCGCTTAAAATAGGCTTTGGTAACTTTTTTATTGAGAGTGGGTATAACTTCTGGTTCAAGAGTGCTGAAGAAGTATCCCTTAAAAGTGGCTTACCTGATGGCATAGCTATTGCTGCAACAAGCTTTGGAGCGTCTGATGCGAACAACCCATTTGTTGTTGGTACATTTTCTAAGGCTTCGATTAGTGATCATATAGTTGCAGCAACGACAGCTCCTGGAAATGCCCCTGATACAACCCAGGTTATACTTGCATCATCAGATCTTAATCTTTCATCTGCGGCTCATCCAAAACGTGTATCGCATAAAATTTTTGCTTCTGGTGGGTTACATACTGAATGGGCTCAGCAACCGGTACAGCTTGGTATTGGTGGTAGTTATGAGTTTGCTGAAAATAATCGGTCGCTTGATTTATGGGGTGTATTTGTGAAGTTCAATATTTTTGTTTAGGTGAATGATTCTTCACTTCCACAATATTTTAAATAATGGCATAGTCTCTTCTTGAGACTGTTGAAACTGTTTCTGCAGCATTGTTTAGAGAAAGGAGTATTTATGAAGAAAATTATTTTAGCTCTGCTAAGTACTATTGTAAGCATTACTCAAGCAAGCTTAGAACTTAAGCCTGATACAAAAAAATATACCTATAAATTGTCTGTTGGAGCTATTTTTAAGAATGAAGCAGCTTTCTTAGATGAATGGATTACGTACCATCGAATGGTTGGTGTCGAACATTTTTATCTTTATAACGACAATAGCACTGATAATTGGCAAGAAGTACTAAAACCGTACATGGACCAAGGAATTATAGATGTAACTCTTTGGCCAACCAATGGAGATTTGATTTCTTATCAAGGTTATGCATATAAAGATATTATAAAAAGAACGAAAGGCATAACTGAATGGTTAGCTTTAATTGATTTGGATGAGTTTATCTTACCAACTCAAGAAAGTACTGTTACTGAATGTTTAGATAAATACTTTAAAGAAGCTTCTGCAATATATGTTAACTGGTATAACTTTGGGACGAATAATGTTTCATTAAAGTCTGGGGATTTAGTTCTTCCTTTACTTACACGATGTAGTTTGCCAGATCATTCTTTAAATGGGATAGGAAAAAGTATTATTAAGCCACATTTGGTTGATGAGAAGTCGTTGTGGCATCCTCATCATGTTCCACTTCTAGATAATAGTGTTTACTATAACGGGGATGGTGTGAGTATTCCCTACAGCAAAGAAAGAACTGAAGTTGTGATTAAAGGTAATCAACATACTAAATGTATGAGAATTAATCATTATTCAATGCGTGGAGAAGATAAATTTCAACTCAAAAGAGCTGAACGAAAAAATTATATTCTCATGGATGAGCATCATGAAGCATTTAATCAGTGTAGCAACACAGACATTCTAACATTCATCAAAAAACACCATCCTGAACAATACAATAATATGTGGGGAAAGGCGCAAAATAAGTCATTTGTTATGGCTGCAGGGCATTGTGGTCAACTTGGCAATCAATTTTTTCAAATCGCGGCGGCATGTGCTTTAGCATGGGATAATGCTGCAGAACCATATTTTCCTGATTGGGATTTTGATCGGCCACTGAATAACCATGTATTTTCTCGTATAAATAAAAAGAAGCCGGAAACAACAGTTGCTTTTGAATGGCGTGATCCAGCATCATCTTATACCAAAATTCCATACCAAGATAACATGAAAATTGCAGGGTACTTTCAATCAGAGAAATACTTTTCTCACCATCGTAATCGCTTATTAGCTTTATTTGCTCCATGTGAAGATGATTTGGCGTATATGAAAAAAAAGTATACATGGCTCTTTGATAGCCCTCATACGGTGGGTGTTCAGCTTCGTTATTATAAATGGGAGTTTAGTAAAGATGATCAGAGCTACCCTCAGTATGGCAAAGATTATTTAGATAAAGCTATGCGGTTATTCCCTGAGAAATCGATATTTGTGGTTAGTAGCAATAACATACAATTTGCTCGTGAAAATATGCCGTCATGGGCAAAAAATGTTGTATTTCTAGAAGATGAAGAACCGCCATATTATATTGATTTATATCTGCTTAGCTTTTGTAAGCATAATATTATTACGAATTCGAGCTTCGGGTGGTGGGCTGCTTGGCTAAACCAAAATCCAGATAAAAAAGTGGTAAGGCCGGCTTACTGGACGGCTTATGCAAAGTACTCGCCAGATACTACTCCGGAAGAATGGATTAAAATAGATGCTTTATACGATTAAGAGTTCTATTATCAGAAAGCGCTTGAGGGTCTGTTGATACAACATCTTCAGTAACGCAAAAGAAATTCATATTATTTGGCATAAACAAGTCCATATCATAGGGAAGAAATAGGTTGTATTGATTAAAAAAATCGAGGATCTTTTTCATGGCAGCTCGTTGTATGATCATGGAGTAAGTTCCATAGCGGGCACCCATTTTAGTAAAATCAGGACTTATCTGTTCTTTAAACGCAAAGCGTTCTTCATTTGAAGGAGTGAAGTTTGGTCGTGGTGCATAACTAAAGCAAGAAACGCGATTTCCATTCCGGTCTTTTGTGTCTTTATCGGTGAATAGAATATCCCACCCATCTTTACCAATGAGTTGATCAAGTTTATCAATGAGTGATGAGATGAGATGTGGGTTTTGTATGATGTCAATGTCATCTTCCATAACCCAAATGCGTTCATATCCCGAGGTATAGGCATCATAGAGTACCGAGAGGTGACTTAATACGATACCTATAGGACCGCGTGCCATGTAGTGAGTAAAATAATGTCTGTTTTGAACATGTATAATTTCATGGTGCCATTTTCCTTTGTTATCAAGGAGATAACAGGTGCCCCACAAATCTTTTCTCATAGATTGATCATATTGAACACCAAGTTCGGTAATTGTTTTAAGTGGTAATTCTTGCCCATTGACGGCTGAAAATCGATAAGGGTAAATTCCATAAGGAGTGAGTTGGGTAGTGCATGTTGCAAATTTTTCAGGTCGTTGATCAAGGTTGATGGTGTAGATAAAATCAACTCCCTTTATGGAGTGATTGCCAATTTTTTCTTGAGGCGTTAGTTTTTTAAAATAGTGAGTAAGATCAGCATAGGTGACCGTGTTTTTGATGAGAACAAGAAATAATAAGATTATAACTTTCATGGAGGCTTCCTGAATTATTTATTTTCTTTATAGCGGGGAGCTCCATTGTCAGAAATAGATCCAGGTTTTGTTGATACGATGTCTTTTGTGACGGTATATAATTTAATATCATCAGGTAAAATATATTCCATATCGTAAGGGAGAAATATATTACGTTCTGCATAAAAATCGAGAATCTTTTTCATGCCGCATCTTTGTATAATCATTGAATATCCGCCATAACGTGCCCCTACTTTGATAAAGTCAGGGTTTACTTGCTCTCGATGTCTGAATCGTTCCCCTTTGATTGGAGTAAAGTCTGGTCGAGCTGCTGCTGCGTTGCAAGGGACGTAATGACCGTTATCGTTTTTTGTATCTTTATCGGTAAAGAGGAAATCCCAGCCATTTTTTCCAACTAATGCATCAAGTTTTTCAATTAAAGTACTGATAAGATGAGGATTTTGTATAACGTCAATGTCATCTTCCATAACCCAAATCCGTTTATATCCTGAGGTGTAAGCATCATAGAGGATGGAAAGGTGACTTAGTGTAATACCTATGGGTCCGCGGGCTAAGCAGTGAGAAAAATAATTTCTACCCTCAACGTGCATGATTTCATGGTGTGGTTCACCTTTTTCATCAAGGAGATAACAGGTTCCCCATAAGTTATTCCTCATAGATTTATTATATTTTATGCCGAGCTCATTGATTGTCTCTAGAGACAGTTCCCATCCATTAACTGCAGAAAATCGATAAGGATGAATGTCATAGAGGGATAATTGTTTGGTACATGTTGCAAATTTTTCAGGTCGTTGATCAAGATTGATGGTGTAAATAAAATCAATTTCTTTCATCGAATGGTTACCTGATTTATCTTGTGGCGTTAGTTTTTTTAAATAGTGAGATAGATCAGCGTAGGTGATTGAATTTTGCATGATAACAAGTAATAATAATTTTAAAATTTTCATAACTTCTCCACTTCCCCTATAAAATATTTATTTTTGATTTTCTTTATAACGAGGGGCGCCATTATCAGAAGATGCTCCTGGCGTGTTTGATACAATACAATCTGTTATGCAGTAGTTATTCATATTGTCAGGCATGAACATGTCCATGTCATAAGGAAGAAACAAATTATACTGATTAAAAAAATCAAGAAGCTTCTTTACGGCATGTCTTTGTATAATCATAGAATGGGCCCCATAACGAGCTCCTATCTTCATAAATTCAGGAGAGGCTTGGGTTCGTTGAGCAAACCGTTCTTGGTGAGGAGGGATAAAATTTGGTCGTGGTGCAAAGCTGAAGCAAGGAACGTATTTGAAGTTGTTATCTATAATATCTTTATCGGTAAAGAAGATATCCCAACCATCTTTACCAACTAAGTGATCAAGTTTATCAATCATGGTACTTATAAGATGAGGATTTTGTTTTACGGTTATGTCGTCTTCCATGACCCATATTCTGTTATGATTTGATTCATATGCATCATGAAGGACTGAGAGGTGGCTTAGCGCTATGCCGATTGTTCCTGGTGTTGTGCAGTGACAAAAATAAGTTCGGTTCTCAGTTTGCATAATTTCATGTTGTTTTGCTTCCTTGCTTCCTACGACGTAGTAAGTGCCCCATAAATTTTTTGGTATGTTTTTAGTGTAGCTATGATGGTATTTAACCCCAAGTTCATTGATAGTTTCTAGGGATAATTCCCAACCATTGACGGCTGAAAAACGATAAGGATGAATGTTATAAGGAGATAATTGTTTAGTGCAACCTTCAAATCTTTCAGGGCGTTGGTCGAGATTGATCATGTAGATAAAATCAATTCCCGGCATGGAGTGGTTATTAGCTTTATCTTGGGTCGTTGGTTTTTTAAAATATTGTGTAAGATCTGCAGTTATGATTGTATTTTGTATGAGTATGAATATTAATAAATTTAAAATTTTCATGAATTTGTCCTGACTATTTTATTTTTGATTTTTTTTATAATTTGGGGCGCCATTATCAGAAGATGCTCCTGGTGTGTTAGATACAATGTCGCTTGTTAGGCAGTAATAATTCATATTATTGGGTAGAAACATATCCATATCTATCGGTAAAAATAAGTTGTATTGATTGAAAAAGTCTAGAAGCTTCTTCATTGCATGTCTTTGTACAATCATAGAGTGAGCACCATAACGAGCTCCAATTTTCATAAATGTAGGAGAGATTAGGGTTCGTTGAGCAAATCGTTCTGGGTTGTCTGGGTTAAAATTTGGTCGATATGCATAGCCCAAGCAAGGAATGTATTTACCATTTCCATCGAGAATGTCTTGATCGGTAAAAAGGATATCCCATCCATCTTTGCCAACTAAGTTATCAAGTTGCTCAATCAGATCACTGATGAGATGTGGGTTTTTATGTACAGTAATATCATCTTCCATGACCCAAACTCTGTTATGACCTGATTCATATGCATCATGGAGTACTGATAAATGGCTTAACGCGATTCCGACAGGGCCTGGAGCCATACAGTGGCTAAAATAATTTCTATTTTCAACCTGCATAACTTCATGATTTTGTTCCCCTTTGCTTCCTGCTATGTAGTAGGTGCCCCATAGATTTTGTCTCATGGTTTTATCATATTTAACACCAAGTTCATTGAGCTTTTCTAAAGAGAGTTCCCAACCATTGACGGCTGAAAAACGATAAGGGTGAATGTCATAAGGTGACAATTGTTTAGTACATCCTTCAAAACGTTCAGGGCGTTGATCGAGATTGATCATGTAGATAAAATCAATTCCTTTCATTGAATGATTGCCAATTTTATCTTGAGGCGTTAGCTTTTTAAAATATTGAGTAAGATCTGCAGATACGATTGTATGTTGCATGAGTAGAAGTAATAATAATTTCAGTATTTTCATATTTTTCTTCCGTAAAAATTACTTTTGATTTTTTTCATAACGAGGTTCGCCATTATCGGTAGGAGATCCAGGTTTATGCGATATGATGCTATCGATGATACAGAAGTGTTTTACGTTATGAGGTGTGAATAAGTCCATGTCATAAGGAAGGAACATGTTATGATCTTTATAGAAATCGAGAATTTTTTTCATACCTGATCGTTGTACAATCATTGAATAGGCGCCGTAGCGAGCTCCAATTTGCATTAGATTAGAGCTAATTGCCGTTCTTTTGACATAACGGTCTGTATTCTGTGGTGTCATGTCTGGTCGAGGAGCGTAGCCTAAGCATGGAACATATTGACCAGTGTTATTGTCTCGTGTGTCCTGATCAGTATAGAGAAAATCCCAACCATCTTTTCCAACGAGAGTATCAAGTTCTTCGATTGATGAGCAAATCAGACGAGGGTCTCTGAGTATTTCGATGTCATCTTCCATGATCCAAACTCTTTCATATCCTGATGTATAGGCGTCATTGAGTACAGAGAGATGGCTTAATACGATTCCGATGGCTCCGCGAGAGGTACAGTGACAAAAATAAGTTCTGTCTTTAATATGCATGATCTCATGGAATTCTTTTCCCTTATCTTCAATTAAATAACTTGTTCCCCACATACCTTTTTTCATAGATGGGTCATAGTGGACCCCAACATCATTGATGGTTTCCAGGGAGAGTTCCCAGCCATTGACGGCTGAAAAGCGATAGGGATGAATACCGAAAGGGGTGAGTTGTTTTGTGCAATTTTCGAATTTTTCAGGTCGTTGATTAAGATTGATGGTGTAAATAAAATCAATGCCTTTCATAGAATGATTGCCTGATTTATCTTGAGCGGCTATTTTTTTAAAATGTTTCGTCAGATCAGCAGATGCGATTGAGTTGTAGATAAGAAAAAGCAATAGTAATTTTAGAATCTTCATTATTATCTCCCTATTCATTATTTATTGGTTTTTTTTCTTTTATTTATATCCCTGCGTTGCATTGTCAGAAGGAGCTTGAGGCTGGGTTGATACGATATCATTAGTAACAGTGTAAATTTTTATATTATTGGGTAAATAAAAATCCATGTCATAAGGAAGAAATAACTTGTATTGATTAGAGAAATCAAGAATTTTTTTAATTGCTGATCTTTTTACTATCATTGAATAAGTTCCATAACGAGCGCCTATTTTCATAAAGTCAGGACTTATTTGTTCTCGAAGAGCAAAACGTTCTGGATTTTTTGGTGTAAAATTTGGTCGAGGAGCGTAACTTAAGCAGGGAACATAATTGCCATTTCTATCTTTAGTATCTTTATCTGTGAAGAGAATGTCCCAGTTTTTTTTACCGACCAATGCATCAAGTTTATAGATGAAGAGACTTATGAGGCGTGGATCTCTAATTACTTCAATATCATCTTCCATGACCCAAATACAGTCATATTTTGATTTATATGCATCGTATAATACTGAGAGATGGCTAAGTATTATGCCAATAGTTCCTTTTTCAACGTGATGATGGAAATAAGTTCTTTCTTTAATCCCCATGATTTCATCAAGAGGAGTTCCCTTATTCTGAGGAAGAAAACAGGTTGCCAAGAGATCCTTTGGCATTGTTTTATCATATTTTACACCAAGATCATTAATAGTTTCAAGTGAAAGTTCCCAACCATTAACCGCAGAAAATCGGTACGGGTGAATGTCATAATATGATAATTGCTTGGTGCAACTTTTAAATTTTTCAGGTCGTTGATCGAGATTAATCATATAGATAAAATCAATCCCTTTCATGGTGTGATTGCTTGATTTATTGATTGGTTTTTTAAAATACTTTGTTAGGTCTGTTGGAGTAATTGTGCTTTGTATGAAAAAAAATAATAATAACCAAGCAATCTTCATGATTTCCCCTATTCTTTAAGGTCTTGGGTCATAGATAAGTGTATCAACTCCAAAAAATTTCTTTATGTTTAAGTCTTTTGGGACGATAACACTTTTTATGAGTTCATAATATTCTTTGACATGGTCAGGCTTCGCAAAAAATATTTTATTCCAACCAATAAAAAATGGTTTTAATTTACCTTCATTTTTTAGCATAAAGCGATTAGTCCCTTCAGAAACGCCAGGCCATGTTTCATGAAAATAATCATCCATAATTACAATTCCGCCATCAACTAAACACTTAAATGCGTTTTCCATATCGCGTTCAGTAGGTAGAGCTTCATGACAGCCATCAATACTGAATATTCTAATTCCTTGATTATTCGTTGTTTCTTTAAGATAATCCTGTGCGGTGAATTTAAAAGAATCACCTTTGATCTTTCGTAATTTAGTAAGGTCTTGGCAATAGGAAGTGACATTTTTGATAAATATACTGGTACTGCAAGCGCTTCCACCTGAATTATCGAGATTTGACTCGTACTGTTCAAAACAGTCGATTGCTAAGGCGCATTCATCGTTGCGTGTAAGAAGTATGAGTGGGATAAATGATCTTCCTTGCCATACTCCAATTTCTGCAACGTTTCCTGAGATGTTAGTTTTTGACTGAAAATTATCAATGATAGCAAGAAGGATAATGAGTCTTTTATCAAACCAACCATCTATGTTTCGATTATCAACGGTTTGATCGTAAACATCTTTGTAAATACAGTCTTTATCAACGGAGCGGTCTATGGTTTGATAGTATCTTGCTAATTTTGAAGGAAATTCAAATCCAAGATTTTTGCTTAATGCCAGAAAGTTAATAGCTTGATTTTTGAATTCGACAGGGCTTTTTGGAGGGACGAGTCCTTGTTGGCTTAGGGCAAGGAGGTCTTGCAAGAGGACGAATCCTGAACATTGCTTGCTTGATAATATTAATAACAAAAGTGTGTATTTAAAAATATGAGAAATTATCTTCATTAGGACTCCTCTGTTCATTTGTTGAAATATAAACGAATAACGTTAGTAGCTAAATAATTGGTGCTGATGATGTTTTTATCCTTTCTCTTGCTGATAACGAGGTTTACCATTGTCTGACCCTGACTTTGGGGTGTTTGAAACGATATCATCGCTTACGGTGTAAAGCTGTATGTCATTAATAGCGTAATAATCTATGTCATAGGGCCAGAAAATTTTATAGTGATTGAAAAAATCGAGGAGTTTTTTTATGCCAGATTTTTGAATAATCATTGAATGTGCCCCATAGCGTGCGCCTGTTTTTATAAAATCATCATCGACCTTTATTCTTTGCTTAAAACGTTTAGGGTTTAATGGGGTAAAATTAGGTCGTTGATTATAACTTTTGCAGAGGACCGGGACTCCGGTATCGTTATCTTTGTAATCTTGATCGGTAAATAAAATATCCCAATTATCTTTACCAACTAATGCGTTAAGCTTTTCTATGTAGGCTGTGATGAGATGAGGATTTCTCTTTACATCGATATCATCTTCCATAACCCAGATGCGTTGGTAATTTGATTTATAAGCATCATGGAGAACTGAGATATGGCTTAGTGCGCATCCTATTGCTCCTGGAGAGAGAGTATGGCATACATAATTTCTTCCTGGAGTATGCATTTTTTCATCAGATCGACACCCTTTGTTTTTTGGTAGGTAAGCGCTGCCTGTTAAATTTTTCTTCATGGACTTATCATACTTTACGCCAATGCTATTGAGTGTTTCTACCGGAAGCTCCCAACCATTAACGGCAGAGAATCGGTAAGGGGTAATGTTATAAGGAGCGAGAATCTCGATGCTTATGAGAAATTTTTCAGGGCGTTTATCAAGGTTGATCATATAAATGAAATCAATGCCTTCAATCGTGTGGTTATTGCCTTTGTTCAGCGCTGGTTTTAAGTAAGGTTCAAGATTGGCATGTAAGAAATTACTTAAAAAATAAATTGCTAAAAATAGTACTTTTATGATCATAAGCGTCTTTCTTAATCTACGGGCACCATGGTTTGTTTAAGAATATCCCAATCCATTGAAACAATACGCGTTGAAGCATCATTTTCTCCACAAGAAACGTGTAGAATTGTTTTTTTAGATTTTTTATCAATGACAAATCCTGCAGGGTATACAACGTGTTTCCAATCTTCAAGATGCTTTGCGGTAAAAGCGTCTTGAAATAAAATAGGGTTTGGTGTTATTGCTGTGATTTTGAAAGGTGGATTGGGTTCAAAGGTATAAGCCCCCATGACATAGTAAAGATTTCTTTTATCAGGACTCCATTTCCAGGTGTGAAAAAAGGTAAGATAAACATCATCAACAAGGCGTGCTGGGGTTCCACCATTGATTGGGCCCCAAAGATCTTTGTCCCAGAAATTGTAAACATTTAGGGGAATCGTGCGGCAGCGCGATTCTGATGGAGAATCTTTGAGATTTGTTATATCGATAATGGTGTAGGGGTCGGTAGCGTAAATGAAATGGGCATTCCCTTGATGTTCAAAAGGTACCCAATTTTTTTCTCTAAAAGTTAACAGTATGCCTGCATGAGGGACCTGAACAATGTTGGTGAGTGATGCTGTTATAGGATCAAGTTTTCCTGTAAACAAGCGTCGACCGAGCCATTTCGGGTGACCATTGATGTGTTGATGAATAATCGGCTCGTCATTATAAACTATGAATAATTCACCATTACATTGATAAACACGAGGATCTTCAGGGTCATAGGAGGAAGTTAGCGCGACTGTTTGTATGGGGGATTTTTGATTGAATTCTTGGTCAAGCTTAACCATGTTAATTTCTGATCTTGTAAGAGGACATTCGCTACAAAGCCGTTGTCTTGTATCATGACGAAAAACCATTAAATAATCATTTTCGTATTCGATAATTGAGCCGTTTACAACGGTATTAATAGGTTCTTTAAAACTGAGTAATTTAGTATTAATAACTGTTTTTTGATTATGGATACCCAGGTACATATTCGCATAAAATGAGCATATCTCAGCAACGTTAGCATCTGCTGCGTGTGAAGAGGTAATTGAAAGTGAGCAGTAGAAGAGTAGTAAAAAAATGGCTTTATTTTTCATCGCAAAATGCTCCTAAGGGACGAGTACCATTGTCGCTAATAAACGATCCTTGTCAATTGAAACAATGCGTGTTGATGAATCATTTTCTCCACAAGAAACATGAAGTATTGTTTTATTTTCTTTTTTTTCGATAGCAAAGCCAGCAGGATATAAGATGTGTTTTTTAGCTTCAGCATGTTTTGCGGAATATGCGTCTTTAAAAAAAATGGGCTCAGGGGTTATGGCAAGAATTTTGAATGGTGGATTTGGTTCAAAAGCATAAGCGCCCATCACATAGTAAAGATTTTTTTTATCAGGACATTTTTTCCATGCATGAAAAAAGGCAATGTATACGTCGTCAACAAGACGTGCAGGAGTGCCTCCAAAGATAGGCCCCCAAATACTCTGGTCCCATACGTTGTAAACAGGTGCGAATTTTGTGTTACACAAAGCTGCTGCTCGTGAATCTTTTATATCTTGTACATTGAAAATAGTATAGGGGTCAGTGGCGTAGATGAAATGTAAGTTATCTTGATATTCAAAAGGAACCCAATTTTTTTCTCGATATCTTAAATTTTTTATAGGACTTGGAACTTCTCTGATGTCTGAGAGGGTTGCTTTGATAGGATCAAGCTTGCCTGTAAAAACGCGTCTACAGAGCCATTCGTGACTTTTCGTGTGATGTGCATGTGTGTAAGGTTCATCATTGTAAGTTACAAAAAAATTGCCATTAACTTTATGAAGACGAGGGTCCTCGGGGCAATAAGCAGATAGTGGGGTGATGGTTTGTATTGGTGAATTTTGATTAAAATGTTGATCGAGAACTACCATCTGTATTTCTGATCTTCTGATCGGACACTGTTTGCATAGTTTTTTGCTGGTATGATCGCGAAAAACGAGTAAATATCCATTCTCATATTCAAGAATTGAGCCATTAATTGCGTTACTTAAAGGCTCTGCAAATGAAAGCAGCTTAGTTGTTATGACTGCGTTCTGCATAATCATGCACGATTGTAGTTTTGTGTAAAACTTGTTTCTATCGGTTTTATTAACCTTTGATGAAACAGCAAAAAGGGAGAGGCTACAGCATAATGATGCGGCTGAAATTTTGATTAGTGAGGATAAGTTTTTGACCATTGAGTTTCTCTGTATTAAATAACCGGTACCATTGTTTGCAGCAAATCTTTATAGTTTAAAGAAACAATTCGAGTGGCTTTATCATTTTCGCCACAAGAGATATGTAGAATAGTGTCTTCCCCTTTTTTTTCTATAGCAAATCCAGCTGGGTAGGTGGTGCGAATATGATCATCTCTGTAATTTGCTGTATAAACATCTTTGAATAAAATTGGATTTGGGGTTATTTGCAGTATTCTAAAGGGAGGTTGTGCTTCAAAAGTATAAGCCCCCATCATGTAAAAAAAGTTTTTAGTGTCGGGACATTTTTTCCAGGCGTGAAAAAAAGTTATGTAGACTCCGTCAACTAATCGTGCTGGAGTGCCACCTCTAATGTCTCCCCAAACATCATTTTCCCATAAATAAGAAGACGGTTGTTGATTACGATAAACAAGTTGACTTTTTATTTTGCACGAAGTTCCTAAAAGTTGCTCTTGAGAAGCATCTATTTTGAGAATTCTGTAAGGTGATGTCATATAAATATAATAAAGATCACCATGTTGTTCAGGATATTCAAATGGTACCCAATTTTTTTCTATGTCGGTTAAAAGGAAGTCTGTTTCAGCAATAGGTTTAGCATCTGAGATGGATGCTTCAGTTATATTAAGTTTGCCAACAAATAAACGCCTTGAAGGGAATTGGATTGGCCTCTTTGTATGGATATGTTCATAAGGTTCATCATTGTAGGTGAGATATAACTCTCCATGCCATCTAAAAAGTCGTGGATCTTCAGGGCCAATTGAAGGTTTAATGGTAATGGTTTTTATCTTGCCTACTTGTTCAAAGTTTTTATCGAGATGAGCTAGCTTCATTTCTGAGACTCTTATCTTACATAAATTACAGAGCAAGTTGCTTGTTTCATTACGGATGACAATTAAATAGCCATTGCCTTCTTCTATGATTGATCCATTGTGTGCGCTTTCTAGTTCTTCATTGAACTTTAATAATTTAGTGCTAATCACTGAACTTTTTGTGTTTATTAAAGAGTTCATTTTAGAGTAAAATCTTAGTGTTTCTGGAACATTGACTGCGCCGAGAAAACTGCAATATAACAAACTATAGAAGGCGATAATCTTCTTCATAGAATAAACTCTTTCCCTTTAAGCAAACGGTTAAATTTCTTTAGCCGTGATTGTTCAATAAGTCTCTTGAAATTTTAGATTAGGATGATACAAAAGTTTAATTGTGACAATGTTTTTCTGTGAGTATTCTAGTTACCCGAAAATTTCTTCCAGAATTCTTTATATTTTTCGGGGTGTTTGGTTTGAATAAATTTTATAATTGTGTCATCTTTTTCTTGATTGAATGCATGATAATGTTCCCATAAAAGGGTTTCGCTTAATTTTCCTTTGATTTGCCTTGGTAATCGTATGTTATAGAAATACGACTCGTCACCCATTCTATAGTGGTTAATCTGAATATATCTATTATCGTGGTTATAATTTAGCTGTAGTATTCCTTTATTGTTGAAGTTCAGTCGATTGTAATTTACATTGTAATAATGAAAGCCATCTCGTAGAGGGCAATAATGAACCGTCCAAACATTATCAATATTTACCTTTGCTGGCTTTACAATACTTTTTCCTCCGCCGTTACAGGGATGGGTTCTATTGCTACATGCGGTAAGTTTTAAAAGCATTGAATCTTCTGGCGCGAGAGTTATTCCTCCTGTGCCGAAGTGTAGCCAGTTAACGTATATTGCGGTTGCATCGGGAAAAAAAATCTTTAGACATTCACTGATGGTAGTTCCTTGTAATGGTAATATGAATTCGTCTAGATCTATTAATGCAAGCCATTCTGATATAGTTTCAGTTTTTTTTAGTGCATCTCTATAGGCACATCTTTGTGGTAGTCCCCAATCAGAAGAAGAGAGGGTAGGCCAGTCTATTATTTCTACAAGCCCTCTTTGAACATAGGGAGAAACTACTTCTTGCCAATTGTCATTGCTTTCGTTGTTATAGAGATAAAAATGTTCTATGCCGGCTATGTGATGATATTCAATCCATTCTTTTAAGCGAGAGGCTTCATTTTGAAACATGCTAGCTATGCAAAGTTCATATTTTTTTTTAGTAATTTCTATGGGGGGTGTTGCAGGAGTTGTGTTGATTGTAGTTGTTGCCAACAGCGTTATACAGAAAGTAATAAATAATCTAAACATATTTTTTATCATTTCTTTTGTTTGCTCATAACTAGTATCCTTACAAGCTTTTGATTATTAGGATGATATAAAAGTTGATGAGTGACAATGTTTAAATAGAGAGAATGAATGAGTTAAGTTTTTAAACCGTTTGATTTTCTTGTTGGGTGAATCCATGGAGCATCTAGACTAATCCATTCTTTAGGACAAACATCTTGTATGGGAAGTTTATGAATCCATTGTTTCGGAAAAATAATTTTTTTATCTTGATTCTCATTTAACCACGCTGCCCACCATCCAAAGCTTGAGTTAGTGATGATGTTATGTTTACAGAGGCTTTGCACGTAGAAACTGATATAGTCTTTTTCATTTTCAAGAAATATGACATTTTTCATTTCTTCAGGAATTTCTTTGCGAACAAAATCTAAATTATTACTGGTAATGACGAATAATGATTCTTCAGGAACATGTTTCATAGCCATTTTTAAGAATTCTCTTCCAAATTGGGGATAGAGTGATCCATTTGGATCTTCCCATTGATAATAGCGAATTTGAACTCCTACAGAGGAAGGATGATTTAATATGTCAGCATATTGCTTTTTTATATAAGCCTCATCTTCAGGATGCGGTGCAAAAAGTTTTAGTAAACGATCACGGTAGAGAGGGAAGTGTTTTTCTGACTGAAAATAGCCATCAATTTTCATATTTGCTTTGTAAGGAATGGCATGAAAAGCGTATGATGGTTCATGCCACGTAAAAGAAACTTTTTGTGAAGGAAAAGTTTGCTGATTGCATCTAAAAAATACGCGTGGGTATGCGGTGTGAGAAAGATCAGGAAAATATGGTTCTGCTCCATTATCCCACGCTAAAGCACTTGCAGCTGCTATCTGAAAAAAATTGTTGCCCATTTGCCCATGAATTCGAGCGGAAACAAAAGGTTTATCGTTGATTTCTGCATTAACTTTTCCCCAAATAACAATCAAAATAACAGCTATATGACAAAAATATTTTATTTTAAAATTCTCCATTAACATACCCACTTAATTTCTTTTAGTTTTATTTTTTCTCAACTCTACTTATAAAACAAGAAGCATATTTCTTAATTCTTCATATTTTTTTGGATGTTTTTCTTTTAAAAACAAGATAATTTCCTCATCTTTTTCTTGGTTATATGCATGATATTCTTGCCATAATTGACTTTCTGATCGGCCAAACCGTTTTTGTCTTGGGAGGCGCACATTATTAAAATAGTGTTCATCTCCCATTCTATAATGATTAATTCTTATGTGAGAATCGTGGTGCTTGTGGTCTATGCGTAGGTAATCATGGCGACCAGCTTTCTCATGGTGGACCTCGATCATTTCACGGTCGGCATTGTAGTAGTTTTGACCCTCTTTGAGGGGGAAATGATGTGGGTATCCAATATTACTGATACGGACTTGGTGAGGTTTTACGATACTTTTACCAATAAAATTTTCGGTATGGGTTCTGTTGCTGCAAGCGGTAAGTTTTGAAATCATTAAATCATTTTGACCGAGTGTCACATTATTGGTTCCAAAGTGTCGCCAATTAACATAAATGCCGCTAGCATCAGTAAAAAATTTATTTAAGCATTCTGGAATGGTAGAACTGTCTCTCATGGGCAATATAAATTCATCTACGTCAATAAGAGTAAGCCATTCTGAGACGTTTTCAGCTCGGGTTAATGCGTCTTTGTAGATATTTACTTGTGTTGTGCAATATGAATCATAATAAGAAGATCTAGAAGTTGTTGGCCAATCAAAAATTTCGATAAGGCCTTCTTTGACGTAAGGAGCAATCACGTCTTGCCAATTATCGGTGCTGCGATCGTTATAAAGATAAAAATGCTCAACTCCAACGATACGGTGGTATTCAATCCATTCTTTTAACCGAGAAGCTTCATTTTGAAACATTGCAGCAATGCTAAGTTCATATTTTTTTTTGGTAGCTTCTATTTGGGGAGGGGTTGCTGAATTTGCATAGACGGCCTTTATTGACCATAGCCCTATATATAAAAGAATAAGTCTTATCCTTAATCGCATTGATTTTACCTTTCCTCTGTCCTCAAAAATAACTTAATGTTTGAAAATTATACAAAATTTGGTTAACAAGTTTCAATATTTTTATTATATAGTTCGTTATATTTTTGTGGATGATGTTCTTTTAAAAACGTTATAATTTTTTCATCTTTTTCTTGATTGTATGCGTGGTATTGGTCCCATGTGAGCGGAATAGAAAGATTTAACTTTTTTTGTCGTGGTAAGCGTACGTTGTGGAAATATGTTTCATCGCCCATTTTATAATGATTAATTCTTATGTAAGAATCATGATGTTTGTGGTCTATGCTTAAGTAATTATGAGCTCCATCGAGTTTTTCACGGTTGGCGTTGAGGTACTGTTGACCATCTTTGAGGGGGAAGTGATGAGCGGACCCAACTCTATTAATACTGACTTGGTGAGGTTTTACAATGCTTTTTCCAATATGATTTTCAGGATGGCTTTTATTGCTGCATGCAGTAAGGTTCTTAAGCATTGAATCATTTGGGCCGAGTGTTACATTATTGGTTCCAAAGTGTCGCCAGTTAATATAAATGCCGCCAGCATCTGCAAAAAATTTATTAAGACATTCTTGAATGGTAGAGCTTTCCTTCATCGGCAATATAAATTCGTCTAAATCAATTAAGGCAAGCCATTCTGAGACGTTTTCAGCGCGAGTTAAAGCGTCTTTGTAGATATTTACTTGTGTTGTGCAATATGAACTATAATACGAATCTTGAGGGGGTACTGGCCAATTAAAGATTTCGATAAGTCCTTCTTTGACGTAAGGAGCAATTATGTCTTGCCAATTGTCGGTACTGCGGTCGTTATAAAGATAAAAATGTTCAACCCCGACAATACGGTGGTATTCAATCCATTCTTTTAAACGAGAAGCTTCGTTTTGAAACATGGCAGCAATGCTGAGTTCATATTTTTTTTTGGTGGTTTCTGTGAGTGGTTTTATTGAGTTTGTATAGGTAATTTCTGTTGGCCACAACCCTATACATAAAAGAATGAGCCATATACTTAATTGCATTGATTTCCCCTTTCTTTTTTGTGTCGGATTTAAGGCCCTTTTTTTCTAGTTTGGTTTAATTATTGAGTTCGCGTTAAATAGATTAAAGAAAGTTAGAGCCCCTTCAATAGCGCAACGTATTCCAGAGGGTGATATTCTTTCATAAAATCTATAATTTTTTCATCTTTTTCTTGATTAAATTCGTTATAGTCTTTCCATAACTGTTCTTCTGTTGGTTGCCCAAACTTTTTTTGCCTAGGGAGGCGCACATCTTGAAAATATTTTTCATCTCCCATTCTGTAATGATTCATTCTTATATAAGAATCATGGTATTTGAAGTCTCTTTTTAAGTAATTATGAGCCCAATTGAGTCTTTCGCGGATGGCATCGATATTTTTACAGTTGGAACAGAGCCTGTTGTAGTAGTAGATCGGATCTGGTTTTCCAAGGTTGTCAAAAATATTTTTACAACAGATAGCATTGATATTTTTACAGTTAATATAGAGTTCTTTATAGTCGGCATTATGAATATTTTTAAAGTAAATATAGAGTTTTGTATAGTCGGCATTGATATTTTTATCTTTAGTATAAAGTTCTTCATAGTGAGTATTGAGCTTTTTATCGTCGGTATTGATTTTTTCATGATCGGCGTTGTAGTACCGTTGACCATCTTTAAGGACAAAATGGTGAGCGCATTCAACATTGTTGATGCGAACTTGGTGAGGTCTTACAATGCTTTTGCCAATTTTATTCTCGGAATGATTTTCATTACTACAAGCGGTAAGATTTGCAATCATTGAGTCATTTGGTCCGAGTGTTACATTATTGGTTCCAAAGTGTCGCCAATTAACATAGATTCCGTCAGCATCGGCAAAAAATTTATTAAGACATTCCGGGATGGTAGCACACTCTTTCATCGGAAAAATAAATTCATCTGAATCCATTAAGGCAAGCCATTCAGTGACGTTTTCGGCCCTTTTTAAGACGTCTCTGAATATTATTATTTGCGTTGCGCAATGTGCGTAATAAGAGGAATTTTTGGTCTCAGGCGTTGACCAATCAATAACCTCGACGATGCCCTTTTTAATATAAGGATCAAGTACTTCTTGCCAATTATCAGTACTGTGATTGTTGTAAAGATAAAAATGGTCTACTCCGACGATACGGTGAAATTCAATCCATTCTTTGAAGTGTCTGGCTTCGTTTTGAAACATTGCTGCGATACTGAGTTCATATTTTTTTTTGGTAGTTTCTGTGAGTGGGGTTATTTGACTGGTATGTGTGATTTCTGTTGCCCATAAATTTGCACATAAAATAATAAAAAATACTTTTAATTTCATTAATCTTCCTTCTCCAAAAAAATTCATTATATGTTTTAGATTGTATAAGAGTGAGCTTATGGGATAGTGAACTTCTTCGTCAAGATAAAAATACTTCTTTACAAACAATCTTACGCCCTATAATAATCCTTTTCCATGGTCATGTTTAATATAAAAATTATTACGATCACTCGTTCCTATAATCTCACTATCTGGCAAAGTATAAGGGATCATGTTTAGTTTTTGTACAACATACGGAAACCCAATCTGATCTTGGGTTGTATACTGTAATGTTTGTTGGTACCATAAATCTAAAAAATTCTTGGTAATCGTTGTATTCTTATTATCAAATGCAACAAAACATGTTACCCAAAGTCCTAATTGAGGTTTGTTTTTATCAATTGAGGACCAATAATCTTTGTCATTGAATCCATCTTTGATGTATGCATCATATTGTGCATAAATATCTTGATAGGGTTGAGGTTGTCCAAACCAAAAGGTTGATGTGTATCGGTGAAAGTCGGAAGCTTTAACTTCTTCTGCAAGTTTTCCGTTACGCCAATGCTCCCAACCGATAATCGGATGTTGTTTTATCTTTTCAAGAATCCATTCAGCTACTTTTGGATTAGTAATTTCAATGGTGCCGTCTAACCAAACAAGTACCTCATAGTCTTTTAGTCGAGGAATATTGGTAAAATTTTGCTTGTAATATTTTGCAATATTAAAAGTGTGTATATTATTTTTGATTGAATTAATATAGCGTCCATGATCAAGAGGGCTTGGATTAGTTTCATGGTAAGGAGTTTTATCAATTATCCATTCATTGGCAGCTAAACGATCAAGGTTGGTAAAACAAATAAAGTCAGTAGGAATTGTTTGTTTTGCAAAAGGCTTACAAGAATCTTCATACTTTCCGTAAATAGCAGTAAAAAAAGCAATTCTTGGTTGTGCTGCTGATGTACCGTGAAATAGTATGCTCCCAAGAATTAGTATCTTTAACTTTTTCATTAGTGCCCCCAGTTATTTTTTTTTGGAAAAGCTTACTTATTTTTTAATGCGGAAGCCCTGAGAGCGGACTTTATTTTCTAGCTTGGTTAATTTATCGAACTCACGTTATTTAGTTTTTTGCCAGTACATTGTCCATTTATTTATATCACATATCTCATCTGTAATATTGTTTTCTTGTCTAAAATCAAGGACTGCTATTTTAGCTCCAGGTAAGGTCCAATCGTCTATAATAATATAACCACCAATGGAAAGCTTATGATATAAGTTTTTTAATGCATCCATAGTAGATTCATACATATCACCATCAAGTCTTAATAACGATAATTGTTTAATTGGAGCAGAAGGAAGAGTATCTTTAAACCATCCTTTTAAAAATTTAACTTGATCATCAAGTAAACCATATTTTTTAAAATTTGATTTTACGGTATCAAGTGAAACTTTTAAATATTCTATTTTATGATGAGAGTCTTCTTTATCAGAAGGATATAAAATATCATTTGGTTTGGGTAATCCTTCGAATGAATCAGCGACCCAAACATTACGATTAGTTATTTGATAAGCTTTTAGAATTGCTCTCATAAAAATGGTAGCTCCGCCGCGCCAAACACCGGTTTCAATTAAATCTCCTGGAATATTATTTTTTAAAATATCTTCAACCAGAAATTGTATTTTATTGAGGCCAGTTTCACCAATCATTGTAGCGGAATTTGGTGTAACCCAATTTGTGTGGTCATTTTCATCAAGCCTTTCACGATGAATGGTATCAAGAAGACATTTTTTTATATTATCAATGTATAGATTTTCAATTGTTGCATTATGCGCTGTACTGAGTTGTATTGAGCAAAGCAGAATAGATAATAGAAATAAAAAACTTTTATTAAGCCTTAATTTGATCATAAAACATACTTTCCCATAATTGTTAACTAAAATAGAAATCCATATACATCTTGAACTTCCATGATTATGTATCTTAGCCAAAATTATTTACATGGACATTCCCCTTGTTTTTGTGTTGTAAACTTTAAAATTTACTTATACCAATACTGTAGACACAATATAGTTCCCGTAAATAGCGGCAATAAAGGCAATTTTTGTTTGTGCTGCTGATACATTATGAAAGTATATTCCCCCAAGGATTAGTATTTCTACATTTTTCATTATTTTTCATTAGTGCTCTCTGTTTCTTTTAAACCGTTTTTCTTGTCTAATTGTCCTAGGGGTCTGTAATGTTTTGCGAAATCAAAGAGCTGTGGTAGTTTTGTACAGGTCTTCTATTTTTGAATATTTTTGTTTTATTTGTCAAAGGTTGTAACATATGAATTCATTTGAAATTCGTCAAAAGTTTCTGAGTTATTTTGAAAAAAATGGCCACACCGTGCTTGCCAGCTCATCGCTTATTCCTGCTCAAGATCCAACTTTATTGTTTACCAATGCCGGGATGAATCAATTCAAAGACTGTTTTTTGGGAAAAGAAAAGAGAAGTTATGTTCGTGCGACAACGAGTCAAAAGTGTGTTCGTGCTGGTGGTAAGCATAATGACCTTGATCAAGTAGGGTTTACTGAACGTCATCTGACGTTTTTTGAAATGCTTGGCAACTTTTCTTTTGGGAATTATTTCAAAAAAGAGGCAATCGAATTTGCATGGAAATTTTTAATCGAAGATATGGGTCTGCCTGCGGATAAAATGTACGCATCGGTGTATAAAGAGGATCAAGAGTCATATGATCTTTGGCATAATGTTATCGGATTACCAACTGAGCGTATCATTCGTCTTGGTGAAGCGGATAATTTTTGGGCGATGGGTGATACCGGTCCATGTGGTCCATGTACTGAAATTTATGTTGACCGCGGTCCTACGATCGGTTGTAAGCAAGCAAGTTGTGCCCCTGGGTGTAGTTGTGCACGCTACCTTGAAATTTGGAACAACGTGTTTATGCAATACAATCGTCAGGCGGATGGAACTCTAGAACTTTTAACTCAGACCGGTGTGGATACAGGAATGGGGCTTGAGCGCTTATGTATGGTGATGCAGGGTAAAACCAATGTGTTCGAATCTGATCCGTTGATGATGGTTATTAATTCCATCGAAAAAATAACCGATATTTCTTATGAGAAAAGTAATGCTGACCTTCAAGCTGCTTTTCGCGTGTTAGCTGACCATATCAGATCAAGTGCCTTGTTAATTGCTGATGGTTGCTCGCCGGCAAATGATGGTCGCGGCTATGTCTTAAGAAAAATTATTCGTCGTGCAGCGCTCTTCTCAGAGAAAATTTCTACCGATGCTCGCTTGTTTTCTAAACTTGCTCAAATTTTTATTGATACGATGCAGAGCGTTTTTCCAGAGCTTAAAAAGTCTGAAAAATTGATTATTGCGGTACTTGATAACGAAGTTGATCGTTTTGCCCAAAACTTGATTGGTGGCCAAAATATTCTTGCAAAGTACATGGAAGAACACAAAACAAATTGTACGGATGTGTTGACCGGGCCTCAAGTTTTTAAACTGTATGATACCTATGGGTTCCCGCCAGAACTTACTGAAATTGTGGCGAATGAAGGCAATATGACGATTGATAGAGCTGGGTTTGAAGTAGAAATGAAAAAACAACAACAGCTTTCAGGTAAAAAAATGAAAGATCAGCAAGGGCAGGAATTTGCGATCGATGGGATGACAACTAAATTTGTTGGCTATGATGAACTGAAAAATAGCAGTAACATTCAGTTTGTTGAAAAACGTGAAGATTGTATCTGGATCTCAACAGAAGCATCACCGTTCTTTGTTGAAACTGGTGGGCAAGTTGATGATAGTGGGACGGTGACGATTAATAATCAAACGTTCCCCGTTATTGGCCTTAAAAAAGCAGGTGAAACATTTAAGCCAGCGATTATGATTAAGATCCCGTTAACGGCACTTGATGGGAAACCTGCTCAGGATATTAACGTTGGTGATGCTGTTGAAAGTATTGTGGATGCTAAAATTCGCCCATGTACCGTTAAAAATCATACTGCAACGCATATGTTGCAATCAGCCTTGATTCAAGCGCTTGGCTCGCATGTTAAACAGGCCGGTTCGGTAGTGCATCCTGATTATCTGCGCTTTGACTTTTCGCATCATCATGCAATGACTAAAGAAGAAATAAAGCGTGTTGAAGATTTAGTGAATGAAAAAATTCAAGAAAATATTCCTGTTGAAGTAGTAAACACGACGATGAAAGAAGCGCAACGCGTAGGTGCCCTAATGCCGTTTGGGGATAAATACAATCCTGAGACGGTACGTATGATTGTTATTGCTGATTATTCAATCGAGCTTTGTGGAGGCACTCATGCTTCGCGTACTGGAATTATTGGAAGCTTTAAAATTATCAGTGAAAGCTCTTTGGCTACTGGGGTGCGACGTATTGTTGCTCTGACTGGGCCTAAATCACTTGAGTTATTTCAACAAACATTTAGTGGCGCTAAGCAGCTTAGTGAACAGTTCAAAGTTAAAGTTGAACAAGTTGCTGATGCGGTAGAGAAGCAACATGAGCAATTGATGCAAGCGACAACGACGATCAAACAACTCAAGAAGCAAATCATGCTTACGCAAATTCCACAGTGGCAACAACAAGTAAAAGCGGTTGGCAAAACAAACTTCTTGTATCTAGAACTTGATGATGTTTCTAATGAAGAATTGAAACAAGTTGCGGAATCACTTGCACAACATAAACCAGGTTTTTATGTGATGGTTGGCAAGCAATCTGATCGTTTCAGCTTCTTGGCATATGCTCATACAGGTTCAGGAGTTGATGTTAAAGCATTTGCGGCTTGGCTTAAGACAACGTTTGATCTTAAAGGTGGCGGCAACCCTCCGGTTATTCAAGGCGGTGGCGTGAGCGTTCCGGGAGATTTTAAGGTTAAGATTGAGGCGTGGGTCGCGGGGGCTTAGTGCCCCTCTATTTTCTTCAAGAAGTTCATCCATTTGTTAAAAAGAACTTGATTTGAGTAATTATTGCGAACAAACGTAAAAGCGTCTTGTCCCATTCTTTCACGAAATACTTTGTTATCAATAACAATTTCAAGTTTATTGGCAAGGTCTTGCGCATTGTTGTTCTCAAAAATAAAACCGGTAATGCCATGGTTGATAAATGTGGAAGCTCCGGTTCCTGTTGCTGCAATAAAAGGTTTTTTCATAGTAGCTGCTTCAACATGGGTTAGCCCGAAAGGCTCATTAGAACTTGCAAGTACATGGATATCTACATGGTGAAGAAGCTCAGGAACTTCTTGTGTTTTCCCAAGCAAATGGACATAGGGTGCAATATTAAGTTCATTGATTAGTGCTTCTAAATTTTTCTTTTCCACCCCCTCGCCGGCAAGGATGAGGTGAAATTTTTTCTGTTTTTGATTGATAAGAATACTTACCGCTTTTAAGAGTAATGGATGGTTTTTATACCAGGCAAAATTTGCAACGGAGCAGACGAGTGGGAGGTCGGTGGGGATATCAAGGTTGAATGCCTGTTTAAAAAATTCTTGTCGTGATCGAGTTGGTTTGCATTGTAAAAATTTATCTTCATCCCAGAATGGGCCGATATGTTCAATATGCTTGATGGTAATGATGCCCATTTTTTGGAGTGTTTTAAATTGATTAGTCATGATCGGTGAAACGGCAACGATGCCTTTTGCTTGATTAATTTTTTGAAGTTCAATGGGGCTAAAAATATCTACCGGTACGTGATGCATATAAATTAAATCTGCAGGATGAGTTTTAGTAGATTCGATTCCTTGATCTAAGTGTCCAATCCAATTACAAATGATGGTGGAGATTTGTTTTTGTTGGCAGGCTTGTAGAACATCTGTAGGGGTTGGAAAAAATTCATCATGTCCTAAAAGATAGCATGGTGGGCCATAAGGTGATTTTGGTTGGTTAATACGGTTTACTATCCATTCAGAATGTTTACTTGTGAGGAGTGTGTGAGGTGTGTTGCGTTGAGCAAAAACTTTATTAGCCATAAGTACATGTGTTTCTATGCCGCCTGGATGAGGAAATCGGTAATGAAGGTTTAAAATATTTTGGGATTTTAATGGTTGTACGGTTGCTGTTATTGTGAGCGGATAGAGTAATATGATTACGCTTATGATAATTTTCATTAAATTTTCTCCAATAAATCTATCCATTTGTTAAAGAGAATTTTGTTTGCATAATGTTGGCGTACAAAATTGTATGCATTCTGTCCCATGGTTTGACGCAGTTTTGGATTATCGATTAATGTTTCCAATTTATTTGCCAAGTCTTGGGCGTTGTTATTTTCAAAAATAAATCCGGTAATACCATGTTGAATAATTCTTTCAGCGGCTGTTTTTGTTGCGGCTAAAAATGGTTTCTTCATCATAGCTGCTTCAAGTTGTACGAGCCCAAACCCTTCGTGAGAGCTTGGTAGTACGTGTAAATCTATATGATGCAGAAGTTCAGGGACTTCTAAGGTTCTTCCAACAAAGTGAGTACAGGATGTTATGTTTAGCTCTCTTGCTAATTGTTCTAGCTTCGGGAGATCGTCGCCTTCCCCCGCTAGAATGAGGTGAAACTTTTTATTTTTGGTATGGAGTAGGTTTGCAGCGGCATGTAAGAGTAATTGTTGATTTTTGCACCAATATAAATTTGCTACAGAACAGATTACGGGATCATTATCGGTGAAGGTGAGATTGAATTTTTGTTTAAAGAAATCTTGTTTTGATCGTGTTGGTTTGAACGTTAAAAATTTGTCTTCATCCCAAAAAGGTGAGATGTGCATTATATTTTTTACTTGTAAGCGTCCCGATTTTTGTAATCGATGTAAAGACTCGGTTACAACTGGGGAAACCGCCACAATGGCGCTAAGCTGGTTGAATTTTTCAATGTTTTGATCGGTAAAATCTTCTTTAAAATTATGATGTACAAAGATAAGTTTTGTTGGGTGAGTTTTGGCAGCATCAAGGCTTGCATCTAATAGGGGGCCTTCCCAGTTACAGATTATGGTGGATATTTGTTTTTCTTTGCATGTGTTAAGGATATCGGTTGATGTTGGATTTACTTCATCATGATTGTATAGATGGCAATGTAGGCCATAAGGATTTGCTGGTTGATTTATGGTATTAACAATCCACGTAGAGTGTTTACTGGTAAGTAATGTATGAGGGATGGCCTGTTGGGCAAAAAGCTTATTAAAAATCAATAAATGTGTTTCTATGCCGCCAGGAGAGGGAACATTGTAATGGATATTTAGAAGAGCCTGCTTTTTATTCTGCTGGAGAATGGTGGGATTTATATCAAGTGGTATTAGTGTTAAAGGGTCTGTTGTCAAGGTGATAGTAAGGAAGGCGCTCATGGTTAGGAGCGAAACGAAGTGGAGCTTTTGCATCACAGCACTCTTTTTCTTACCGCTTATTTATCAAATAAATAGTTTGTAATTATTAGTTATAATTACCATCAGGGTTGATCTTACCTATTATTTAAGATAAATATCAACAATGTTTTCAAATTGAATATGATTACTTGAAAGATAAAGGGTTTTTGATGGGAAAATTAAAGAGTAATCCTTGCCAATGTTTTCTTCAGCCATGGGCCACTCTTTAGTTCTGTAAGCCAATTTACAAGTTCAGTTCCGTTTTCAGCTCTGGTAAGATAACCATACACTTCACGGGTATCAACATACTGAGGGATTCCTTGTTTATTTAAGGTGTCGCTGAAGATAGCAAATTCCCAACGGCCAGTGTTGTCGTCATAGCTGACTTGATCGAGGTATTCATGTCTTATCAGGTAGGTGCAGTGTATGATCGGGACTTTTATCAATCCTCTCATTTCTTGTTTTACGAGTATGGTATGTAATGGATTGTCCGGTCTCCAGTACTGTGGAGCACTTGGAGGAAGAACATGAAACGTTGACGGTCCATGTTCAAAGCAATCATAATTTTCATTACTGTCGTTTCTTCGCAGTAATGGTCCAATAACTGGGAGGTTAGTATTCATGAGAACCTCAATAGTATCCGGTCTAATAAAATTATCACAGTCGGCAACAAAATAATGAGATTTGTGCTCATGGGCCCAAGTTACGGAGTCTTGGCGAATTTTGCCTAGAACTCTAAATCGCTCTGAGTTCCATTGATGGATGCCATATTTCTCTACACGTTCTTTTGTATCGGTATCGTCAAAATAAATACCAGCATACTGGCTCCCAACTTGATTCATCCATGCTTTTAACAGGTCTATTGTATTATCTTTGTTATTGTTTGTGCGAATATAAAGATACGTTTTATTTTTAGGCCAGGTTTGTTGTTCAATGCAGCTGAGGTATAAAGGGAGTACGTGAGCCATATCTTTAGCGAGAATTGCTATGGTAATATGATCAATATTCTCTGGTTGAGGAGTTATTTGCTGTGTGATTGATGCATCAGCCGCTTCCATCTGCTTTAAAAATATCATCCATTTCTTAAAGAGAGCTTCGTTTGAGTAGTTTTGGTGAACAAAGGTATAGGCATTTTCTCCCATGATTTTACAAAGTGCTGGATTATCAAGGAGTTTTTCTAAGGTATCAGCAAGATCTTGGGCATTGTTGTTTTCAAAAATAAATCCGGTGACTCCATGTTGGATAAATTCTGCAGCTCCTGTTTCTGTTGCGCCGACAAAAGGTTTTTTCATGGTTGCGGCTTCAAGGTGGGTAAGTCCAAAAGGCTCATTAGAACTTGGTAATACATGAAAATCTGCATGATACAGAAGTTCTGGAACCTCGTGTATCTTGCCAACAAAATGGACATAGTCGGTTAAGTTAAGCTCTCGTGTTAGCGTTATAAGCTCATTTTTACGTGATCCATCACCGGCAAGAATGACATGAAATTTCTTTTGTCTCTTGTGAATAAGTTGATCAATAGCATGTAAAAGAAGTTTATGATTTTTATACCAGTACAAGTTAGCTACTGAACAGATGACAGGGGAGTCATCGGGAATATTCAATTGTAACTGGTTGATAAAAAAATCTTTTTTTGAGCGTGTTGGCTTGAACCCTAAAAATTGGTCTTCATCCCAAAATGGTGCTATGTGTTCTAAGTGTTTTACCGTTATCACTCCTGTTTCTTGTAATTTTTTAAGATGCATGGCAAGTGTTGGAGAGACCGTAATAATGCCGTTAGTTTGATTAAGCTGCATGATTTCATCAGCCGTAAAACTATCTTTGGGAGTGTGGTGCATGTAGATAGTATGGGCGGAATGATTTTTAGCTGCCTTAATGCAATTTGGTAACTGATCCATCCAGTTGCATATGATGGTTGATGGGTGTAGATCTTTACAGGTGTTAATGATATCAAAAATGCTTGGATTGAGTCCCTCATGATGGTATGTGCGACAGGTGGGGCCATAATGGCTTGGTGGAAGATTAATATTTTTTACTAACCATGTTGAATGTTGACTGGTCAGAAGAGTGTTCGAGACCTGATGTTGTTCAAAAACTTTATTAAACATAAGGAGGTGTGATTCGAGACCTCCTTGTGATGGAAATCGATAGTGAAGGTTAAGGAACTTTGGTCCTTCAGCGTAGGCGTGAACCACAAAAAAAATGCTTAGCAAAAAAACAATCTTACTTGTTCTCATCTAAATTTTTCCTAAAAAGTCTACCCACTTATCAAAGATAACTTTATTTGCATAATGCTGACGTACATAGGTAAACGCTTTTTCTCCCATGGTTTTTCGTAATGTTGAGTCATTAAGTAATATCTTTAATTTTTCTGCGAGATCTTGTGCATTGTTATTTTCAAAAATAAATCCGGTGATGCCCTGTTGAATAAATCCTTCTGCGCCGGTTTTTGTAGCGCCAACGAAAGGTTTTTTCATGGTTGCCGCTTCAAGATGTACAAGCCCAAAACTTTCGTGAGAGCTTGGCAATACATGAAGGTCTGCATGGTAAAGAAGTTCTGGGACTTCTAATGTTTTTCCAATGAAATGAACGTAGTTTGTTAATTTTAGACTTGCAGTGAGTTGTTCAAGTTTTTTTCTTTCTGGGCCATCACCTGCAAGGATAAGATGAAATTTGGTTTGATCTTTATGGTGTAATAAGCCTAACGCTTTGATAAGCACCTGATGATTTTTATACCAGTAGAGGTTGGCAACTGAACAAATGATTGGATAATCATCAGTGATATCAAGATTGAATGTGTTCTTGAAAAATTCCTTTTTTGTATACTTTAGTTGATAGGTGAGATATTTGTCTTCATCCCAAAATGGCGCCATATGTTCTATATTTTTGACTTGGATTTTTTCGGAATTAGATAATTCTTTAAAATAAGCCGCAGCTATTGGAGATACCGCAAGAATGCCATTTGTTTTATTGAGGTTCTCTATTTCAGTATCATCAAAATCATGAACAAAATTATGATGCATATAGACAAGTTTAACGGGAAAGTGTTCTGCAAAATTGACGCTTGAATTTAATCCTCCGGGCCAATTACTGACGATAACGGCAACATTATCTTTTTCATAGATTGCTTGTATGTCAGTGTTAATTGGATCGAATAAAGGATGATCAAAAGTTCGGCAAGACTTGCCATTTTCTTGTGCTGGCTGGTTGAGTGCATCAATCAAAAAGGTGGAATATTTACTGGTAAGAACAATATTTTTGATGCCTTTTTCATTGAAAATTTTATTGAGGCCAATTAAATGAGATTCAATGCCACCTGGATCGGGACATTTAAAGTGTAGATGCAGAATCGATGGGGGGTTGTTGTCAGTGATTGGTAATGTGTTTATGTTGGGGAAAAAAAATAAGAAAGCTACGCTTGCTATGCGATAGTATTTTAAAAAGATCATGATTAGTCCTTTATTGCCTGAGTAATTATACTGAACGATCAATAATGATGCCGCTGCCATCAAGTTTGACTGATGTCCCGCCGAGCAACATTAAATTAAAGTTATTTTTTTTATTTTCTCCATCGCCAAAGATGAGACTTCTTTCTGCTGTGACATTTAAAATTACTTCGTTGTTGCAGGTAATTCTTCCTTTAGTAAAAATGGCATTACCAAGAAGTTCAAATGAGCTTTGATTCAAATTAATGGTTGATGTTTCATCAATGAAACGAATTTGATTTTCTGAGGAGGTATTTTCGCATGATAATATTACTCCTTCAATGCATAGGGTAGCATGAGGCATAATGGTGAGCGTTGCATTTGCAGGTAAAATTATTTTAGCGTCTGACGAGCCTTGAATAGTCACTTTATTGTGAATAACGATATTTCCAAAATCGTTAACTAAACTTTGGACGCCGTTTACATTAAGCACAACAGTATTAAGTTCAACGCCTTGTGCGGTCGGTTCCATATCAAAAAGATGATCATTGGTGCTTGATAGTGTGAGGTTGCGTAGGGTGAGCTTTGCTTGGTCATTAATCTTAATTGCTTTTTCAGAAGAGAGTTCATGACCCATTCCATTAATGGTTGTTTCTCCGTCAATATTTAACGGATAGCTGGCTGGTAAATGTAACGCTGCGCCAAGTACGAGAGCTGTTTTGTGTCCACGAAGAATAAGAGGGGTTTGTAGATTAAATCCTGAACCAAGGTGTAAGTCTCCTGCAAGAGAGATGGTGAGTGGACCGTCGCCGTGAACTTTTACTGGGCCGGATAGGGTGCCATCGGTATCGAATGTGATGGTGTCGCCGCCTGTTGCTTGAAATCCTTTTTTGAGGCTTACAAAACCACAGATGCTGTCACCATTGGCAAATAGTGGGGAATCAGTTTTGTATCCCTGTGTACTTTTAAGTGATAGTGCACAGCAAGAACTTCCTAGCAGAAGCGTGATTACATAGGTTATTAGTGTGTATAATTTTTTCATCTCTTTTCCTTTTTATCATTAAAACCAACAAACAGAATGTATGCTGATGATCATCATAATAATGGGTTGTCAGACCGTCAAGAGATGGTGATAGGGCGTTGTTTGTCCTGAGGAGCCCGGAGGGCGTCTCGAAGGATCTGGCTATGATCTAATACTCCAAGAACGCTTGTACTAAAATCTTCTTAGCCGCCTTAGGTTGAAGCCCACGGCTTTGAAGATAGAACATTTGTTCATCATCAAAGGTGCTAATAGCGGCACCGTGTTTACAGGTGACATCATTTGCAAGTACTTCAAGCATAGGAATAGAAACCGCTCTGGCTCGATCGCTCAATAAAATATTTTTATTGGCTTGTTGTGCAAAAGTTCTTTGAGCCTCTTGTGCAACATTGATTAAGCTATGGCACGAAAAGATGGCTTCTCCATCAAGAACGCTTTTGATAATGACGTTACTGGTAGCATGCGGCGCTTTATGATCTTGTAATGTTTTAAATCTAAAAATTTTCTTTTCATGACCGAAACAGGTGCCTTTAAGATTAGCATGAGCATTGGTTCCCATCAGGCGAACTATGAGTTCTTTTGCTATGATGGTTGTGTCTGTAGTGGAAGTTGGTTGGCTATTGCCAAAGATGACATCAACGCCTTCAAGCATTTTTACTTCATAAGCTAAGTGTGCATCTTGCTCAACGAGAAATTCGATTTTTGTGTTCAAAAAAAGATGGGTATGTAAATCATCAATGACATTAACGGTTGTTTCTTTTTTAATGGTGAGGAGTAGATAAAGTTGTTCATGTGGTTTTTGTTCAAGATGGCAATCACCCAAAAGCTGGGTTAAATAAACCTCTGATGAGACCGTGGTTGCTTTATCGAGTACGAAATCACACTTCATCCAACGCTTCCTTCCATTTCAAGTTCAATAAGACGATTCATTTCTACGGCGAATTCCATCGGTAATGTTTTTACAAACGGTTCAATGAAACCATTAACGATCAAATTGCGTGCTGCAAGTTCACTGATGCCACGACTGGTCAGATAAAAAAGCTGATCTTCGCCGATTTTACTGACTGAAGCTTCATGCCCGATGTTTACTTCTGATTCGTTAATATCGATGTATGGGTAAGTGTCGGTGCGTGAATACTCATCGAGTAACAGAGCATCACATTGAACAAATGATTTACAATTTTTTGCACCTTTTACAACCTTTACCATGCCACGGTAGCTAGAACGGCCACCTTTACTGCTGATCGATTTTGCAATAATGCGTGAGCTGGTATTTGATGCAAGATGGGTTACTTTTCCGCCTGAGTCTTGAATTTGATTTGGAGCACTGGCCATAGCAATGGAAAGGATTTCAGCTTTGGCGCCTTCTTCTTTAAGAATGACTGCAGGATATTTCATGGTGATGCCACTGCCAAGGTTGCAGTCGATCCATTCAACGATGGAATCTTTGTATGCAAATGCTCGTTTGGTAACTAAGTTATAAACATTTTTAGACCAGTTCTGTATGGTGTAGTACCGTACACGTGAGCCCGGTTTTGCGATAATTTCTACAACAGCCGAGTGCAATGAGCTGGTGACATAGGTTGGAGCTGTGCAGCCTTCAATATAGTTTACTAAAGCTCCTTCATCAGCGATGATAAGCGTCCGTTCAAATTGTCCCATGCGTTCAGCGTTGATACGAAAGTAAGCCTGTAATGGCATGGTTACTTCAACGCCTTTAGGGATATAAATAAAACTTCCACCACTCCACACAGCGGTATTAAGGGCGGCAAATTTGTTGTCATCATAGGGGATAACACTGCCAAAATATTCTTGGAAGATTTCTGGGTATTGTTTAAGGCCGGTATCGGTATCTAGAAAGACAACGCCTTTATCGATCCATTCTTGTTTTAAGTTGTGGTATACCACCTCTGATTCGTACTGAGCACCAAGTCCGGCAAGGTAGGCTCGTTCAGCTTGAGGGACGCCAAGACGGTCGAAGGTGTTTTTGATATCTTTTGGAACATCATCCCAGGTGCGGCCTTGATTTGCGATTGGTTTAAGGTAGTAGTGGATGTCATTGATGTTGAGGGCGGTAAGATCAGGTCCCCATTTAGGTAACGGTCGATTGGTAAACTCGGTTAATGCTTGCAAGCGTAACGCTAGCATCCATGCAGGTTCACTTTTTTGAGCAGAGATGTTACGAACGATTTCTTCATTCAAACCGCGCTCAGACTTATAAACAAAATTTTCTAAGTCAAAAAAATTACCCTGCTGATCAATAGCAGTCGGTCCGTGTGACGTGGCCATACACCCTCTTTGGTACAAAACAAGAAATAGATACATTTAAGGCTAAGAACCGGTATTATACCGGAAACATAGGGATTTGGAATAGATGCTTTTTTATGGTGATTTACATAATTATTTAATTATTGAAATACAGTACTTCGTAAAATAAAAAAATAATAAAAAGTTATTACTAATTATTGCAATCTGGATTACTTTGTTGTTATGCTAAGTAAGTATAACATATTTATTATTGTAGGTTTTATTATGAATATAATTAAACGTAATATGCTCGTTCTAGGGCTTCTTGGTCTTGTGGGAAGTAATGAAGTATATGCTATGCAAGAAAGTCCTAAAGAAATCTCTCCTGATGGAGAGGTTTCATTGCGATTGACGAGTGGTATGCCATTACGTTTTCGTCGCTCACATAGACAACGACAACTGCAAGAAAGGGTTTCCACAATTGATTTTGCGACTACACCAATAAGTATAATTCCTGCAGAACGATTTAATGCCCTTGATCGCAATGATTTAATTATATTACTGAGGCGTTTCAAACTCATAAGAAATAACGAAGATCTTAGTCAATTCTCTGATGAAGATCTTAAGAATCGTTTTCCTAGAAAAGAGTGTCCAATGTTTATGCGGATTAATTTTATAAATAATCGATTGAATAAACAGCGGCGGTTAGCTTTGGAGCAGGCTGAAGGTGGAGAGGTTCCCTCTTCTCGTGATGATTAATTATAAACTTTGGTAAAATAGGTTCGTATATGAATTTTAAGATACTCACAAATTTATTTTTTATTTTTTCTTTGATGCAGGAATATAATGCTTTAGGAATGCAAGAGCCTTCTGTTGAAGCTGTTAGTAGTGACCAAGAGATTAGAGATACGCTTAAAATTAAAGAAATTGAAGCTTATGACCACAAAGCATGGGAAGTTATAAAACGGTTTTGGCCGAGAATAAAAGTAAGTAAGCTAATTAACTATACTGCGTCTAAGCATGATCCTGAAACGTGTAAATACAGATTACATCCCCTCTTAACGCCATCTGGTTTGCGCACATTGGTTTCTTTGGCAATTAAAACGAATAATTTTATTAAGGTTCGATATCCAGATAAATTATATAATATTTTTTCATTAGGACAATCTCCAGCCTGGGTAGTAGAAGCGATGAAAATTATTGATGAGAAAAATAATGTTCAAGATACTCATTATGGATTTATGGCATTTTCAGGGTCTTGGTATCTTCCTGATGGTGAGGGGGTTGTAGTTCGTGAGGCATCGCAAGCTCCTTCTCAAGAAGCGTCTCAAGCTTATCATAGATATCTTGATGCGTTATGCGCATCGACTAAGCGTGATTGTGTAAATATTGCTATTGAATTTCCACGTAGCTCCAAGGGTCTTAGGTCTTTTGAAGAAACGATTCGTGGGTCTTGTTTTTTTAATCAACTTGAACTGTTTATTTCAAAACCACAATTTTCTTGTCCAGGGATCGTTCTTGATTTTATAGATGAGAATACTATAGAGAATTTCATTAAACTTCTTGCTAATGCGGATAGATTTGAAGATCGACTTGTTATGTCATACTCTCATGAAATCTGGCTGTCAAAAAATCCATTATCTTTTCATCCATCAGACTCTGCTGAATTGTTACGTGAAATGATTCGTGCTTATGTTTTAATGAAGTAAACTTAAGCCGATTATTCTTGTTCCATCTGTTCTAATTGTTTTCTCTGTTTTTCTGGGCACTCATCTTTTGCGCCATTTTCAAGTAAGACGTCGATACACTCTTGTTTTTTTAGTGTTCTTGCTAGCCTTAGTGGCGAGTATCCAGAAAACTGTTGATTCGTTTTTCCTACGAGTGTTTCGATACTAGCTCTTTTTGTAATAAGAAGTCTTACCCCATCGGAATAGTTTAATAAAATTACACGGTGGATAAGTGTGTAGCCATCAGTATCTAGTTCATCAAGTTGGTTTTTTTCTCCTTCAGCAATATCAGGAGTAGCATTTACCCAAGCCTCGAAACAGGATCCACAGTTACGCTTTATGGCTGTGAGAGCAGAGGCGCAGTACTGATCAGGATGCAAAGCCCAATGCGTTGCTTGGTATGATTTTTGCTGAAACCAGGTTCTGCCTTGTAACGGAACAGGAACTGTTATTGGTTTCATACAGCATATTGTTGGTATAATGGCCATGACGAGTAGAAGTAATAAAATATTTTTCATTTTTACGCCCCCCAGCTTAAAATGTTACATTTTTTTCTATTCTTTATTTACAACTACCCCCATTACTGGGGTCAATCTTTTTCGTCCAATTTCCTGGTCAGCTTGCTCATAGATTTTTTGTACTTCAATCCCATAATTTTTTGCAAAATCCCAGGTGCCTCTTAGATCAACGTTATGGAAATGCAAATCTTGAAGTAAGACTTTGATACATTCTTTTTTTCCGTAGACGATTGCTAACTGAAGGGGCGTGTAGCCTTTATGATAATGTTGTTCTTGTCCAACCGGAGCCAAGATGCAAGCTCCCTGTAAAAGTAGATGTGACACATAAGTATCAAGCCCTTTCATGATTGCCAGATGAAGAGGGGTGTAGCCATCTTGGTTAGTTGTATTTAAGAGATTTTTTTGTGGGCCATGGATGAGCCAATCTACCCATGTAACAAAGCATGATTCACATTGATTTTTTATTGCTTGTTCTGGGGTGTAGCAGTATGTATTGCCTATAAGTAACTTATGTACTGCGGTGGTTACAAAGCTTTGTTCGGTTAATCGTTGAGGTATAAGTAACATGCCATGTGTAGTTGAAGCTATTGAAAGGGTGAGTAGGAATAATAAAACTATTTTCATACCGTTACTTTTCATCTTCTGTAAGCATTTGACAGCTTGGGGCCTCTGCTACAGGGTCTTTTGGCGCTCTATGAATGATCCACCAATTATCGGTATCTTCCTCGAAGCTTGTTGCTGGTGGAATTGGTAGGGCTTGTTTTCGTTGTGCTACTAGAAGAGCCGCGACTCTTTCTTGTGCTGGAGGCATGCCATCTGTCATGACGATTTCTTCTTGGGTTGTAGTAACTGTGAGTGGTGGTGTTTGTTGGGCTTGTAGTTTATCAGGGTCGTCTTCACAGTTAATTATAATTTCTTCTTTAAGGATATCGTTTACAAGAGATTTAAGTTTAAATTTAGCATGAGATGCTACTGTAAAAGCTTTTTCATTAACACGAGCTCCTTGTCGTATTAGAATATCTGCGCATTCTCCATGTCTATGCCGTATAGCTACACAAAGTGTTGACTCAGGATTTTCATTCTGCGTCTTTGCATGTATGTTTGCCCCTGCTTCTATAAGTATAGTTACAAAAGGTGCGTATTTTTTTATAACTGCCCAGTGGAGAGCATTAAACCCATCTATATAAGTTTCAAGATCAGATGAATCTTTTTCAAGTCGTTCTTGAAGACATGCTGGGCATTTTGTGGTTTGTATGATTTGGGGGAGTTGCTTGCCGCTAAAATCTTCTGCGTTTCTTGATCCGTGGTTTGAAAGATGCGCTGCCGACCGCTGCACCCACTGCATGGCTTTTACTTCTATAGATATTAGCAATCCCATTACCATTAAAAATAAACTCGTTTTTTTCATTTCCAATCTCCCAGGATTCTTTTGTTAATTTTATTTTAGTCATCGTCGATCTCTTGGTCGGCATCGTCTGGAAGATACCATTGGTTATCTCCAGTCATTGCTGTTTGTATACTACTTTCTTTGAATAATCGTTCGACTGTTTGTACTTCTTTCTCTACCGAAGGTTTTTGTAAAAGAGAGCATTGCGCTTCTCTCTCTTTGAATGTTTTATTTTTTTCTCGTTCTAAACGTTTTATAAGTTCTTCTAAATCAAATTTATATTTTTCTGCTACTTCATAGGCGTTATCAAGTAATACATCGTATCTTAATAGAAATTCAATTACATGATGTTTATTGTTCATGATTCCTAAGCATAGAGGTGTATATCCTAGAAAATTAGGGTCTTGAGATTTTTCATTTTTATTTGCTCCAGCAGCTATTAATAGGAAAGCAGCTCTTATTTGTCCTGAGCTTATTGCGCAATGGAGTGGTGAAAGTCCCGTTATAGATTTAATGTTGATATCTATTGTGTTCTTTTGAACTCTAACAATAAATGAAGCAAGGCAAGAAAGACAGTCGCGCGCTGCGGCCTGATGAGGAGAGCATGATTCGTTTTTAAATATGCAACAGCTGGGTGTTGGTTGCGAGTCGGTCTGTCTTTGCATCGCATAAATTTCTGTACAACTTAATCCTATTCCTATGGTGAGAAGTATCCCTAAATATTTCATTCTCAATTTCCCCTATACATCATCTTTTTTCTATTGAGTATTTAAGGTTGTACCTAATAATTTTGGTAAAGCACAAGAGCTGTAGAAAAATTGTTGAGACTTATGTGATTTAGTCTTTTTAATCTAATCCTTCATCATCCCAAGATCCAGTTTTTGGGACAGTAGTCTTCTGTGGAGGATGAGGTACCATCTCCCATTCTTTATCGAGATTTGTTTGAGTCAGATTAGGTGCACTTACGGCTGTTGAAGGGAGGTTATTTATAGGGCGGTTATACTCTTGAGTTGTCAGTGGCGCTCTTTGTTGAGGTATTTCGATTGATGTATATCGTTTTATGATTGATTCCAAATCGATTTTACATTGTTGAGCAATGATCCTGGCCGATTCTAATGCTGCTTTGCTTTTTACAAGAAATTCAACGCAGAGGGGGTAGTTGAATTTGATGCTAAAACAAAGCGCGGTATAATCTTTGTATTTTGGATCAGAAGATATGGCATTGATATGGGCACCATGAGCTAATAAGAGAGACATGGCTTCAATCTTGCCATGTGCTGCTGCGAAGTGTAGCAGCGTAAGCCCGTTGTCGACTTGATTAATGAGTTCTGGTTGTTCATCAAGAGCTCTTCTAAGGCAGTTTAAACATTCGTGTTCTATGGACTGAGAAAGAGAGCATGTGTTTGTATCAAGACCCCATTGAGATCGAATACAATAAACAGATTCATCTGTTTGGGCTTCTGTGCCTGTTTTTGTTGGTTGAGGTTTTGGTTGCATGGAGTTGCTTTGGTTTGACGTGCATGTAGCAACGATAGCCAGTAGTAAACTTATGGTCTTCATACTACTCTCCAATAATGTGAAGTTCAGCTTTATTATTTTCGTTCTAGTGTAACAAACCCTACGTTCAGATGATTGATTCACTCTGATGGAGGAGAAATATTTATCCATTCTTCTTTATCAGAAGAAGATCTTGGTAATGATTGGTTATTCAAATCAATGTTATGCCAGCGAGCGTATAGACGTGCTGATTCACAAATTGTTGCCTTTCGATTTAAAAGCCATCGAGCTCCTTCCACATAATCATTAAGAAGTGCAAACGCAAGAGGGGTACACCCCAAAAAATTTTCTTTGCTTGCAGTGGCATTGATATCAGCGCCATTGCTTAGTAGAAGGTCCATTGCATTCGTAGTATCTCCTCTAACATCTTCAGATATATATCCACTTGCTGCATGATGGAGAAGTGTTTTTCCATTAAAATGTTGGGTAATAATTCTTGGGGTTTGCTTGATTAAATTTATGAGACAAAATAAACATTCGTAGGCTGCGGCTAGTGGAGGCAAACATGGAGTACGTTCTTCATGAAGGATTGAAGTTTTTTTTGGGTTGGATATTGTTGTGGGTATTCTTACTGTTGATTTCTTTGGTATCATTGTATTGCTTTGATGAACGGTTATTTCGCCTAGAAGGACTAGTACTAGTAATATTTTTTTCATCACTTACTCCGGTACCGCTGCGGTTTAAAGTAATCTTAAGTTCTTGTGTTTTTCGTTTTAATTTACCATAAGCCCAGCAAATTTTTTGGTTATTATCTTTTTGCTTCCAAAATGGAACAGTGATTTTTTGTATCATATAATTTTCACAAAGAGCAAGAGCTCCTAAAAAACTTCTTTGAGATGGTTTATTTAGGATGAGATGATTAATGATAGGAGTTCCGAATTTTTTAGTGAGATATGGCTTGAGATCAAACTCAACGCCTTTGTCTGGAGTTGCTTTTTTATTGAAATAGCCGTTATCAATAAAAGTTAAGTGATGGTGAGTGTCTGTTGAGACAGTGAATTTATCATGCTTGAGTGTTATTGGTTCTTGAAGTCTGCCATAGCCCCACAGCACGAAGCAGCTGGTGATAAGTAACGCAGCCATACCCGCGACTCGTTGTTCAAGTGTTTTTCCCCAGCGACTCTTTAGAAAAATGAAAGTGCTTACGGGAATAAGTGTAAGAATGATAATTCCCGGGTGAACAAACCCCATCATCCATCCGGCATTGCCTAGGTGTAGACAGTTGTTCCAGGCATACACGAGCATGTCCAAAATGTTTAAGAGATAGCTGTTCGGTACGAAACAAAGTTCAGTAAAAAAAATAAGTGAGCTGATAATCAGCATGATGGTTAAGATGGGCGTGAAAATTAAATTGCCGACAAGTGTCATGAGAGACATGGGCAAGCCCCAATGGACTAAAATGGGGAGCGCCATGATGGAGAGGAGAAGTTGCGTCTGCATGGCGTTGAGGAGGAAGCGACGAATTGCGATCATAGCCATGCATCAAACTGAAGATAAATATTTTTCCAGAAAATTTCGGAGCTCCCTGACTGTGGTGGCTTGAGTAATGCTTTTTGAACGATACTTAAAAGGCCCTGGTACGTTTCAACAATCTCAATATCTTGTTCGTAAGCCAGGGTCATTTTTTGGAAAAGTTGGTTCATGAGTTGGTTGGCGAGTTGGACACTTTGATTATCTGAAAGATGTAGTTGTTTAATTAACTGTTCAAAGGCGAATGGGTCATCGCGGCGATGCGGGATCATGAAAAAAGCGAGTAGAGGGTGTAGGGATGCATCTTCTTGTGTTTGATCTAAGCGTACGATGTGGCAACGCGATACAATGGTTTTAAGGATTGCGTCTTCGTTGTTGGTCATCAGGATAAAATTGTATCCCGTTGGAGGTTCTTCAAGAAGTTTGAGAAGCCTATTCCCTGTGGCGACATTGAAGGTGTCCGCCTGTTCAAGTACAAAGAAATAGTGGTCATTTTGATCAAGTGAAAAAGCGGTGCGTTCAAAAATAACTTCGATGTCTTGAAGTTTATAATCTCGTTCAGGTTTGAGCCAGAGGAGTTTTTGATGTTGGTGATTTTTGATTTGTCTGCAAGAAGTACAAAAACAGCCAGCGGGTTCTTGTGGATTACTACACAAGCGTTGCTGAAGATATTGTTCGACGTGCTGAATCAGGTCAATGCCGTTGCCGACAAAGAGTTGCGTTGGGATGAGGGTGTTGTTCATAGGTGCTTTTGAATCGCGTCCCATGCCTGTTTCATGACTGTTGCCGGATCATTCGTGGCATCAATGGTAACAATATTGGTACGTCCTTTAAAAATCTCACTATACCCCTGATACACTTTTTTCCAAAAGCTTAACGGTCTGAGTTCACAGGTGGTGAGTTCAGATCGATGAGCTCTAATTCGTTCCATTGATTGTTCTGGGTTGATGTGTAAGTAAATAACCAGATCTGGTTGTATGTTGTTCATCGCCCATTGATTTATTTGACGAATCATTTTTTTATTAAGTCCTAGACCGTATCCTTGGTATGCCAAGGATGAGTCTGCCCAGCGGTCACTGATGATAATGTTGCCCGCTTCAAGGAGTGGCTTGATCATTTCATGGCGATGTTGTGCGCGGTCTGCGGCGAATAGTAAATATTCGGTTTTTGCATCAAGTGAAACGGATTTTTGTAGTTGTAAAAGAGCATTTAAGGGTTTGCCAATAGCAGACCCTCCCGGTTCTTTAGTAAAAACTGCGGGGATATTTTCTTTGATAAGATGCTCTTTAAGGAGCGTGATGAGTGTGGTTTTTCCACACCCATCCATGCCTTCTATGGCGATATAGGTGCCGTGTTTCATATTAAAATAACGAGATCTGTTGAGTGCGTTCTTCTTTTTTCATGCGTTTTTTTTCAACCGGTTGTTTTTGCTCAGGTGTATATTTCTGATCAAATGCTTTAATTTTTTCACAGATGTAATCGATATCTTCATCTTCAAGTTCAGGCCAAATTGGTAGAGCTAGTATGGTCGCTGTCTTGTGGCGTGTTATTGGGCAAGGGTTGATGAGGTTTTTATGGGTAACTAAAAATGGAATATCGAACAATGACTTTGGATAGAAAATGTTAGTACCAATCCCGGCATCGGTCAGATGCTTTTGGAGTTGGATACGCATTTCATTAGTTTGTGTGGTGACGCAAAATTGATGGTACACATGATGACCATAAACTTCTTGTGGAAGCTTGATAGAGCTAAGACCGGCAAGCTTTTCTTGGTATTGTTTTGCAATAACTCGACGGCGTTCATTGAAGCCATCAAGCAGATCAAGTTTAATGGAAAGAACGGCCGCTTGTATGCCATCAAGGCGGCTGTTAATGCCAAGTTCTTCATAGTCATAATTCATTTTACGACCATGGTTGCGTAGTTTGAATAAGCGTTCAGCTAGGTAAGGTTCATTGGTTATGCATGCACCACCTTCACCATAAGCGCCTAAGTTTTTTGTTGGATAGAATGAAAGCGTTCCAATGTCACCAAGGGTGCCGGCTTTTTTTCCATCTTCGGTAGCGCCGATTGCTTGGCAGGCGTCTTCTACAATCCAGAGGCCCCATTTCTTGGTGATTTCTTTAATGGCTGTAAACGCGGCACATTGTCCGAAAAGATCAACAATAACGGTTCCGACGATTGGTAGACCGGTTTCTTTGTGGATGGTTTGGCCTTTTTTCTTGACCGCGTTGACCGTAAGCCATTCCTCTAGGAGTGATGGATTAAGATTGAATGATTCTTCGTCAATGTCCATGAATACAGGGTGAGCGCCCAATGCAACAATCTCGCTTGAAGATGCAATGAATGAAAACGGTGTTGTAAGAACAATACTGTTTGGTTGGAGATCAAGTGCTTTAAGCGCGAGCCATAAAGCATCGGTTCCCGAATTGCATGATATTACGTGTGGTGCGTTAAGATAGGTGGCTAGTTTGGTTTCAAACTGTTGAACGGTTGCGCCGCCAACAAAATTTTGATTGTCTAAAACCTTGGATATCTCTTCAAGGAAGAGAGGCTTGTACTGAGCTGCTTGCTTTCCTAAGGAAAAAAACGGTATTGATTTATTCTGCATTTTTAAACTCCTGAAACAATTTTAAAGAAAGTCTTTACTTTCTTACTGGTCCATTAACTACACTGGAGGCGTTTTATTGGTTAGCTCGCGATAAATTTTAAGAGAATTATAAAATATTGTTACTAAGTAGTTTAGCGTAAACCGGTCATTGGGTCTAAAAAATTATGTTATTTTCTGCTCCCGTCCTTTCCTTGACATTTGGAGGACGTGAGTTATGGTTAAATTTAGTATAATTTTTACGCCAAAGATCTTTTGGATGGTAATAATGAAGAGAAGAGAGAAAAGGGAGAGCTTTGTGAGGAAAGAGTCATTAGGGCTTATTATTGGTCATCAATATGCTGTCTGCCGACCTAAAAAATTTTTTTTAGTTCCTTACTATTCCCGCTTTAGCCTAGGTCCCTAGGTAATCATTTATTTTTTATACATTCTTGAAAATGATTTCTTTGAAAAGGAAAGGAGGCTGTGTGACATACAGCAAGCCGAAAGAAAAAAGTAAAACATGGTGTTTTATGTTATTTCATAAGAAGGGAGAGCCGATGATACAAAATAGACTTAAAGCACTGCTCCTTTCAGCAGGATTAATCACGTCGCCGTTATCAGTAATGGCGTTTGACTGGGTACCTGTTGGGGATTGTGTACAAGAGGTTAATGGTGTTAACTATGCCTATAATAATTCTACGCCAAGTGGCCCATGTGATACTTACGCAAGTGGGGACAGTGTTGTAGATGTACTAATGTTTCGAGACAAGGATGAAGCAAAAAAAGGTGAGCTTGCTGCTAAGAAGCAAAAGAATTCACGTAATCATACATCGAATACCAGCTTTACCGCTACTCAAGGTGATAGCACTCTTAACATTTATGGTTTATTAAACAAAACCGGTGCAGATTGTCCTCTTAAAATTGATGGGGATATTTCTCTGATTGCAGATACAGTTGATATGACGGTGAATATTGAAACCGCAACTACTATTGTTCCTTATATTGATCCAACCGGAGATGACTTTGGGGATGGTGGCAGTAACTCAGGGACGGGACATGCTCAGATTTACTTCAATCCAAGTCGTGGGAAAACAATTACCGTTAATGTTAAGAATAACCTTGTTTTTCAAGGCCGCACTCTTGGATCATCTACATTAAGAAGTGGTGTAAAGAAGTCAGCTTTTGAGAACATTAAAGGCTTAGAATTCACCCGTAGCGGTGAAGGTGAAGATGCTTGTGCAAATTTTGAACCTCTTGATATGTTCATTACCTTTGCTGGCAAGGGAAGAGTAGTTTTCAATCTAGATGACGGAACATTGGTCAAATTTATTGGAGGTATTGATACCTGTAATTCTATAGACACTTGTTCAGGAAGTGCTTTAAATGGGCTCAGTAATAAAGCTGGTGGTACCAAAGTATTTGTTACGATGGAACAAACACAGGCTGATGTAAATTGCTTCTCAGATAAGGTTGTATTTCAACGGACAAGCCTTAACTCAAATGGTACTTGTACTAATGACAGTCGTGTTGGTATTGTAATTGGTCATAACTCCATATTCTCCTTTGTTTCTACTGATGGTACCGGTATTGCGCATGAATCAAACGCAGATTTTGGCAATTTTGCTTCCGTTGCGTTTGATCCATCAAACAATGGCCAAGGTCGTATGGTTCTATTTATTCTTGGTGCATATACTTTTGGATTTGACACGAATCTTTTTGCAACATCTGATCCTGGATATCTAGCCATTAATAAAAAATATCCATTCAATGAAGGATCATTTATTGTTGCAGGACATTATGTTAAGAGTTTTAACCCAGTTGATATTCGGACAAAACTTAATTATTCAGAACCCGCTGGTGGACAAGCCATTGTTCGTGTAACTGATGATCAATTCTATAACAATAGAGATGTAAGTAAGTCGTATAATCCTCAAAAAAGACGTGGTCTTTTAGTGATTAACGATTGTCAGTCGGTAAGTAAACGAGCTGCTGATCCTTATCTTGATTTCCTTAATACGCCGAATAACTTATCTAGATCACTTCTTAAAGATTCGCCGACTAAATCGGTTAAGGGGAAAAGAAGTGCTGCTGCAAAGAAAGAGGCTTTAAGAGATTGTTGTTCTTTTACTGAACCAGCATTTAATTGTTTTACACAAGAGACAGGAGGCCCAACATTTATATTTGGTTATGATTGGTCTTATTCAAAAGGTTTGAACATACATAATAATGTTTACCTTAGAAATGTGCGTAATGGTTTTGTTGTAGGTATTAACGGAGCATTGGATATTAATCATAATACCTTCTTAGACTATGTTGCAGGGTCGATTAATCAAGCGGATCTTCTTGCGATTAATGACTACTCGAATAATTCGGTTGATGCTGAATCGTTGATTAAACCGAAAAATCCAGCTGCCTTAGTTATAGACGGACTTGATACAACGTTGTTTTTACAAGGTCTTTCATCGTTTGAGGCTGCAAACCCTCTCTTGCGTGATCGTCCTATATGTGCACGCGTTAATCTTCGTGGTGATGGTACCGTACTTTTAAGAGCGTCAGGTTCTTCAAAACTAGGTTATATTTATAATTTTTGGAGTTCATTAATTCCATCACAACTAAGAAGCCCTAGTCATATAGAGCAAGCAGCTGCTTTCAGAACACCAAAATTTGCAGTTAATCTTAGTGGTGGTGAAGAAAGTGGTGAGTGTAGTACTAGTGATAATCCAATTGATAATCCTTCGTTAAACTTTAATGAAGTATTACTTGTTGGTCATGGTAATTATGATGGTTATAACCTTTCTGCACCGGTAGATGCTAATCAGTCAGGTACAACAGAAAAATGTTGTGATGGATCGCTGAGTGTTGTTTTAAGTGGAGAAGGGCAACACGTCCTTGAAGTTGAAGGAAAGTGTATTGTTTGGTCATACCCAAGTAATACGGTGCTTGATCCTCTTAATGCTTGCGGTGCGCGTAGCTATTCAAGCGTTGTTTCACAAGCAGGTATTGTAAATATGCCGACTATCGCTATTGACTATACCGGTAATGAAATAGACAACCGTCCATTGGTGATTGGCGATAATTATAATCGTTATAATTCTCCAGCGATATTTTTGAACGATAACTTATATGTTATGAACACTAATTTTGTTCATAGTGACGTTACAAAACTGGTTGACGGTAATCCAGCGGCATCTGAAGCATCCATAGTTGGTGGAGAACGTAATTATTTTGCATCACGCTTTTTCACGTTTGACACAGGAGACATTAACTCATTAACTGATCGTGATCGTTGGCGTTTACCGGAAATTCAATTGTATAGTTCAACCTTACATCTGTTCGAGTCATTAAATTCATCAGGTGTACGTTGGGTTGTTAAAGATGTTCCGGTCTTGTTAGCTGATGGATTATTTACGCAAATTGATGGCAGTACCCCAGATGTTAAAGGGCAGGCTGGAAACAATACCTCGGTCGTTAAATTCTATGATCATGGAAATGTAAACGATACGAACTTCACCGGTTTTGGACGTGTTCTCCAACAAGGTTCGTTACATAATACTATGGTTGATGGGCATACCACAACGTGGACAACACAAGACTGTTATTGGAACGTGTTTAAGAGCAATGCTCCTTCAACAAATTCTGATGATCTTAGTGCGAGTGTTCTTCTTGAATTGCAAAATGGTAACCAATTCCCAGACAGTGTTGTTGCATCAGGAGATTCAGTAAGCGATCAATTTGCTGCTCAACGTGCGCATCATCTGTTCTTGGGTTCAGTGCTTGATCAGGGTGGTACTAACATTGCTCTTGGCTGGCCAGTTGAAAGTGGACAATTTGCTCGTACACGTTCATTAAATAATGCATATCCTTATATGAATACGGTGTATCCATTAAACTATGCAGCGCAAGAATCGATTAGTACTAATCCAAATGATCTGTTTTCGTTAGATGCATTCCTTGTTCCACCAGCCACTGTATCGATTAATGCTAATTACATTTGTTGGGGTGGTTTTAATACTGATGGATCAAGTGTTCTTTCGCCGGTTAACCGTGATAACAATCAAGGCGTGATGTATGTTAATCATGGTGGCGAGATAACGATTACGCGGCCAAACGATAGTAATCTTAAATCTCAACCATATGTAACTGTTGTAGACACGGTAATTGCACAAAAGATCAGCAACGACTATAACCTTGCTGGTAATGATCGTGTTCAGCAGTTAACAGGGATTGTTGATTTACCTCATGATCAATCGATATTCGCTAAAGGAGCTGGTGTTCAACCTTATGGCTTTACTCAAGCAATGTTTGCAGAGCGTTCTGCTGACACAGCCGGGTATGTTCGTATGAGTTTTGCCAACACATCACGCATAGTTGGTGATCAATCGGGTGCTAATGAAGTAATGATTAACTGGTTTAATCGTGAAGGGAATAATGCGGTATTCCAACCGTTTCCAACACGTAGTACAGCAAGCTGGTTAAACTCGATAAAATCAATACATACTCGTGCAACTGAAACTGTTAAGGTTCCAGTCGTAAAGCCTACAAACCTCTTATACATTGGTACCAATGATGACATCAGACAATTTAAAGTTGCCGGTGCCTCCTTATCTGATCCATTAGTATTCGAAGTTTCTGGTGATGAAGTCTTACCTATTCCTGGTCGTGTACGTGAGTTTATAACCATTCCTCGATCACAAGATCTGCCTGGTGGCGATCATATGGTCGGTGAAGGTGATAATGCTCGCTTATACCTAGACTTTGGTGGTCGTATTGGTCTTGGTAATGCGTTATATAATCAATCATCAGTGAAAGCGTGGACACGTCTAGGTAAAGGCTATGTACAAATATTGCCACTTGGTGATGGTGTTATTGACGTAAACTCAAATCTGATCATTGCTGACAGACTTGCGCTTGTTGCAACAACATCATTCTCACAAAACACCGGTGCCGGTACCGATGATGATCCAATTGTTGGACATTCGAATCGTTTGACCTTCTATTCAGAAGTTCCTCGTGAGATTCGTATTCCAGCAGGTGAAGAACTAGACCTTTCAAGTTTTGGTCAAGCTCCTGGAACACAACAGATCTGCTTTGGTGGCAATCTTAAATTGATCTTTGAAGAAGGTTCAATACTTAGATTCCCAAATGCTAGTGATGCGGTGGTTCGTGATATCAATGGTGATATTGTGATGAATGGTGGTGACGGGGAAGATTCAGCAACCCCTGCAGCTCCGGTTGTCATTTATCTTAACGATAATGCGCAAATGATTTTTGAAGGCCCAATTGAGCCGAACACAAACACACAACCATATGTACTTGCTTCTAATGCTGATCAACAACGTTGTAAGATCATTGGTAAAGGTCAAATCTGGCTTGATAAAAATGCCAAACTTTCCGTTGTTCGTACTGGGTCTGTTGGTGTAGAAAGTGACTTGCAAACGCCACAAACCGATGTTGTGATTAGCTTGCATCGTCAATCTCAATTTAACATTGGTGATGAAGTGTTATCAGGTGGAGCATTTCAAGTTGGGAACTCTGCTGATGTAGGTTCTGGTAGTTACATTAACTTTACCTTACAACATCTCTTTGGTGGTAATCCTCGTACCCATATCGATCGTCAAGGCTTCTTTGGCTTGGGTGCAGGTGTTATCGACAAAAATGGTAATGTAAATGGTGATGCAACGGCGGCGAATAATCCGGTAATGAACGGAACCGTAGCTGCTCTTGATGGTCATGGTTTCCCAATCTTTACACCGGAAACTGAACCAGCTAACGGTTGGACTATTCAAGCACTCTTTAACGTGAATAACATCAAGATTGATCTTCAATCAGGACGCTTTGAGCATAACCGTATCGCGAATGGTGCAGATCTTTCTGCGTCACTGTTTGCGGTTGGTCCTGCTTCTCAATGGAATTTCAGGTTGAATGGACCAACAAATACTCAAGTAGTTGGTGGTGGTAATATGATGTTAGTGCCTTCAGGAACACCCGACATTTTTGCTAACGTGTGGGATTTTGCAGGCGTACAAGCAGATGGTGAGCAGTACTCACTCATGGCTTCAGCGCCGATGATCTTTAGACGAACCGATCTTCCGTCTTATACATTGTTAAATGATACTGCAAAGAAGGTTTCAAGTGGTGTACAGTTCACGGTAAATACGCTGGCTGACTTCTTTAATCTGATGACCTGTACAAATATTGGTACACAAAATCAGATGTTAGCAGCGGTTGGTACCGGTAACTTTGTATTCACAGCAGGGTTTATAAACTTGAACAACAATCCTACTGATATCTATCCAGCGGATACATCAAAGATTGTGCGAGATATCGCTCCGGTCTTGTTACCAAAAGGTAATATTGCGTTAGGATTGACTACCGGTACGTTGATTGGAAATGGACTTAATGCACCAAGAGATCCTCTACAATTTTCCTTCTACTTGGCAAATTAAGGAGCATATGATTTAGAGGGGGGCGTAAGCTCTCCTCTAAAAAGCATTTTGTCGGAAAAAGTGCATATTAAAGGAGTAAAAAATAATGATAAGAAAACAGTTAATGGTGATGAGCTTAGCGGCTTGTGCTTTTGGTACATCGTTTGCAAACGAGTACCGCGCACCGCTAGTCACCGAGCGTGGCCCGTTGCGCTACGATCTTACGATGAAGCATGATAAATGGTCGATTGACACCTGGTCCGCAATGTACTCACGTACAGCAGATCGTGGATTTTTAAAAGATGGTACCAGTTCAAAACAGTTACCCGGGGTAATTTTTGGACAAGAGGCTTTTACTATTGGTCAGTCCTTCGCACAAAATAGTACGGTATTGAGTACCGGTTTCTTTGCCAATCAAAACCCATTTTTCTTTCTTTCACAATTCTCACCGGTTGCTAACTACAGTGATCAGGGGATGGCGCTTGGTGGAAAATTTGAGTATCCAGTGTTTGAGAATAAAGGCCGTATCGGTGTAAGAGCCATGGTGCCGTTCAAAACCATTGCATTACAACGTGATGATTCTGATGATTGTCCATTTAGTGGATTAAACAATTCAATTGTTCGTGGCGATGCGGTACTTATGACCGATAGTTTAGGTGCTAAACAAGTGTTTTCTGGCATTAATCGTTATAAATTGGCTTTACTCATGCAACTACGTGCTCCTGCAAGCAATGGAACGATTCAATCTGCTATTGTGAAACTAAATGCTGGAACTGCAGGGACTCGTGTTGCATCAGGATTTAATGGCACGCAATACAATCTACCAGCCAATGTAAATAATTCGATTACAGCAGACCCACAAGGTTATGCTGGACAAACTATTCCTATGGTTATTATCAGAGGAAATGGTAGTGGTGGGCAGGCTGCGCCGCAATTTACGGTGCCTTGTGCCGTTACGGTAAGTACGACCGGTGGATTTGATGCAGCATCAAATAATGATCGTGTTGAATTTGGTGTTGCAACAACGGCTAATCCATTGACAGCTCCTAAAGTGAATGGCGCACCATCTACCGCCAATGACCTTTTAGCACTTGATGCCAACTTGGGTAACGTTACTGCGGCTAACCAAGCACGAGGCTTTGCGTTTACTGAGGATCGCGATTATACCAACATCGCTAATCAGCCCAACTTTAATACTTTGTGGGTAACGCCGGTATTTGATGGTGCTGGGCGTGTGCCAACGCCGTTAGCGCAAGCTGCTGTTAATGCTATTGAACAACAACTACAAATTTATCAATCCGATGTTCTTTGTGATCTTGCGCAACAAGGGTTTGTATTTCAAACCTATCGCAGCACCGGCCTTGGTGATTTAGATGTTGATTTATTCTATGAGCACACGTTCAATGAAAATTGGCGTTCAGAAGTGTGGCTTGGGGTTCGTTTCCCAACCGGTGGATCAAACAGATTCTGTGGAAACCCATATCGTTTAGAAACGGGTAACGGCGGGCACTTTGAATTAAAGCTTGGTGCTAACGTTGGCTGGCAAACACCGGTTAATTGGCTTGCCTTAAAAGCTGATCTTTCATATGCAGTTGTGTTATCAGCAACTGAACAACGCGCAGCTGCGTTTCAAGGCGCAACGGTTTATAATATTGGGCCTTGCACTCCGGCTGAAGTTGATTGGGGTTATTTGACTGGTCACTTTGAGTTTAATTTCTATCATCCAAAGAGTCGTAGATTAAGCACCACGATTGGGTATGAAATTTATTACAAGACCGAAGATAATGTAAGCTTCAAGAACAAGTCGGTAACCAACCATTTCTTAGGTCAAGTATGGGCAGATACCAACACGGTTCAAGGTCAAGCATCTCCTGCAAGTGGGACGGTTAAAGGTGATTCATTTGTAGATTACCCAATGCTGCTTGATAACAAGGTTGGAGAAAGAGATACACAACGTGTTGCACATCGTATTCGTTCAGAAATGCATTGGCATGCGCATAAGTACTGGAGTCTTTTTACTGGTGGAGCATACACTTTTGCCGGTCAGAATGTCTTTCGTGAATCTGATATCCATGCGGGTCTTGCCGTACGATATTAATCAAATTTCTTTTTCTTCTTCGATATTCTCGGAGAAGATTAAAATAAAAAAGGGACGCATATGCGTCCCTTTTTTATGTGTTAGACTAAATTTTCTTAAGTGTTCTTTATCTTGCTGGAAATGAAAATCGATTGAACTCAGCCATGTACTTAGGGTTTGAACGACGTCTAGCTAATTCAGCTTCGTGATCTGTTTGAGCTGGTTTTGGTGCTTCTGTAGTAGTAGTGCTTGCTCCGATAACCGGTGTTTCTTTTACGTCTTCTTTAGCGACGCCTTTAGGTATTGTATCTGTAGTTGTTTCTTCAGGCTTTGCGGTGAACTTTTTCCAAAGGAACCAACCAGCGAATAATGCAGCAATACCACTTCCGATGGTTGCAGCTTTACGTGTTCCTGTGCCCCAGAAAAAGTTAGACCAAGAATTTGTGTCAGGCTTAGCGGTTGTTGTTGCTGCAGGAGAAGTTGGTTGCATTGCTACTAACGGTGCTTGTGCTGCAACTAAGGCTGCGAGCAATAAGCTCATTGAAAGTTTCTTAATCATGGTATTCCCTTTATGTATACGATTAATAATCATAACTATGACCGCCCCACGCGATATTTCTTACATTATATAACAATAGTACCAGGAGGGGCTTTGATCGTCAAAAGGGTAGGGGAGGGGGGTTAAGAATGTTACACCTTGAAAAGATTTAGGCGTTAAATGAGCGTTTTTAGGGTTATTTTTAATTCGTACATATTTGCCTAAAAAAGAAAGGGCCAGCAATCGCCGGCCCTCTGAGTACTTATTTCACCCGTTCATGGTGAGGAGGTGCATAGCACCGTCTCGAACCATTAGAATGCGTAGGTAAGTCCAATGTTTGCATGGTAAGCAACATTGGTGCTTAGTCTGAATTGTTGTTTAATATCATCAACTTCAACTTCAGCTTCTTGAGATAATTCGTCAAAGAAATCTGTGTTGCCGAATGAGTTTTTGAATGGAATTCCTTGGATATCTTTAAACATTTTTCCAGGAAGGAAGACGCCAAAGTTACCAAAGATTTCTAGATCTTTGAGTAATTCCATTTTTGTTTTCAAGTTAAATTCGGTACCAATGAATCTGCTTGCATCTTCGTTGGTGGTAGCTTGTGTAAGTGAAGACCATTTTTTCGTTGCATAAGCGCGGTAGTAAGCTAGCATGTTTGGATTGAGCGTAAATGGTTTTTTTAAAACAATTGGTTTCCATTTTGCCCCGAAGCCGAAGTGATGCATATTGGTGAATGCAAGTTCGTTATTATCTGCCGTATTTACATTCGCATCAAGAGAACCTGGGATACTTAAAACACCACGCATTTCATCAAGAAACAGTACGCTTGCTACTCGTTTTCCAGAGTATCCTTCATGAAGACCTAAAAATCCTGAATATGTTTTATCAGTGCGATCGACATGAGGGTTTGTATCACCAGAAGCAAAGCCATAAGCAACAGAAAGATCAAGTTTATATTGTTCAATTTTTTGGGTGATATCAGCAACAACCATGAATCCACGTAGTTTATTGGTGTAGCCTGGAAGAATACGACCAGGTTTGCTCTTAAATCTATTCCCGCTATCAAGGGGAGCGTTGTCGTTTGTGACAAGTAATTTTGCTACAGCATTACTTTCATTTGTAATCAGAGCGTTTGGATAAGGAGCGTCAGCTGTAGCAGTGTCTAAGATTTGAGAGTACTGTTGTACAAGATTCCCACCACTTGTTGTAAGTGTTGTTGGGGTATCATTAATTCCAACAAGTTGGCTTCTTACGCCGTCTCTTTTAATTTGAATGATGTTTTGATCGATAGCGCGTACAATTTGTGTTCCCATATTGAATGCGCCTTCAGCACCGAACTCAAAAGATTTATGTTTGTGTTCAAGAGCCATTCCGATGGTTCCAAGTCTCATTGTTGAATCTGCAACAATTACGATACGTTGGTCAGATGCTGAGTTATAGAAAGCATACGGTTCAAGCTCTAACGTACCAAATTTACTTTCGTTTAATGGTTTCCATTTAACACGACCAGCAAAAAGATCATTGTCTTTGCCTACGCCGCGCCATGGAGAAAGTTTACGACCAAGCAGAGGGGCTTTGACTTCGTTGAGCGTATCCCCAAGAGATTTGCTACGAGATTCAAATTTTGCATAGTAAAGGTCATAAGAAAGAATATCTTTTTTTAATTCACCGTGTAAGAGAATGCCAGGAGCACCTTTGTCTTCAACATAGGTGTTTAATCCAAAGCCTTCTCGGTTTAAACCATAGATTGAACCAAGTGATATTCCACGACCAACATCGAATGGGAACCATCCAATTTTAACGGTATGAAGACGTTCTGATGATGCGTCTGCGATAGCGTTAATAGCGAATTGTAACCATGCTTCATTGATCCATACAAGTGGTTTTCCACTGGTGTGACTATGTGACCCGAACACTGCATCTTCTAATTTTATTGGCGCTGGTGCCATGCCATCGGAATCTGCAAACACCGCTCCACGACCCCATACCCCTTTGTGACGTATTTTGGTAAATACTTCAACAGCATTGTAACCGAATTTATTTTTACCATAAGCGGCATCAAAAGAAAGATCGAATGTATTTTTGAGATAGTTAAATTCGTCAGGCAGAGCTCTATTTAATAAGGCTATGTTACGATCGAAGTAATGTTCGATTTTTGTTTTTCCGCCAATAGTTAAGACACAATCGCCGCTTTCAATTTTGAATGCTTGCTTCTCGTGTTCTTTTTTACTCACGTCGAGCGTAACGTCATTCTTGCTTTGTTTTACGGCAAAACAAGGCGATATAGAAAATGTTGCCGCCAATAAAATGGCGAGCGCTAACTTTTTCATTAGTCTCCTTTAGATACGTAAAAAGTGATATTGTTTCTCTGGACATGTCTTACAGAACATGCAAAATTCTCGCTATTGTTACGCATTTTAGGAGTAGTGTCAATTTATCTTTGAGATAATTTTCATAAAAACAGCGGGTTGTTTATTATGTTTTTTATGGCGCATAAAAAAACCCACTCGGTTATAATGTCGAGTGGGATATGGTTATCGAGCTGTGATATTGTTTGAATGATTTACGTTCGTGATGAAGTTATGCTGTTTTGAGAAGAGTTTCTCCAACGATATTAATCTTGCTAGGTTCGACGGTGAGCAGTAAATCGCCATCAGCAAGTAATGGTTTTATCAAAGTGACAATCTCATCATACGTACGACAGAAGGTAATATTAATGTGAGGATTTTTTAATTTAATGGCTTCAGTAAGACGTTTTCCGGTGATGCCAGGAATTGCATTTTCACTTGCAGGAAAAATTTCGGTAAGAAAAAGTGAATTTATTTCATAGTCATGATCAGTAGTGAAGATGTCTACAAAGTCGTCCCACAGCTTCTCGGTGCGTGTGTATCGATGCGGTTGAAGCAACACATGAAGTTTATTTTTTTCTTCGTTGAGCAATGACCAATGTCTTTTTTATTTCTACAAAAATCTCAGTACCGTGGTAAACCCCATTGAATTCGAAGCGACGCTCAACACCATGAAATGAAGTGAGGACATCAAATGAAACTTTAAGTTCGCAATATACTGCAATGGCAGCCAATGCGTTAAGGACATTGTGTTCTCCTGGAATGTTTAGAGTTACTTGTCCTAGAAGCGTTCCTGTATGGTGATAGAGAAAATGTTGCTGCCAACAAAATAGAAATTTTTTATGATGTGAGTTCTGTTTTGAGAAGTGTTTCTCCGACGATATTAATCTTGCCAGCCCCGACGGTGAGCAGTAAATCGCCATCAGTGAGTAATGGTTTTATCAAAGTGACAATCTCATCATATGTACGACAGAAGGTAATATTGATGTGAGGATTTTTTAATTTAATGGCTTCAGCAAGACGTTTTCCGGTGATACCAGGAATAGCATTTTCACTTGCAGGAAAAATTTCGGTAAGAAAGAGTGAACTTATTTCATAGCCATGATTTGTCGTGAAAATATCTACAAAGTCGTCCCACAGCTTTTCAGTGCGTGTGTATCGATGTGGTTGAAATAACACATGAAGTTTATTTTTTTTTCTTCGTTGAGCAACGATTAATGTCTTTTTTATTTCTACCGGGTGGTGGCCATAGTCATCAAAAATCTCGGTACCACGGTAAACCCCTTTGAATTCAAAGCGACGCTCAACGCCACGGAATGTTGTGAGAGCTTGTGCAATGACGTCAAATGGAACTTCAAGCTCCCGACAGACAGCAATGGCTGCTAATGCGTTAAGTACATTATGCTCACCAGGGATATTCAACGTTACTTTTCCAAGAAACGCTCCAGCATGGTACACATCAAAAATTGATTGTGATGGATTGAGTGCGATTAGGTTTCCCATAAGATCAGCTTTTGTGCTAAAGCCATATTTAACACAGCTGATGTGTGGTAAGGGTAGAATGGATTGAATGTGTGGATCATCGATGCATAGAAATGCTTTCCCATAAAAAGGAAGTCGTGCTAAAAAATTTTTAAAGGTTTGTTTGATATCAGCAATGTCTGCGTACACATCAAGATGTTCTGCATCAATGTTCGTAACAACAGCCATTGTAGGGTTTAGGTAGAGTAATGAACGATCACTTTCGTCAGCTTCAGCAATTAATAAATCACTATCGCCCAGTTGTGCGTTTGCATCAATGCTTTTTAACATGCCACCAATAACGACGGTTGGCTTGCGTTCTGCTTCGATTAAGATATGTGAGATTAATGATGTAGTTGTTGTTTTTCCGTGCATACCTGAGACGGCGATGCTTAGCTTTGTGCGCATGAGTTCGGCAAGCATGATGGCGCGAGGGATGACCGGAATGCCTTTTGTTAAAGCTGCTTGTACTTCAACATTGTCTTGTTTGACCGCTGATGAGTAAACTAAAACATCAGCATTATTAATGTGATCACAGCTATGACCTTGATAAATTTCGCAACCGAGTGTTTTGAGGTGTTCAATTGTTTTTCCATACGTACTGACATCACATCCGGAGACCGGGTAGCCTTGAAGCCGTACAATTTCTGCAATGCCGCTGACGCCAATGCCACCAATACCCATGAAATGGATGTGTTCTATTTTTTTGTACATGATGCTCCTACCCTAAGTAATTGACGAGTCTGCGAATGCCTTCTGCTAAAATTTCAGGTTCACGTGCGTAGCAAACACGGAAGTATGGTTTTCCTGATGGGCCAAATGAAGATCCTGGAATGACGCCAACTTTTGCTTGATTTAAGATGCCCATACATAAATCAGTTGCATCATCAAGTTCGGTTTTCAAGAGTAAGAAAAATCCGCCATGTGGTTTTGCGTAGCTAATGACACCTTTTTCAACCAGAGGTTGCAACATGTGCATAGCAACATCGCGGTTATGTAAAACCTTGGCATGAAAGTCTCTGCTGTACTCTGGACGATCAAGAGCATATAGAGCTGCGTATTGTGCGGTGTTGTTAAGACAATTGAGGAGTGCATCCTGCATGCCGGCAAGCGCGTGGGCAAGTTTTTGAGGGACAACAAGATAGCCGATACGCCATCCACTCATTGCAAAATTTTTTGAGAAGGTATTTGCTGAAATCAGAAATTCTGATTGATGCATCATGGTGAGTGTTGATTGGAAGGTGCCTTCAAAAACATAGTTGCGATACGCTTCATCAACAACGAGGTAAATGCCGTGTTCTTCACAAAAGGTAAGTAATTCGCGAATGACCGCTGGTGGAATGATAATTCCTGCAGGATTGTTCGGGTTAGAAAAAATAATAATTTTTGTTTTACTTGTGACGGCTGCTTTAATTTTATCGATGTCGAATTCATAGGTTAAGCCACCGATATCTTCAGACGATTTTACCAAGCAACTTACAAAAACTGCTTTGCTGCGTGTGACATGAGTAAGTAAACCATACGCAGGGTAAGCCGGCTCAGGGATAATAACTTCGTCATCTGGATTAAGAAGTGTGAGGTAGATAAGAGAAAGTCCTCCAATGCAACCGTGAGTTGGAATTATTTGCTTCATATCGATAGGGGATTGAAACTCTTCATGTACCATTTTTGTGAGGCGTTCACGTAAAACTTTGAGACCCCAGCAGCTTTGGTAGTAGTCGGTGATATCACTTTCTAGAAGTGTTTGGATGTACTTTTTTATTTCTTGAGGTATGCCACCAACTTTGATGGACCCTTGTGATAGGGAAATATGTTCTTTGCTGCTGCCTGCAACTTCTTCAATTCTTTTTATACCGGAAAGAGGGACTTCTAACATGAGCGCAACCTTAAAATGGGTAATGGGATGAACGTTACGTTACCAATTAAAAATACCCAGAAAAACTGGGCGAATTTCGATTGATAACGTAACGAATTTTAAGAGATTTTGCTACGAGAAACAGCAATAATATCTTGTTTAATGCTTAAAAAAAAATAAAAAGTAATGCTTTCACTCAGAAAGCATTACTTTTTAAAGTTAAACCATTGCTTATTGAAGTGTTTTTATGCCAAAATAAGCTTATAAATAAAGTGTTTTAGAGATAATCAAATTTTTATTAAAAGAGGGTCTTATATGAAAAAATCGTTCTTAACGATACTTCTTATCACTCAACCATATTTTGTGTTTTCTATGAATGAGGCCCCACAGCCAGAAATACCAAAGAAACCCTGGGGACAAATAATTCGTGAAGCATGCCAAGTTGAAGGGTCTAATGTTTTTGTACAAGGTCCAACTACCGCAAAGCGTGTATCTATTACGTTTAGTGATATTGAACATGGTAAGTTGATTAGAGAGATACTTGAACTGCTTGAAAAGAAACAGGTGAGAGCATCATTTTTTATCAATGGTACTTTGTTGGATAATGATGAAGCTGGGGTTGTTCAAAAAATAGCTGAAGCTGGTCATGTGATTGGGGTTCAAGGAGATAAAGGAGCATTAGCTTCAAATCTTTTACCGAAACAAGGGAGAGATAAATTCTTTCGGCCGTTTGGTGGCAACTTAAATGATGACATGCTTAAAAATCTTAAAGCGGCAGGCTACAGAATTATTATCTGGTCGGTTGATCCACAAGATTGGAAGGAAGATGTGACTGCTGATGATCTTGTTAATGTGATTATGCAGCAGTTGCAACGTAGCAACCCAAAAGATTGGCGTCACTCGGGAGATGATATTATTTTGATACATTTAAAAGAAAAATATGAAGGTCGGACGATAAAAGAATTGAGACGTCTTATTCGTACGTTAAAGCGAGAAGGTTATGAGATTGTTGATTTGCCGACGCTCTTCGGTGATGAACCGACCATGGTTCGTCAAAATGCTTGTAGTCATATGTTTACAGACGATGCCGATGATGAAGCTTCTAGTGATGAGTCTTCTGATGAAGAAGAGAGCGAATCTGATGATGAACATCCTGGGAAGAAAGCGAGAAAAGAAGAGAGTTAATCAAAGTTATTACGCGTGTTACGTCATCCTCGCGAATTGGGGGATCCAGGTCTTACTTATTTTTACTGACTTTCTAAAAACTTTTTTAAAAAAAGAAGTATAAAAATTTTAAAGAAGAAAGAAGTCCTGGATCCCCGTATACGCGAGGATGACGTGTTCTAAAATAAAATAATTCTGTCAGGGTACTAAGGTAAAAATAAGAGGGATCGACCCCTCTTCTAAGACTCTAAATGTTTTTTAAGTAACGCCGTTAACAATTGTGGATTCCCTTTTCCTTTAGTTGCCTTCATGGCTTCACCAACAAAGAATGGAAATACTCGATCATTGCCTGCCTTAAACTTGGCAACGTTGTCAGGGTTGTTAGTGATGATCTGTTTTACAATTGTCTCAAGTTCATCCGCTGAGCCGATTTGGTGTAAGCCTTTAGTTTTGATGATATCGATTGGCATGTTTCCTGAGCTCATCATGTCTGCGAACACTTCCTGAGCTGACTTGCTGTTGATGGTGCCTTTATCAATTTCAATAATCAAGTTCGCAAGATGTTCTGATGTGACTTTTACGTCATGTAACTCAAGCTTATGTTCTTTAAGATACCCAAGGAAGTCTCTAAGAATCCAGTTGCTGGATGATTTTGGATTATTGCTCTTTGTTGCAACTTCTTCAAAAAAATTTGCTAGTGCTAGATCATCAATTAAAATTTCAGCTTCATACGGAGTAAGCTTGTAATTGCTAAGAAAGCGATGATGTTTTGCATGAGGTAATTCTGGTAGGCTATCTGAAGATCTTTTAAGCCATGCATCATCAATAATAATGTCAGGTAAATCAGGTTCTGGGCAGTAGCGATAATCTTGAGCTTCTTCTTTAGAGCGCATGAAGATGGTAATTTGCTCTTTGCTGTCCCATTGACGGGTTTCTTGTCTAACGCGTTCGCCGTTTTCAATCATCTCGATTTGGCGTTCAATTTCGTAATCAATTGCTTGGCAGATATAGCGAAACGAGTTTACGTTTTTCACTTCAACTCTGGTGCCAAGTTTTTCAGTATCTTTCTTTTTGACTGAGACGTTGACGTCGGCGCGGAATGAGCCTTGTTCCATGTTAGCATCGCTGATGCCAAGATAACGAACAATGGTATGAAGTTGCATGAGATAGGCACGAACTTCAGCGGCACTGTTCATATCCGGTTGGCTGACAATTTCAAGTAGTGGTGTTCCGGCACGGTTTAGATCAACCCAGCCTTTATTCGTGCTTGCATGAATATTTTTTCCCGCATCTTCTTCCATATGGATACGTTCGATGCGAATCTTTTTTTCACTACCATCAGGTTGATCAATGATGATGTGACCGTTTTGACAGATTGGGTTTTTGTCTTGAGTGATTTGATAATTTTTTGGCAGATCCGGGTACATGTAATGTTTGCGTGAGAAAGTTGTGTGCTGAGTGATGGTGCAGTTGGTGGCAAGTCCGGCCATGATGGCAAAGTCGACCACTTTCTTATTGAGTGCGGGAAGTACTCCTGGGTAGCCAGCGCAAATTTCACAAAGATTGGTGTTTGGTTGTTCTCCAAACTTGTTCGGGCATGAGCAGAAAATTTTTGTGTTTGTTTTTAATTGGACATGTACTTCCATACCAATGGTAGCACTATAGGTAGGGTACTTTTCTAAAGCGGTTTTTTGGGTCATGAGAGTCCTTTATTTGGCGGGAAGCAATTGAAATTGCGCGCCTTCGTTTTTGTCATTTTTTTCAAGAGTAATTTTGCAGTTTAGGTCTTTTTCGATTTGCAAAATTGACTTGTATTCATACTGGATCAGATAATCATAAATGGTAGGAGCCAATGAAAGGGTTAATGACCCTTGTGCCGGCTTTAACGCAAGTTTGAGCTGTATCTGATGTAAGATTTCAAATCCAATCGCTGAAGTTGATTTAACAAATCCAAGCCCATGGCACGTTAAACAGTTCGTGGTTAGTTGTTGTGTTAACGTTTTACCTGATCGTTTACGGGTCATTTGAACAATGCCAAACTCTGAAATACGTAGGGTTACCGATTGGTATTTATCACGCTCTTTAAGCGTTTTCTCTAGAAATCGTGATAATCGTTGTCGGTTAGATGAAACCGCCATATCAATAAAATCGATAACGATAAGACCGCCGATGTTACGTAAGCGAAGTTGTGTAACAATTTCGTCGGCCGCTTCAAGATTTGTTTGTAGTATCGTTTCTTCATGGCTGTTTGAGCCGATAAATTTTCCGGTGTTGACGTCGATGACGGTCATTGCTTCGGTTGACTCAATAATAAGACTTCCGCCAGACTTGAGAGAAACTTTCTTTTGCAGTGCACTGGCGATTTGTTTTTCAAGATTAAATTTATCAAATATTGGGGTGTCTTCTGTGTAAAGTTGAACTTTATCAGCCAACTCTGGAGTAAAGGATTTTACAAACTTTGAAATTCCTTGAAGATCTTTTTGATTGTCGGTTAATACCATTTCGACATCTTCATCAAGTTGGTCTCTAACGACTCGTAGTGACAATGGAATATCTTCATGAACCTTGGTGCCTGGTTGAGCTTTTTTGAATTTTTTCATAATCGAGTTCCAAGTGGCAACCAGAAAGCCGATATCACGTTTAAGGTCTGCGGTCTTGCGACTTTCGGCGGTGGTCCTGACAATGGCTCCCATACCTTTTGGTAAGATGTGTGAGAGAACTTCTTTGAGTCGTGCCCGTTCTTCACGGTCTTCTATTTTTCGAGAAATACCGATTTGAGGAATGTTTGGCATAAGGACAATGAATTTTCCTGGCAGTGTAAAACAGGTAGTGAGTTTTGGTCCTTTTTCGTGGATCGGTTCTTTGATGACTTGTACGAGGACGTCATCATTCTCTTTAAAAATTTTGCTGATATTTAGTGAAACTCTGGGAATGCGTTCTTTTGGTTTATCCTGATCTTCATCGGTTTGTACGCCGGCAAAAATTTTTTCACTAGCAAGCTCACGATCAACTTCGGTGATATGTAAAAAACCTGACTTCTGTTGCCCGATGTCAACAAATGCTGTTTGAATGCCAGGTAATACCTTTGATATGCGTCCTTTGAAAAAGCAACGATCAAGATCGGTTTTACTTGCTACATCGAAGTAAAGATCTTGTAGTTTATTCTCAGACAACACAGCAATACGTGTTTGCCAGATTTCGTTATTGATGATTATTTTTTTCACAAACTGGCCTTGTATTTTGAGGGTAACGCTAATCGTTTATTTTTTACATTTTAAAAAAATCATAATTGATAGTAGCAGTATAAACAAGAATTATACCATTGAGTAGTAAAATTGATGTAGTAAATTACTTTAAGTTGTGATATCTTTGCTCAGTCCTTTTTCAGGATGAGTATACAGATGTTGTAAATGCAAAATAAATACTATTCATAAAATAATTCTACGAAGGAGAATTTATGCAGAAGACGTTAGCGTTATTGCTTTCCGGATCACTTCTTATTGTTGGTTGTGGTAAAAAGGGTGAGTGCCCATCGAAAAAATCTAAAAACAAACATGTAGCTTCTCTTAGCCAAGATGGTGACGTTCCTCTTTTATTACAAGAAAACCAATCATTGTTAGATGCTGATGCTGATAACGAGTTTGCTTTTGTTGATACCGATGAACTTTATGACGAAAATGGCAAGATGGTTGCGGTGAGTGATAAACATTCAAAGAAAAACTACACCATTGCATTAGATAAAGAAGGCAAATCAGACCAAGAATTAGCGGCAAACTTAGACCTTGATAGTGAATCATTTAACCGTGTTCAATTTGATTTCAATAAAAATGACATCAGAAAAGATCAAGCATCAAGCGTGAAAAAAGACATTCAACTTGCAAAACAAGCAATAGCTTCAGGAAAAGATGTTGTTGTTGCGGGTCATACTTGTCAAATCGGTTCAGCTGCTTACAATGTTGCGCTTTCACAAAAAAGAGCAGAAGCAGTTAAAAAAGAAATGATGAGAGATGGCTTACCAGCAGAAAAGGTAAAAACCTTGGGTTTGGGCTATGAAGCTCCACTTGTTTGGAGTGATAGCGCAGATCGTGCAGAAAAAATCAAAGACTTAGCACCTAATCGTCGTGCAGAAGTTAACGTTGCTTAATTCGTTAAGAAACGTTTAAAGTTTAAGAAGGCGCCCCTTAAAAGGCGCCTTTTTTATTAGGTAGCTTGCCTAAAAGAAAGATGCTTTTTATGAGATTATTTATCAGTCGGTTGGAAAAAGTTTGGATAGTTATATTGAAGCGGCACAAGAGACTATTAAGCGTTAAACAAAAAAGGCGCCTTTTAAGGGGCGCCTTTTTTTATGATTGAAATATTAAAGGTTATCTTTGGTCAACTTCTACTTCCAGATTATCGTTTGATGTTTGTGTTGCGTTTGCTCCAATCTTGTTTCTTCTAGCGGCAAGAGCTTCTTCTCGTATCTTGGCACGTCTTTTTTCATCTCTAGTTTTTCTACGTTTAAATCCTTTGAATGGATCTAAAGATTGCTTGGCTCCGTGTGCATGATTGGTTCTTTTATATTTTTCTTTTATTTTTTTTACGGAACTTGGAAAATTTGCTTCTAACTCTTGTTGTTTCTCAGCTAGAGCATCTTTAAGTCCTTTTCCTCGCCCACCACAACTTTTTAATAATTCTGCTGAAGCTTTTAACATAGGTATGCCAGTTTCTAGTACAAGATTACGAATGAGTTCAGGGCTGCTTTCATCATGGATGTTGAGTAACTCTGAAATTTGCTTATTTAAATAAGCCATTTTGGTAAATATAACTTCGTTTTTCTGGAATTGTTCTAATTGATTTCTCAGTTTTGGTTCGTCTGACTTGTATAATATCTTTTGAAAGTTTTCATATACATCATCATCGTACGAATCTTTACTGCCATCACCTATGGTCATTAAATGGTTATAAATAGTTTCAAACCAGAATGTCGTTATTAAGGTGCTTATCTGTTTTTTTATTCCTGGGGTGATTTCTTCTTTCAATGACAATGATGTCTCGAACATGTTGATTAGGTCATTAAGGTCGTTTACGGGTACCTGGCCTTCTTGCATGGCATGTGTAGTTGTGCTAAGGCCGGTTGCCATAGCTACGAGTAAGATTATCTTTTTTATTGTCATAGGAGGTCATCCTCTTAAGTGGTAATTAATTATAAAATTATAGTACT
>CAYHBO010000003.1:46583-68867 GCA_964354855.1 uncultured Pseudomonadota bacterium | reverse complement strand
ATATTATACGTAAAAGTTTTTTAATAGCTGGATTATCATTAATAGGGGCTTCTTATATTACTGCACATGAACCAATTCCTATGCAATTTTCTATCCCTGAATGTAAAATAGTTTCTAACATTCCAACTAAAGATCGCGATTTTGCTTTTATTGTTCCAGGAGATCTTTCTACGTATATTTATAACAATGAAGAATCCTACTACAAAGATTATCAACACGCCTTTTTTGCGGTGACAAAAATGAAGTTAGGTTGGGACTGTATGCGCCATTATGAAATTTTAGCTAATGGCTGTATCCCCTATTTTGTTGATATTGATAAGTGTCCTGAAAAAGACATGATTTTTTTACCTAAAGAACTTATTAAAGAAGCAATGAATTTAGATGGAGTATCATATCTTGCGATTGACCATACAAAGTTTGATCGTAAAAAATATAATGTGATTCTTACAAAAATTCTCAAACATACAAGAAAGCATCTTACCTCTCGGGCTATGGCACAATATTTTTTAAAGCAGATTAATTATCATGGAACCGGTAATATTCTTTTTTTATCGGGAAGTGTATACCCAGACTATGTACGAGATTTAACACTTATTGGGCTTAAAGAACTTTTAGGAAATCGTATTGTTGATGTTCCTAAAATCCCCCATCTTTATAAAAATTATAAACTCGATACTCAATTATTGTATGGTAAAGGCATGAGTTATTCCAAAATTCTTGATGACATAAAAATTGATCGTGAAAACATTGAGGCTCGGATTCAGCATAAAGATTTTGATGTAATTATTTATGGGTCATTGCATCGAGGGCTACCATTTCATGATATAGTTTATAAAACATATAATACTGAAAAAATTGTTTATATTTGTGGCGAAGATACCCATGAGTGTCCTGACAAGCATAATCTTAAAAATCTATTTTTCAGAGAGTTTGATGATACTAAAGAACGTTATTCTTATAGTTGGTTTGGGAGCTAATCTTAGCGCTTTATCTTTTCAGCAAGCCTGTTTAGTTACTCATGTAAAAAAAAGTATCGAAGATGCTAAACATGAAAAATCGAAAATTACTCAAGATATTATTGAGCTATCAGGATTATCGAGTACAAAGCTACGCCATTTGCTTAACAATATCTGTTCCTTACCGAAAGCTAACTATGTAGAGATCGGAGCAGGAGTAGGCTCTACGTTCGTCTCAGCCCTCTATAAAAATACATTACTAGAATCAGGAGTTGCTATTGATAATTCGTTAGGATTTAGCGACTTAAGAACACAGTCGTTTAATAATGTAGCAAAATTTTTACCACTCAAATTGATTACTATTTATGAGTTAGATGCTTTTAAAATCAATAAAAAAGAAGTTTTTAAAAATCCAATCAACATTTATTTTTATAATGACCATGCGTCTTTTGAGTCAGTTAAACGTACATTTACGTACTATGATGATGCATTTGCAGATACGTTTATTGTGATTACAGATAATTATAATGAAGATGCAGTAGTTCTTGGTATTCAGGAAGCATTCTATAAATTGCGGTATGAGATGCTTTTTGAAGAAGTTCTTCTTGATGGGGTTTATGTTGCAATCGTGACTAAAAAACAACTCGACAAAAGATGGCAGCCTGCAGCAATTGATCCTATGGTGGGCAGAAGTCTATTAACACCTTACTATGATTATTATCGTCAGTATTCGATTATTATTAATGAACATCTTCCTACTCTTAGAAAGCTTTCAGCAGAATGCTCTTCCGTGACAGAAGTTGGAGTTTCTTTAATGGTTGCAACATGGGCGTTATTCTTAGGGTTATCGGAGAGTGATGCTCAAAGTCGTTCGTATCTTGGTATTGACATAGAATTGCCCCCGCGAGAAAATTTTCAAGTGGCACAGCGGTTAGCCAGAGAGAGCGGGATTTTATTCGATTTTTGGTGTATGGATGACATGAAAATTAAAGATCAAGATATGCCTTGCACTGATCTACTTTTTATAGATTCACTTCATACTTATTGTCACTTAACGTATGAACTTGAAACGTTTTCTAAAAACGCAAAAAAATATATTGTCATGCATGATACAAGTGCTCCATGGGGAAATGCTAATGATACCGAATATTTGGGTAATTACCGTGAATATCCTGCTCATATTGACCGAAATAAAAAGGGTTTATGGCCAGCAGTAGAAGACTTTTTGAATAAACATAAAGAATGGAAATTAGAGATTCGCTACTTTAACAATCATGGCCTTACTATTTTAAAACGTGTTAAGATTTAAGCATGCGTATCAGTGTTATTCTGTTTTTTTTATGCTTAATTCAGGACCCTAAATTATCCCTTAAGGCAAGTGATATAGATCTTATTGTTTTTTCTTATGATAGACCCATGCAACTTTTTGCTTACCTAGAGTCATTAGACAAACACATTAAAAATATTAATAAAATTTTTGTTCTTTATCGTACTTCTACTAATGCATTTGATAATGGATATGATGAGATAAAAAAGGCATTTCCATCGATAGATTTTTTTCAACAAACACGAAATTTTTCTGGTGATTTTAAACCTATTTTATTACATCTTTGTTTTAAAGCATCTAAAACCAACTATATAATGTTTGGGGTTGACGATATTATGGTAACACAGTCAGCAAACCTTAATGATTGTTTACAAACATTGGAAGAAACTAATTATTATGCTTTTTATCTTCGACTGGGGAAAAATATTAATACTTGCTATGGACTGTCCAAAGACCAATCAATTAGCCTTCCAGTTCTTAAAGAACTTAAACCCTCTATTTTTTCTTGGTACTTCTTTGGTAATGATATCTGTAATCCATGGTATTACCCTCATTCCATTGATATGACCATTTTTAAGAAAAAAACCATAGAGCCTGCTCTTAAAGAACTTGCGTATACATCTCCCAACACATTAGAAAATGTTTGGTCAAACAGTGTTACATTAATAAATGGTGAAAAGGGGTTGTGCTTTGCTTCCTCAGTTATGGTTAATATTCCACTTAATTTGGTTCAAGATTATCAAGATAAGCATATGCATTTTTCTTCCACAAAAAATCTTCTTACGTTATTTCAGCATGGTTTTAAAATAGATATTAATAAATTTATTAACTATGAAAATAAGGCTACTCACGAAGAAATTGCACCTCATTTTATTAGCCGAAAATTTACATGAAAAAACTTATATCTTTTCTTTTCGTATTGTTGCAGCCTACCGGTTTAAATGTGTGCTTTGGAAAAAGCATTTCAGGCGATATGGCTGGGTATCGAGAAGTTTGTGAGCGTGCGACTAGTAATGATTGGTATTTTAAAAACTTTCGATCTCTACCTGTTTATCAGCTTGTTGTAGAGGGGGGACCTTTATTTGGGAGTATATATGGGAATGCTTTTGCCAAGTATCTTACTCATCATGGATTAAAAGAAACGCTTGATAAATTATCATCCTTTCGCCTCCTTGACACTTATGGAAATGCCGAAATAAATGATTTTCAGGGAGTGGGTCTATTTTCAGCAACTACCTTACGTTACATTGTCATTGCGAATCATATAAAAAAACTTTTTCCCTTGCCGCATAAGACTACCATTGTTGAAATCGGCGGAGGATTTGGAGGTCAATGTTTTGTCCTATCACAACTTCTTGATCTCAAAAAATATTATTTGTTTGATTTGCCTGAAGTGAATCCATTAATCGAAAAAATGTTAAAAACACTCGAAGTAAATAATTTTGTAACGCTACCACAAGAAGCTGAGTTCTCTGAATTAAACTTAGATCTGGTAATTAGTAATTATGCATTTTCAGAGTGCGATAAAACTACACAGTTACATTACATAGATAAGATTATTTCAAAGGCCAAGCGAGGATATATTATCTATAATACACATACTGCCTTTGATACGCTTTCTTGTGAAAATTTTGTAACATTACTCAAAAACTATGGTATTACTGCAAAAATTTATGCTGAGCCAATAAAAACACATGATAACAATACGTTAGTTGTCTGGGGCGAAGATGAATTAAAACAATTAGACAAAGAACCTATCTCTCATGCATTGATCGTTGTTTATTTGGGGGAAACTTTACCAGAACATCTTCGGGTTGCTCTTTATCAAGCACGTTTATTTAACCAGTGTCGTATTTATCTTTTAGGAAATCGTAAAACGTTAGCGTCTTACTCTGCATGTAAGAATCTTGATATAACAATGATTCCTGTTGAAGACCTTATACAAACAGAAGAACATAAAAAATTCATTACAACATCAACAATTGATCGATCATTTCGAAATGGGTTTTGGTTTTATGCAAGTGAACGGTTCCTCTGGATACATGATTTTATGCAGCAGTACAATGAAAAAAATATTTTTGTTATGGAACCTGATGTGATGCTTTATGCATCACTAGAATCTTTAATAGATGTTTTTCATAAACATTATCAAGGGCTTGGGGTTACGTTTAGCAATGATAATTTAGCAATTCCCGGAGTAGTTTACATCAACAACAAACAAGCAGTAGCTCGTTTGGCACAATGTTTTGCAGCCCATGCCCCTGAGGCAAAAAATGATTGTGAAATTTTAGCGATATTGAGGCAAGAAAGTAACAAGGATATAATTGATGGATTACCGGTAATCATGGAAGGCTATCCTGAAAAATATGTCTTACAAAATACACACGGAGAAGTTGCGACTGATCCTTCGTTATACACAAATAATATTCACACATTCAGGTCTATTTTTGATGGGTTTACCTTTGGAAAATATCTTGGGGGTGTTGATCCGCGGAATATATGGGATCCCCAACAGGGACCGGGACATATCAGTGAGTATTGTGTTATAAATGCTTCAAATGTTGTAATTACGTGGGAACGAGATCTCTTAGAAAGAAATATTCCCTATGCCATGCTTGATCATGAAAAATATCGTCTTAACAATCTTCACGTACATTCAAAGGATTTAAAGCCGTTTCTATCGCTTAATGATTATGAAGGGTAAAGGGGATGATAGGTGTTTTTTCTTTTACGTCATCCTCGCGAATGCGGGGATCCAGGGCTTTACTTATTCTTATGATCGTTTGTCTTTTTACAACATTACAAGCCCATGATTACGTTACCGGCAACGGGTTTCGTTCCTATGCTGATTATCTTGTAGAACATAATATTGCACTTTTTAACCCTGCTCATGTGAAACCTCGAAGTGTTGTTTTTGTTGAAGGATATTCACTCGATTTTTTCTTTCAAAGCGTTTTCCCACATATTAAAAATCCGTTTATTTTACTAACTCATAATAGCGATACATCTGCTCCTGGGCATCATACGGCATTTTTAAATGATCAAAAAATAATTCATTGGTTTGGGCAGAATTCTGATATTATGGATCACTCTAAATTCACGGCTATCCCTATCGGCATTGCAAATCCTAAATGGCCGCATGGAGATACAGTCGTCTTTAATCGTGTACTTAATACAATAAAAGAACAGTTCTATAATCAAGATCAAAAGTTATATATTAATTTTTTTGTTAAAAATAATCGGTTGGTCCGGCAATCTCTCATAAATCAATTTCAAGATAATCCATTAGCGATTTTTTCATCACAAAAGCCTTTACAAGATTATTTAGAGGATATGGCAAAATGTCGTTATGTCTTAAGTCCCCCTGGGAATGGTCTTGATTGCCACAGAACCTGGGAGGCATTATTGGTAGGGTCAATTCCGGTCGTAAAAACATCAACACTTAATGCTCTCTATAATCAACTTCCAGTAATCATTGTAGATGACTGGGCAGAAATTACAGAAGATTTCCTTGAAAAGAAATATCAATCTTTAAAAACAAAAAAAATGAATAACGAAAAACTCTTCATGTCTTACTGGATCAATCTTATTGAACAAGAGAGAAGAGGGGTCCCTTTACCAGATCATTGTAGTTCAATTGAAGAATATACCTATGGAAAAGAACATATTGTAGCAAGAAGTTGGGGCGAAGGAACGACTTACAGTATCGGTAAATTTTGTTCAATTGCCGATAATGTTACATTATTTCTGGGTGGAAATCATCATGCTGAATGGATTTCTACATATCCGTTTTTTGTGTTTTATCCAGAGAATAATATCAATAATGTCTCAACTGTAACGACCAAAGGAAATATAACGATTGAGAATGATGTCTGGATAGGCTCAAATGTAACCATTATGTCAGGGGTTACGATTGGCAATGGGGCTGTAATTGCAGCCTATAGTGTCGTTACCAAAGATGTTCCATCCTATGCGGTTGTTGCAGGAAATCCTGCGGTTATTAAAAAATATCGCTTTGACGAAAAAATAGTTGAGGCGCTCAATAAAATCTGTTGGTGGGACTGGCCTATCGAAAAAATTAAGTTAGAAATTCCAAGGCTTTGTAGTGATGATGTTGCAGGGTTTATCCGGGAACATGGGGTTTCTCAAAACTCGTAGTAACTTGTCTAAAAAATTGCTAGAATAACGTTTTCTTATTTTTATTCCCGGTTTTTTGAAAGAGTAAAAAATGTTATTTCTATTTTTTTTAGTGACCTTGCTTGTTACGCCAGCGCCTGGTTTCGCAGCAGAAGTTTCTGATGATTCTGAATCAACAACCGTCCTTCAAAAAATTGCTGATATTAATATGCGCTCTCTTCCCTGGAAGGAATCTGGCTGGGATACCGATTCATATGTTGAATTCATAAAAATTTATCGTCCAATGCGACTTAATCCTCCGCCTCGGCAAAAGCGTCAAAATACCTTTGCACTTTTTGAAAAAATGGAATCAACATTAGAATCTCCAACGAATTTTTTGCTTAACGATGAAAGTCTTTGGTCTGATTTAGAACTTTTTTGTGGTAAGAAAAATGGTCAAAAATTTTTAGCAAATGTGATTGATCGTACCATTACTGATTATGGAAAAATTAAACTTTACTGGGTTTTAGCTCAACCAACAAATAATGTTGATTTATTGCGGCATCGTCAAAATATTATAAAAACGTTTAATACTAATCAGGATTTAACTTTAGCATGTGTAAAACAGCTTGAAATACTTCAAAAAACGGAAACTATTTTTCTTTCGTTTTGGCATTTAAATGATCCGTTTAAACATGGAATTAAGCGACACTACCATTGTTCAATTGATTCGTTGAATAAAAGTGAATCTTTTTTATTGGCTCAAACATTACGTAAACATGTTTTTAATATTACAGGGTTATCATTTGCGGCTTTAGCAACCGGAACATTGGCGTGTTATAGCTTTGCGCGTGCGGCTAACATTGATCTTCCAAAATGGCTTGCGAGTAGGAAAGATGAACATCAAGGAGCAGGGGGAAGAGAATTATCATACATCTGGAAAAAGATGGAATCAAAATGGCCAAGTAATCGATGGTTACAGGCGGGTATTGCAACAGTCAGTGCCATGGTTTGTGCTATGAGTATCAATAGTTTGATAGATGATTTACATGGTTGTTACTTACGCAATGAGTTTATTCATGAAATTATGCATCAAGTTTCACAGACAATTCAAGCATTAAAAAGTATCTCTAAAATTATTCAGCAAGATCCATTTTTAGCTGTACTTGATGATTTTAAACCCCTACAAGATTTGTTTCTTTCGAAGAATACAAAGGTTCAAGAATTTTTAGTTTTAATGGAGTCTACAACGTTAACGGGAAACGTATCATTCTTTTCTCATAAAGGGAAAGTCTTTCATGCTTTCATGTTGATGCATGAAGTAAAAAATCAGCTTATACAAGCAATTAATGCCGCGGCAGAACTTGATGTGTATGTTGCTTTTTCAAAGCTTTATCAAGAATCATTAATAAAACGTGTGCAATGGTGTTTTGCAGATTATGTTGCTGCTGATAAGCCAATGATTAACGCTGTGAATTTTTGGCATCCGGTTGTTGATGAAAATATTGTCATTGCAAATTCAGTACAGATTGGAACTGAAAGTAATCCTACAAATCTTGTGATTACCGGTCCTAATGCTGGGGGAAAATCAACGATTCTTAAGTCGCTTACAATATCAGTGTTGTTGGCTCAAACATTTGGGTTAGTACCGGCAGAACAATTAAGCCTTACGCCATTTAGTTCGATAGCTACTTATTTAAATATTACCGATGACATTGGTTCAGGCAATTCGTTGTATAAAGCTGAAGTAATTCGTGTAGTAGAACTTATGAAACGCATTAAAAATCTTAAACCGGGACAATTTAGTTTTGCTTTATTTGATGAAGTTTTTAATGGGACATCTCCGCATGAAGGGTCAGCTGCCGCGTACAGCGTTATAGATCATCTGGCGCAATATGAAAATAGCATTAACTTAGTCGCCACGCATTTTTCATTACTCACCAAGCTTTCTGAGAAAAATAACCGTGTAACAAACTATAAAGTTACGGTTACAGTACATGATGACGGTCGTATCGAGTATCCGTTTAAGCTTTACTCAGGAGTTTCAAATCAACACGTAGCGATTGATATTTTACGTAATGAGGGAGTAAGTAACACTATTCTTGAACAGGCTCAAAGCTTATTAATGGATATGAACAAGCCGTAGCCTTTTTTTATTTTTTACATGATAATGGATTGGTGCGATTAAACCTTATTATCCCGATCAAAGCTTAAATGGGCTTACCATGGAATCAAAAAAAACTCCTAAACGTATTTCTTATGTTGTTTTTATTTCTTTAGCGGTGTTTATTCTTTATTCACTCATTGATCCATCGGTTTATCAATTTGTACGCTCTTTCTTTGGAGACTCTCAAATTAACATTATTAATCATGAAAAAGTTAAAACAGTAAACACTCCAATGGTTAAAAAAGAACCGTGGATAACAGTTTTTGTGCATGGATCATTTGGATCACTTGTTGGATTGTTAAGTTTTACCCGCGTCGTTAAAGATGATTTGTATGGCAGCCTTTATAAAGACATCATCAAAAAAATGAGGCAAGATCCCTTTTTCTATAAAGACCAACCCATGCTAGATCGAGGGCTTGTTAAAATAGATCCAACGTTTAACATTCGTAGTGTTGGCAATAAAAAGTATGCAGCATATCCAATTATCAAAGCTTATGACGTTATTCAAAATATGGTTAAACCCAACCAAGAAGAAAATTTTTATTATACCTTTGGGTGGAGTGGCCTCATGAGTCAGCATCGCAGACGCCTTGAATCAATTCGCTTATATAATTGTTTACGTGAAGAAGTTAAAAAATTTAAAGAAAAAGGTATTACGCCAAAAATTAGAATTTTAGCGCATAGCCATGGTGGAAACCTTTGCTTGAACTTAGCAGCCATTAATCACGTAATAAAAGGCAGTAACCCAGTATCTTTTGAACATGATGGTTACAAAAAAGAGGTTGCATCTTCTTTGCAGAAGATGCTCGATTTAATTAAAAAACTTCCACATAAGCCTCAATTGGACGGAGTTAAAGGGCAACGACATTATGACTACGCTCCTATAGATGCTTCTTTGCGTATTAATGAATTAATTGTTCTTGGAACGCCGATTCAACCTGAAACTGAATTCTTTTGTTTATCAGATATGTTTGACAAGTTTTATCATCTTTATTCTGGAGAGGATGTAATTCAGAAGCTTGATGGTGTTACGACAAAACAATATAAGAGTGAACAACGCTTACATGACGACCTTCTTTCAGTTGCTCATAATAAAATTATACAGGCTAAAATTATGTATGGCAGAGATATTCATGATAAAAAGTTATTAAATTCATTGTCTGCTAATGATATCGTTACGACAAAAGATCAACCGGAATCTTTTTGGGATAAAATTTCTGGAATTTATGGTATTTTCTCTAAAAAGTTTAAAGACCCTGGACATAAAGAACTTTGGTTTGCCACTTGGAAAAGTGACAGTGAAAATAATGGCATTCTTGCGCCACTTCCCGCAGTTGTGCTGACCCCTATAATTTTATGGTCATTAGAAAATATTAAAAACACAAATGATGTTGATATTAATGTTGCTTTTACCAAAAAAAGCGTAGATATTATGACCTTCAAACATAATGATGGCAACATTCAGAAGAGTTTCAAAATTCCACTATCTCTTGTCAAACAGTTAAAAGAAAAATTTAAGCCATGGAATCCACAAGATTTATTAGATAGCTCTGGCATGGAAGGTGTTTATAAATACCTTATGTGAAAAGGCTAATGTTATTTGACTTGACAAAAAAATACCGCAAGGTATTTCTATTAACTTCTACTTATGCAAATACTCGGAGAGAAAGTACATGAGAATCAAGGCACTTGTTAAGATTGTTCCCAATAAAATAGTTCTGCTGTTATTGTTATTTAGTTGCAATAATAACTTATTTACGTCTGCTCAGACTCTGGATCATCAAGAACAAGTGGTGCAAAAATTGTTATCAGAAAATCTACAACCTATTGAAGATCATAAATATACGATTAAAAAAATTATTATTCATGGCAATAAACATGTTAAAGATGGACAAGTTCTGCATGGCATTCCGTATAAAGTTGGCGATCTCTTTGATGCGTCTATCAGCTCTGCTGCGATTAATAATCTGTATGCTACCGGGCATTTTAGGCAAGTAGAGTTAAGTGCTGAAGTGAGCGGGAATAAGGAATTGTTTCTTTATGTTAATGTCGAAGAAAAAAAGTTACTTGAAGATTTAAAGATTACTGGGAACAAGGCACTTAAAGCGAGTAAAATAAAGGAAAAACTAAATCTCAATAAACTTGCAACCATTGATGAAGAGATGTTGCGAAATATTTCATTAGGTATCACAAAAATGTATGCCGAAGAAAATAGGCACTTTATTGAAGTCGATACAAAAATCGTGCTTAGTGAAGAAAACCCTGATAAAGCAGTTGCTCATATAACTATTACTGAAGGCTCATCGTCTTCAGTTCTTTTGGTTGATTTTAAGGGGAATAACAATATTGATAGTCGAAAGATACGTAACATTCTCTTTACGCGTGAAAATTGGTTATTAAGTTTTACCGATGGCGCTGGAGTATATAGTCAAGAACAACTTGAGATGGATAAGCATCGCATTGAGTATCTCTACCGTGATAACGGATATTTAATGGCAAAAGTTCCTAAAGCTGAAGTAATTTTTTCTAAGCATAAAAAAGATGTAAAAATTATTTTCCACATACAAGAGGGTGATCTCTTCCATGTTCGGTCGGTGAGCGCTCCAGGCGATGATTTATTTAGCGAAAAAGATTTATCGCAATATATTTCACTCCAAGTAAATAAGCCCTTTTCACAATCAGATTTGGTAAAGACGATTAATAGAATAAAAGAAGTTTATGGAGAAAAAGGGTATATCTACGCTGACGTATACCCACAAATCAAACCGGACGAAGCGACTAAAGAAGTTGATGTGACGTTTCATAGTGAACGTGGTAACAAATTATATGCGAATCGTGTCCTAATTACCGGCAATCGTGTTACGCGTGATAAAGTTATACGAAGACAGCTGACACTTTTTGAAGGCGATTTGATTACGTCTAAAAAGCTTAATGAATCAAAAATTGGTGTTGAGTACCTTAGCTTCTTTGAACGTGAAGGGGTTGCTTGGAAGGTACATCGTGTTTCAGACTCTCTTGCTGATCTGGAAATGAATGTTACTGAAGCTAAAACCGGAAGCTTTAATGTTCAGTTTACCTATGGTTCTGACCGCTATTCTCCACGGCCATCACTTAAAGGTCAGCTTAACTTAGAAAAGAGAAACTTATGTGGAAAAGGCTGGGATATTGGGGGTATGGCTCAAGCAAGTAGACATAGACTTCAACGTATAGAAGCAAACTTCTTTGATCCGCATTTACTTGATAGCAATGTTTCTTTGGGTGTATTTGCATATAATCGTTGGATTGAGTATGAGTCCTGGACAAGCTTTCCTAAGACTCCTGTTCAAATGACTACTGGTGGTAATGTAAAACTTGGGTTTAGTTTGCCAAAGATTGATAAGCGTTTGCAGTTAATTCTTGATCTAGGGCTTGAAGATATAAAAAATAGAGACATTGACTTTAACAGTGCTCGTATCAGCTCTGTGTATTTACCGATTGTTAAGCGTAGACTTCAAGAAGGAATGCTTGTATGGATTGGTGTTGATTTACAAAAAGATACAAGGAATCATCAGGTATACCCTAATCAGGGGTATAAATTTACACTCTCAACAAAAACTGCTTTACCTGGATTTAATAATCAATTTGGATTCTTAAAAACAGAAGCTGAAGCAAGTTGTTACAATGCATTGATTGGAGTTGACAGCCTTGTACACATGCTTCATTTAAAAATGAGTCATGTTGAACGTATTGGCAATAATCACATCATTCCCTACAAAGAATTATTCCATATGGGTGGTCAATCAACGGTTCGTGGGTTTATTTGGGGAGGCATCGGACCTGCGTGGGAAAACGGCGATCCGCTTGGTGGACAAAATGCGGTCCTGTTTAATACCGAATTGATATTTCCACTCATTCCAGATTATTCCATGAAGGGCCACTTCTTCTATGATTGTGGTGCTGGCTGGGATACGCCGAAACATGACATACCCTATGACAACTTAAAGTTTATTAAACGTGATAACTTTGAGATGCGCCATGCAGCCGGGTTTGGACTTAATCTTGTTAAGCCAGTACCTGCAAAAATTGACTGGGGATTCAAGCTTGATCGCAAAAAAGATCGTGATGAATCGCCACATGAGTTCCATCTCAGCATGAATTATGCCTGGTAACCATCAAAATTCTTGAAATTCTTTACCGATGAGAGAATATTTTACCATGATACTACAGAGTAAAATATTCAAAGGATAAAGATGAATAAGATTCGTGGTTTGGGTTCTGTCTTTCTTGTATGTCTTTTTCATGGCATTGGCGGTTGTTTTATTCAAGCAGATGTTACTTCCCAACTTACATCTCTCAGAAAAAAGCTGATAGATGTAAAAAGTGATATAGGTAAATATGAAAATAATAAGATTAGCTTAGAAGAGATTTAGGAAAAAATTATAAAAATTTCAGTGAGCAAGCAAAACAAGATCTGTATGCCTTATGTAAAGAGGTTCCCTTTGATATAGGCACAAATAATATTTTTGTGGATAAAAATGGTGATGCTGTGATTATTGATACGGAATTTAAGGATTATGATCCTGATGATGCATATAAAAAACTAATATATTTTTTAGGTGATTAATAAAGTATTAGTTTCTGGGGGGTGTAATGATAAAGAACTTATTTATTCTTGGTTTTGTGGTTCATTGTGGTATTAGTTTACGTGCTGATCATGCCGTTAAAAGCTTTGCCATTGATCATATGCCAGTTTTAACAAAAGATTCTTGTCAACACTATCAAGTTAAACAAGCACAGGTGAATAGATTTTTTTTTCCTACTTCGTTGGCATTGTCTCAAAGCACTTCTGTGGTAACCGATCCACGTTCACTTTCTGCCGTTGCTCAAGATACGCTGCGTTATCTTGAACATGCCCGGTTAGAGGCGCTTCCCTTGGTGAGCCCCCCTGCGTTTGATCGAGATATTCTATCGATTGATCGTGTAAGGAAAACGCTTCAATTTGTTGTTGATACGGTACAACAGGATGAAATAACCGGAAGTTATAGGATTACAGATCCTGATTTTATTACACAGCATTTCAGCGCAATTAAGTGGCACGGAGATGTTTCTGGGGCGCATGAACGAGGTAAACAACAAGTTAAAGATGGCAAAATTTTATTAACGCACTACATGGCTTTTTGTTGTAATGGAAACTATCAAAAAAGTACCACAACCCCTTATGCCTTGTATCAAGTAGCTAGTGGGATAGCCCCTCAATTTACAAAACAAGAAGTGCTCCGTGGAGTTTTACATACTCAAAAATACTCAAAAAAAATAAAACCTTTAGTATGGTTATCTCGCCATGATCTAGAGACAGTTATGCTTCAAGGGGTTGGTTTTATTACCATGCCTGACGGCAAGGTCCGACTTGTTAATGTACATCTACATAACAATATTGCTTATGACCATACGATTAAGAACTCTCACCATCAGCGTCGATACTGGTACTTTAAGGAAACAATCGGAGATAAAGTTACCATACAACGCAAGCTGTATGAACAGCGGAAAGATGTCATTTTTGCGGGAGATGTTTATAATATCGGGATTGGGAAATTAGTTCTTCTTACCTATCAAAACCTTATAACACGAAAACCAGCCTGTCGCTTAGGTATCATAGCGGATACAGGGGCTGCTTTTTATAATAATTTGTATCAGCTTGATGCATTTGTAGGTATGGTTTCTAGTCATCAACAACTACGGCAACAGATCAGTTATATGTTAGATACGGTAAACGCTTATATCATTTATAAAAAAGAAGAGCATGCATAACAAAGAAGAAGGTTTTATTTTGCAGTCTTATCTTGGGCAAGAGCAGCGGGTTTCTGTTTTAACGCGGTCTCGTGGAAAATTAAAACTTCGTATCAGGACGCCACGGAATCTTTCTGGGTTTTCTCCTGGAAGCCTTATTTCATTTATTATTCAAGGTGATCGTTTTTTATATGCCGAAGAGGTTGAAGTTATCAGTGTTCCCATCGTAGCAAGTAGACGTGATATTACATGGGTACATCATTGGCTTGAATTGAGTTCTTATTTTTCCCAACCAGACTTATTTGATGAAGGATTATTCCAAGGTCTTTTAACCTATTTGAGACTTTTATCTCGCAAATCGCTATTGAAACAGCAGGATACCTTAGAGATTATTTGTGTATTTCACTTTTTATATCAAACCGGTTTTTATGACGATGATCTGTTTATGCGGTACTACAAGATGATAGAAATGGTAACTGCCTTGTCTTCTTTGCCTGATTTTTATGAAGTCTTGAATGATTTAGAACAATTTGTTAATAAACTTACAATAAACGAGATTAAACAGATAGAATTTTTTATTTTGCAAGCATTGCAAAAGCACCCTTTCTTTAGGTTATTTAAAACAGTACGTTTTGTATACCCTATACAGACCTTGAGGAACCATGATGGTAGTTAGAAAATTAATGTTAGCCTATTTTTTAGGAGTGATCTTTTCTCTGTGTCTTATTCAGTCATTACAAGCTACATATGGTTTTATGCCGTTTATGGAATTTGCATCCAAACAAGAGGTCTCTCCGGAGCAGAATAAAAGTATTTTACCGTTCTTTAGTGGGATTGAAGCAAAGAAAAAAGAACGAAAGGTGCTTGATGATGATATTTCGACATTAAAAAAACGTGCTGATGAGGTAAAAAAAACATTAACGGATACGTTGAGTCAGATTACCTATGAGCTTACGCAAGCTAAAGATGTTACTGAAAAATCGGAGGCGGATAAATCAGAACAAGTTAATAAAAAAATTACCTTTCTGAATGATCGAAAACAAAATCTGAGTGCCTATCAAGATCTTTTTAAGGTTATTGAAGATGTTCTGGTTGCTCGAACTGCAAAAATCGATGAACATATTAATTTTTTACAGCACAAACAAAATTTAGTTCTCAAGTCACTTTACTCTTGGCAAGAGTTCAGGGATCAACAAGCAGAAATCTCACGTTTAAATGGGAAACTTGATGAGCTTCGTGCGAAAAAAGAATCATTCATCAAACAAGATTTAACCGAAAAAGAAACCATTTCTTCACTCCAAAAGCAGATAGAGTTCAAAACAAAAGAACGCGATAAGACCATTACTGACTCGAAGTCAAATGAAAAAGTTGAACATCAACATCTTTCGTTGAAGTTAGAGACCGATGTTTTTAATGAAGAAATAAACTTATCCAAAGAAAAAGTTACCACATTACAACTTAAACTAGAGCATCTTATCGCAGATCTTAAATTGAAAGAAGATGAAATTGATTTTGTTTCATCGCAATTATCAAGCCACAAAAGCGATCTTGCAATTATGGAGAAGCGTCTTGATATTGAACTGATAGATGTTGAAAATGCGCGGAATGAAGCAGCCTCTGAGCGACAAAAGGCAATTATCATTAAAGAAGAAGTTAATCAAAAAATTGAAACTAAAAACATTGAGCGAAGTAGGCTTGAGGTTAGAAAAGAAAAATTAATTAAAGATCGAAAAAAAATTGAAGATCTTGATAATAAGCGGGATTCTGCTAAGTTTCGTGAAGCAAAATCTGAAGAACAAAAAATTTTATGTAATTTTGAAAGTACGGTGCAGTCAATCAAAGTTCTACAGATTAAAGGTGAACGAGCAGACACTGAAGCTGATGAAAAAGATTTACTTTATAAGATGGTTGATCTGCGGCATAAGCTTACCCAAAACAAGGGGGACCTTAAAGATTCGTTAGCTCAATTTAAGTCATTACGTGATCTGGTGCTTGCTGCCTTAAGAAAATGGAATCTTGATCGACAAGATGTGATGAACTCATTGGTTAATGATACTAAAGAGCTTGAAAAACTACATCTTTGTCACGAAGAAATTGTGAGTTCAAAAGATAGCCTCTTTCTTAATAACAATATTGCGTATCAATTTGTACTCAAAAATATTGATATTACTGAGAAACTATTACATGAACATATGAAAATGTGTCACAACCTTTTGGTGGATAATTCTGAGTTGATTTCAAGCAAAGATAAGATTGTTGATAAATACAATTTAATCATTCAAGACATTGAAACCATGATTCTTAATCAAGGTATTTGGAAACGATCGCCTAATGCTATTTCATGGGAAGGCTTTCAAACATCATTATTTGAAGCTGAAAACTTCTTGGGTAAATTCTTTTGGGATACGCCTATTCATCTTGGGCCAAGCGCGTTGATTGCAAGCTGTAAGCTTATTTCCTGGAAAATGGTGCTTTATGCTTGCTTGTTTTTTATTTTTTTTACACTTTCTTTTCTATGTATTAAATTTTTGCTCGGGATACTTTTGCGCAGAATCAGACGTCAACTTTCAGTTGATCATCACCATTTTAGTTTTTTATGGCTTAACATTAGTTCATCGTTACTTGAATTCTTGGTTGATCATCTTAAACTTATATTTACGCTTATTTTTCTTTACGTACACATTGTTTTTGGTTTTCGATATATTTTTTCTACCATATATTTTATAGCGACCCCATATAACCTTGTACTATTCTATCTGATTTCGATTCCTAGCTTTGTTTATCTTTCAAAAAATCTTCTTTCAAACATTAAAGATCTAAATAAACGGTTAAGCTTTCTCTTCTTTGCAGAAAAACTAGAAGAGCGATTCATTCTTCTCATTACCTTTTTTTGTTATTCAACCGCCATCATTATTCCTTTTAGACAGGCCTTTTTAGGATATCATCCGCACCCACATTTTGTGTTCCCTCATGTACTCTTAACCGCATACTCATTAGTTTTAGCAATTATCTGGTTATTATTTTTTAGCAAAGATGTTGTATTGCGCATTATCCCGTTTCGTGGGAGAGCTGCTGATCTTATACGCATAGGGATTGAACAACACTACTACCCTGTATTTTTCTTTTGTATGGGCCTTTTGATTTTGCCGCTAATCGGGTATTCCAACTTGGCCTGGTTTCTCGCTTTTGCTATTCCTTCAACGGTGCTTCTGTTCTATGCCGTGCTGATGGTTCATTATTACATTAGAAAGTATGCCCTCTTTCTCTTCATGAAAGAGGAAGATGAAGAAATTGTTGATAAGTTTGAATATGCTAAAACATATTACGGACTTCTGGTTATCTTTAGTTTTCTGGTCCTGCTGTTTTCTGCATTTGCCATAGCGGCACATTTGTGGCGGTTTGGGTATACGCCAGCAGGAATTTGGACATTGCTTGCGGACCATTGGGTTATCAAAATGGGAAGTAATCCTATGGGCGGTTATTACAAATTTGGGGTTATTCAATTTTTAATCTTGGTCTTATTTGTGGTATGCGGCTTTTTTGTTTCATCCTTCACACAGCGATTCATTCTTAACAAGCTGTTTGATATTTTGCGTACCGAACCAGGGATGCAAAATACCGTTTCAAAGATTTTGCACTATGCAACCATTAGTTTATCTGGATTATTAGGATTGAGCTATGTTCATTTAGATCAGTTGCTTGTCTATGTTGGAGCGGTTTCTGCGGTTGCTATTGGTTTTGTTCTTAAAGATGTTGCAGCTGATTACATAGCTGGGCTCTTTATTCTTATCGAGCGACCATTAGAAATTGGCAACTATGTTCGCCTTGATCAAGATGAACAAAAGCAAGGAACGGTTCATAAAATTGATGCACGAACGACAACCATTATTAATAAATTCAATCATGCGCTTATTATTCCCAACAAAGATATTACGAATAAATTGGTTTCAAATTGGGGGAAGGGGCGGTTTGCCGTTGGAATTGAAATTACCGTTAACGTTGATTATCACAGTGATGTTGCCTTGGTTCGTGAAACAATTGCTGAGGTGGTGCAAAGTAATCCAACGATTTTACGTGTACCTCGAATTATTATTCGCATGGAAGACTTTAATGATACGAGGATTAGCTTTTTAGTCCGTGTGTTTATTAGTTCTCGACGAGTGCGTGAAGGATTCGATATTGCTGCAGATTTGCGTGAAAATATGTTTAGAACATTTAGAGAGAAGGGGATTGAATTTGCTTATCCTCAAAATGTTATTCATTTAGCACGAGATGTGTATCCAAATGAAAAGTATAAAAATCAAGATCCTATTAGCTTTAAATTTTAGAAGGATTGGATAAGGGGGAGAGCGTGTATGAGGGGTTTAATGGGATTATTCCTATGTTTTTGTTTAGTACCTGGGCGTGCTTTAGCTATGATAGTTGCTCCTACGCTTGTGAGTAAAAAACCGGCAAGCAAGAAGCCTTCAGTTCTTGAGATTATTCAAAAATTTTCTAGCGTAGCGCTTAAACAACAAAATGGTTGGGAGTGTGGTTATTTTGCTGCTTTTAATGCGCTTAAACTTCGTGTGGCGGTGTTTGATAAAGATGTGGCATCAATGGGGCAGGAAGATTATGACGCATGGGTTGATGAGATTCTTGCAAATGATCGGGTATTGAGGAGAAAAAAAAAAGCAGAGAACATCAAAGATAAATATTTAGGGTTCAGTGACATTCATCGAATATTACTGAAAACACTTGGTGTGAATGTGCTTCCTAAAGATATCTTTGTCTTAGAAGATAAAAATACCGAACTTCCGCTTCCTCATGATGGTGCAGTTCTTGATGCAATTGATCGTTTTCAACAAAACTTTCGCGGAACCGAAAAGCCTTTCTATGTTATTGCTTGTGATACGGCAGCACAACATTGGATTTGTGTTATTTTGTTTAATAACCAGTGCTTTGTTATCGATTCTTTGTCCGAAAGAAAACGAGCGGTGACATCGAAAATTAAAACGCTTTTTTATGAAAGCACTTTGCCAACATGTTCTGGTTACCAAGCAGTTGCAGAACAGATAAAAGCAAATATATCTCGCAAGAAGTCAGTTCATCCAATTCAAGAAGATGCCATAAAAAATCATCAGTTTACTCAAGAAATGTTTGATATTCTTCTTACAAAGATAAAGAGTCCAACAGTAAAAAAAACTGAAGAACTTGATGTTGTTTTGGTTGAAGATGATGACGATGACGATGAAGAAGAAGTGATTTTTGTTGTAGATGATTCTGATGTAGATGTTGATAAAGAAGAGCGACCACAAGAAAAAGTACGAACTTCTCTTAAAGGGGTACAAGCAACGTTAGTCCAGACAAAAAAGCAGATAGATAATTTAGAGGGGCGACTTGGTTCATTGAAAGATCGCTTACAAGAGAAGAAGGCTCAAAAGAAGAAGAGGAAGTAAAGATGTTGGGGATAATGCGAAGAACATGGTTTCTGGTGTTAATGGGGTTAATGAGTGGGGGGTTAGAAGCAGTTCACAATAAGGGATTTCTCAATAAAAGTAGGACCGATTGTTTTATTAATGCAACTATCCAAGCGCTTGCCCATTTAAAAGTATTTCAGCACTTTTTACATCATGATAAGTCGTACTCATTAGTACAAGATTATTTTAAACAACTAGACGAAAGTTCTGTGGCTCTTGATCCGCAAAATTTTAGAAAAGCGATAAGTGTTCATGATACTTGTGGTGTTGACTTTAAAGAAGGACAGCAAGATGCCCAAGAATTTTTAGATAAATTTTTGACACTACTTCGGCAAAAAGTATCTGGGGATACTGAGAAGAATTTAGGCGCAATTTTTGATATTTACATAAAATCGAGCGCTGGTGTAACAATAAAAAGAACCTTATCCTTGTTAGTAAAAGATGATATTGGAGAACAAAACTTAGAAGGGTTATTGAAAGAACATAGCAAAAACAACAGTATTACTAAGTTTCCTCAAGCGTTGATAGTTCAGTTAGATAGACTTCACGATGATCATAAAAATATGAATCAAGTCCGATTTCCTCAACGACTTTCTTTTAAAGAATCAGATCCTATCTACCGGCTCGTTGCAGTGATTATTCATGCTGGAAATATAGTTGATGAGCGGGTATCCGGTCACTACTATACCTATGCCTTGGATACTGTTGGGGAACATGCTACCAATAAATGGTATAAATTTAATGATAATATAGTTACTGAGATTACCAAAAATACCAAAGAAGATTTTGATACGATTAATCAAGGGTTTGTATGGGGGGAGGGTACGCCATACCTGCTTTTTTATGAACAGGTGAATGATAATGATGCTGTTGAACCATTGACCAACGAGGAATTTGCGCAATTTGGTAAGGTATTTTTAGGACAACCACAATTAAACCATGGTTGTGAAAACGCCGGTTCAGATTGTTTTATTAACGCTCCTTGCCAGGCTTTGTACCATTTACCGTCATTTAGGCGTTTTTTAGTAGAAGCACCAAATGGTAGGATGATTGCATTACTCAAGAAACATTTTTTTAGCATGCATGAAAATGAAAAGCCATTATCTATTACATCGTTTAGGAATAGTCTTTGTGATGTTTTACATTTATCAGATAGAGAAGATCCGAATGATGATAGAAAAAGATCGGAAAGACAAAAGTGGCGAACTAACCAGCAAGATGCTAGAGAATTTATTGAAAGTCTTTTGGTAAATTTTGGAGAAGAACTTGTTCCTCAAGATACCAAGCTTAATCAATTAGTTGGGATAACTATTTCAAGACAGGTTTCTCATTTACTAGTGAATGGCACGACTCATCAAGGTCACCCATTACATGAAATAAGCAGGATTCTTTCAGTGCCAATAGCAGGAGATACCCTTAAAGATTGTTTGACTCATGATTTTAAGCCGGAACTTATTGAAGATTTCCAATGTGATTTTTGTCCAAAAGATGCGCAAGATAGGTATATTCCTGTAGAAGCTGAGCGAACGCAAAAAATTATTGCTACATCTCCGCTGCTTATTATACAGCTGCAAAGATTCCATACTCTTGCAGATGGTTCTTTGAGGAAAATGCTGCACCCAGTATCAATTCCTGAAAATCTAGATATTTCGAACGAGAGAGGTTCTTCATCATATCAATTGAGAGCATTTGTTGTTCATCGTGGAACCATGATCTTTGGACATTATTGGGCATATGTGCGGATTGGTAATAAGTGGTATTGTTACAATGATGACGATGTTTCTGAAATTTCGAACTGTAACCTTTTGCAAATTCTAAATCCTCCGCATGTGGTTAACGAGTTGAAACGAGTAACTAGTAAATTTCCTACTGTTCTAAAGGTATTGGAAGTACTTGATGGTCAACAACTTCCTGAAAATATTGAAGGAGAACTCAAAAAGGCTATTAGAACTGCTCAAAAATTAGGGCCTAGTGATAGCAGTGAAATTATTGAGGAGGTTAAGGAAATTATAGGTAACTATGAAGCTCCACCTTATCTACTTTTCTATGAGCGTGTTGTTGCAGGAGATGCCCCTTCGATTTCTTTAAGTACAACTGACGGTACTTCACCACCAGTAAGCAAAAAATCAAGGGCAGAGTCCTTGATAAGGACTCGAGGGCCACTTGTTGAAGAGCTTAAAGAATTACAACGGCAACTTATTGGTATACGCAAAAATATTGTTTTGTTGAATGATCAATTAGAAACACTTAAGAAAAAGCTTCAGCCATTAGATCGTAAGCGTAAATGATAAGGATAAGAATATGTTTTTAGTAATGCGAAAAATATGTTTATTGATTTTAATGAGTTTGATGAGCAATAGCTTAATGGCTGTACCAAATGCAGGATGTCAAAATAATGGGAACAGTTGTTTTATGAATGCAACTATCCAGGCGTTCTTTCGTATACATTCATTCAGAAATTTTTTAGAGCGATTAAAAAGAGAGCCAAAATAT
>CAYHBO010000003.1:0-46483 GCA_964354855.1 uncultured Pseudomonadota bacterium | reverse complement strand
ATTGATAAACCAAAAATCGATTTATTAATTAGACATATTGATGCTTTACAAGCAGCAAAGGATCCCTTGAAAGAGGATACTTTTAGGCAAGCATTCTGTTCTTCGTTTGGCATGGGTGGAACGGCCCAACATGATGCACAAGAGTTCTTACTTGAAGTTTTGAAAATTTTTTCTGAAAAAGACCCTAATTTTATTTCAACTTTTTCAATTCAGCGTTCTAAAATAACCGTCGGAGGTCAAACAAAAAAAGAATTAGAAATTCGCATCGAAGATCCAGAAACCGGGCTTGCTTTATCCATAGAATCTGATGGGAAGGCAATTGGCGATAGTCTTAATCAGCTGTTAGCAGTTTTTTTTCAGCCGACGTTTTCGCCAACAATAAGTAAAGATGATGTGCAAAAAATAACAGACCTTGCTTCTCAAATTGAGAGAACATTAGATCTAAATCGATCTTTAGATAAAAATGGCAATGCGATTGAACAAAGAAACAAAATCGCTGATAACTTAAAACAAAAAGCTAATGATGAAATAGCAAAAATTGCAGCATTATTTCCAGATGATCCGAAACGGCTTCAATATAATAGAGATGAAAAAGCAATCGTTAAAAGTTTAAAAACTCAAGTAGACCGTCTAGTGCCATATTTAAAAAATACTAAAAAATATGTACAGCTCGAGCAAGCTAAAGCGCTATTGGAATTATTTGGAAAATCGGTAGAGGATAAAATAACGCAATTTCCAAAAGTACTAATAATTCATTTTAAGCGGTTGATTTCAGATTTTCAGCATAACCGTTATTATAAAAATGAGATGCCTGTTTCATTTCCGCAGATGCTTACTGAACAAGACTTCCAGCTGTATGCTCAAAAAACTGCAATCCCAGAGGGACTCAGTTATCAGCTTGCTGCCATAGTTGAACATAGGGAAACTATTAAGACTAAGGCTTATGATGAAGCGAATCCAGAATATAAGCCTAGTACAAGCGGTCATTATGTGTGTTATGGGCGAGATTATGATGATACAAAAAAGTGGAATTTATACAATGATAATGTTGTTACTGAGGTTAAAGATATAGATGAAATTTGTCGTGATAGTAACAGAAAATATCATAATTATACCCCTTATCTTCTTTTCTACGAACGCATTGATCAAGAAGATGAACGCGGAAGGGGTTCTGCCCCAAGGCTATCCGATCGACGATCATCAGTGCCTCCTGTTGACAAAAATCCTCCTGTTGCTGAAGATCCTCCTGTTACTAAAAAACTAAGACTAGAAGATAAGCCTGTAAGTGTGGCTCCTGATCAAGTTCGATTGAATCTTATAAGTTTACGAAAACAGTTGGAAGATGTACAACGTAGTATCGGTATTTTGAATGATCGGCTTAGGGTATTGAAAGAACGGCTCGTGGGTGTGCGTGGTGGAAGGCAACTTGTTATAAGCTCTCGTCCAAAAATATTAATGGTAGGTGCTGCACCTGATCAGGATTCTATTGAAACTGGTAGAAAGGGACTCTTGGACGCAAAAGTATTTGATACTTATTTTCTTAACGAAGATTTTAAAAAATCAGCTCTCAATTGTTTTAAAGGAGACTTTAATAAAACAGATTTTATGCAGGAGCTTATAGCCAAACAAGAAAACAGATTTGATTTTGTTGTAATAGATTCTGCTGTTACAAAATACATGAATGTTGGAGTACTGGACAATCTTATTAAGCTTTTACAACCTGAAGGATCTTTGTATATTCAAGGTATCAGGGTGAAGCATCCTATTACGAAGCATCCTATTACTTCGAGTACAAAATATTCCGATAAAGATTTTAAAAAACAATGTCGTGTAATATTTAATTTAAATTTTTATGACTCAGAAAAACCACTTGAGCCAGGGTACCAATTCTTTCTTGCAAATACTGACCTACAACAACAAAAAGAAGTAGTAATGCCAATTTTTAATGCATGTTTGAGTGATCATTTAACAAAACATTTAAAGATTAATGGTACGGTTAATGCAATTGACTTTAATGGTCTTAGTAGTCTTAATTCAGTAATTATAGAAACGTTGCATCCCATGTTTACGAAGCAACTGAAAGAAAACACATTACATGAATTTTTGTATGAGATAAAACTTACCCCATCAAGCCGTAAGCGCCTGCGTTAATTCTGTAACCAACACATCAAGCGGTTTATCGCTGGTGATACCAGAAGCATTTTTATGGCCACCACCACCAAACTGAGACGCGAACTGATTAACATCAGCATTTTTTGAACGTAGCGATACTTTTGATTTTCCATCTTCAGACTCATAAAACAGGATGGTGATATCAACATGGGAGAGCTGAGCTAAAAAGTTACTGAATCCTACCGTAGCACTTAAGGTAAGCCCACGATCTTTCAAATCTTTCTGGGTAATAATAATCCATGCTGCTTTGCCATCAAAGGTTATGGTAACATTGCTCAATAGGTTTCCCCAGAAGCGAATAACTTCCGGATTTTTATTACACAGTAATTCTTGTTGAAGAGCACAGAGGTTTGCACCATGATTGATTAGTTCAGCTGCAACGTGGAGCGTGCTAGGTTTAGTTGCTTGGTTATAAAAAACCTGAGTGTCATATAAAATGCCATACATTAAACATTCTGCAACATAGGTATTAATTTGTGTTGGATACCAGGCTTGTAAAAGTACGTATAACAATTCACAGGTACTTGAAATGTCAATTGAAACAAAGTTAACAACCCCCTGAATTTCGTTATTAAGATGATGATCAATATTAATAAGAGGAATGTCTTTGAATGCATCAGGATAATAAAGTCTTTTATACACGGATGTATCAGTGGTAATAATCAAATCAGGGACCTGTTGATGAGTTCCAATCAAAACGTTTTTTGGTTGGCGTTTAATGTCTTCTTCTGTTTTGGTTGGATAAACGGTTTCAACCTTCTTACCTTGTTCTTCGAGTATGTGAGCTAATGCAGCGCAAGCTGAAATGCCATCACCATCTGGATTGTAATGCGTAAGTAAAGTAATAGCCTTAGCTTTCTTGATAAGTTGAGCAGCAGTTTCAAGGTCATGGGCGTTTTTTAAAACAGAAATCATAAAGTCCTTCTAATTGTTGAACGGTATAAGAGCCTTCACGTAGTACATAAATAACCCCATTATCTGCTTGGGTAAGATCAAGAATGGTTGAAGGCTTGTTTTGGTTATCGTATTTTTCTTCTTCATTAAAGACCAAGTAATCTACTTCTTCAATAAGATCTTGATCAATTTCATCATAAGTTGTTGGAGCCAGTTTTCCGCTGCGATTTGCACTGGTTGAAAATAAACCATCAAACGATTCTAGTATGGCAAGAAGGCAAAGATGATTGGGGCGACGTATGGCAATTGTTTGTTCAGCAGACATTAAGAATGAGGGCAGGTTTTTACGTGCTTTGAAAACGAAAGTTATGGCAGATTGCCACTTATGGCCAAGAAGTAGTCTTATTTTCTTTGGCAATGTTTCATATTGAATGAATAATTGGAGTTTATCCCATGTATTAATAATAACAAGGTAAGGTTTTGTAACGCGGTCTTTTTTAAGATTATTAAGCTTTTTAAAGCTTTTTTCAGATAAATGAGCCAAAAAACCGGGAATTGTGTCGGTTGCTGTTATGAGAATATTATCATCAAGTAAAGCATCTTTTATTTGAGCTATATGCTCTTTTTTGTTCCAATTAAGCAATTTTTTATCATTTTTCTGTAACATTTGTAAATTAAGCCTTCATTGGTTTTTATAATTAATACCCCTTTGACAATGGGGTAAGACTTGTTTATTCTAAACTTACGTTTAAATTTTAAACTGAATAGAATGACTTTACAAGTTTCTTCTTATATTTAAAAAAAGGGTTTTTATCATGATTATGCCAGGATCAGAACAAGGGCGGAAAAAGACGACCCCCTTAGTGAACAAAGACAAGAAAGGTAGAAGCTATAGTGAAATAGTTGCTCTCCTTGATTCATTGAAATCGTATGATTACAGCGAGCAAGCGGTTCAACGTATGCAAAAGCTTGATCAACTATGTGGCTCTCCTTCATCTAAGCTTGATATTATTTTGGTCGGTGGAACTAATGGTAAAAGCTCAACCATGCACTTTGCTGCAAAGCTTTTAAAGGAAGAAAGCTATAAAGTAGGTATCGCTTACTCAAAGCATATTCTTACCTACAATGAACGTATCAGTGTTGAATCACAAGACATCGCGAATAAATCATTCGCTGAAATTGTTGAAGAAGTAATTGATATTGTTGAAGAGAAAAAATTACAAGCTACTTCATATGAAATTATGATGATGGCTTCATTAAAGCACTTCGTCGCTGAAAATGTCAAAGTTGCCTTAGTTGAAGTGTGTTATGGTGGACGTCTTGACGCGGCAAATGCATTCAAGCCAATTATCGCTGCGGTAACCCGCATCGCTGATGATCAAAGAGGTCTCTTAAACAAAGATTTAGATGAAGCGGCATTTGAAATGTTAGCGATTGCCAAAACTGGATGCTGGTTTATTTCAGCTGAGCAAAGCAAGTTACGCTTACAAAAAATGAAAATATGGATTGACGAACGAAATATCAAGTGGGCTATGCCAATTCGTAAGCTGGCTTTACTTCCTTACATCTTCGAACAGCTTTTTGGAAGATCAGCTTCGTTAGGTGAACGTATCGCTCAAATCTATGTTGAAGATATTCAAAGCAAATTCTCACCGTTCCTTCGTGGAAATTTATTAGCAACCCAAAAGGGTCAACGTGGTCGTCCTACGTTAGAAGCTAAACGTCAATCAGAATTGAATCCAATCAAAACACTTAAAACTTTCTGGGCAGAACAATTTGATCTGTTAAAGGGTCGTTTTGAGTTGTTAGACAAAGAAAAACCATCTATTCTTTTAGATAACGCTGCAAACATCGATGCACTTGAAAACTTCTTTCTTGGTGTAAGATTGTTACATTATCAAAAATCATTAAAGGGAATGGCTCTTATCATTGGGATTTCAGAAGCAGTTAATATGACTGAATCCCTGAAGTTGCTTCGTTACCTTCTTAAAAAAGTTGGCGGTGACGTGTTCTTTGTTCCTTTACAAAACACACCATGTCACAGTGTTCAAGCATTGTTGGCAGAAGCTAAAGATCTCAACATCAAGTCAAAAGGTTTTGCAAGTTTCGCGGAAGCGTTTGAACAAGCAAAAGTTTCAGTTGATGAACGTGATGGCTTAGTAGTGGTTACCGGTTCATTGAGCCTGGTATCTGAGTACTGGAAACATCGTGGGATGAAGAAATTATAACACCTGATTTTAGATATAAGAATAAAAAGAGCCCGGACTTAAAACACCGGGCTCTTTTTATTCTTACTTATTTTTTCTTTTTTATCGTTTCAGTTCTACGCCGCTTTGCCGGCTTCATTTCATCTTGCTCTATATCTTCAGTCTGTTGTTTTTGATTGACCATGATTGGTCGTGCTTGCTGTACGATGGTACATGCAAATGTCTCCAATTGCTTTTTACATATAGGACAAACGAGATAAGTAATAGGTCGCTTTTTTCCAGAGCGTTCAGGATCATCTTCAAAAACAGTAAGCCCATCTTCATTTTTCAAGGTCATGAAAGGGCCTGAGGCTTTCATTTGATTCAAACACGATGCATGAAAAGCATGTTTACACTTGGCAATTACAATTTTACCCTGATCAAAACGTTTACTTTCTTGATCATCTTCTTGAAGTGTATCTTGGCAGATTACACATTTTTCCTTGGGAGCGACAAAAAAAGCTGTTGCTGCATAGTCAGTAAATCCAGCTCCAACAGCCCCCTGATCAATTTCACTTGTTTCTGGAATACGTTCTTGTCTTGAGGCCCTTGGTATGAGTAGATGTTGTTGTCGTGTTCGCAGGTTCCAGGGCAAGATGAATGGTGGCACTGGATCTGTGTTTAGGTCAGCTAAAAACCATTCTTCTTCTGCTTCTAAATGCGCCAGCAGTTGTGCTTGATCTACATCTACATCTAGAGCCTCACGATTTCTTGAACTTCGATCTATTCTAAATGCTCCTTGTCGCACCAGTCTTCTTGGTGCATCGCCAGGTATCGTATCATCTGGTTCAGGTGTATGTGCTCCACGCATTAGTCGCATTGATATAGGGGTCTGTGGTTGGTATGATGTTGATCGTGTAGGTGTTTGTGGTAGCGGTGCTTGCACCCAAGGGCCTATTGATGCTTCAGCATTGTTGAGCATGGTGATAATTTCGAGTTCAATTTCTGATTGATTACTCTGAGAAAAATAGAGTCGTACATAATTTAAGATGGTTCTGCCTAAAGAATCTTCGGCATTAACCTCAACTCCGGAATCAAGAAGGCATTTAACTAGTACTGGTGACCATGGAAGCTGTTGATTAGTTTCTACATTATAAGAAGGCATTATGGCTACCATGAGCGTTGTGACTTCAAAAATTGTTTTATTGATACTGATTTTTACGCTACACGTTTGCTTACTATCAGCGCCATGACGAATTGCTTCTCGAGCTTTTTCAATATTTTTTTCTCGACAAGAAGTCCATAAGAGATTACTGGCTTCTGACTGTGTCATAGTTAGCGGGGGACCTTGCATTGTAGACGTACTTTTTCCCAGAATTAGCACTGCAATAATCACTAAAAACAGTTGTTTAAATCGTTTAATTATCATAATTCCCCCTCAAAATTCAGTTTCAAGACATAATAGAATATAGAAGATTCTTTTATGTACCAGTATTATTATTCTTTTCACAACTTGTACATGCTGAGTTAATATCATAGCCGTACTGTTTTTTACTGACCCTCTAAAAATTTTTAAAAAAAAAGAAGCATAAAAGCTTTAAAGAAGGAAAAAGACCTAAATCCACGCGTTAGCGAGAACGACAAGTCAAAAACCAAATAATCCAACAAATTTGAGAGATAAAATCTAACCAAAAAACAACCCGAAATAAGCAGATAAGTTAAGGGTGACAAAATGATTTCATCAGAGTATTTTTATCCATAATATTATTTTTTACTGAAACAAAATAAATTTTCTCTAAAAATTGCAAAAACCCTATAGAAAGGACCTCATATGATCACCGTACAAGCTTCCGGAAAACAATTCTGGACCCATGATGTAGAAGCATTTCTCTTCTTCATGAGTGAAGATTTGCAAACAGCCTCAAATCTCTCAAGTCTTGGTGAAGTTGAAAAACATTACCCAAACGTTAAAGAGGTTTTAAAAAAACATAATTTTAATGGCAAAGTTGGCCAATCATTCATGCTCACAGCACAACGAAACAATAAACTTATCGAGTTTATTTTTATTGGTACCGGCAAAGGTGGAAGAGACTGGAATGTGGAACTTGAAACATTACGCCGTGCACTTGGCAGCGCCATTTTACTCCTCAAGAAAAGCAATATCCCTTCAGCAGTCATGGCATTACCAAACACTGAAAACTACCACGTCAACAGCTATGAGCTCTTAAAACAATTAGTTATTGTTGCACAACTTGCTTCTTACGAATTTGTTACTTTCAAAAAATCAAAGCAATCAAACTGGCAATGCGCTTTAACCATCGAAGTTAAAATGGCTGAAGAAGCACATTTACAGGCAGCAGTCAACGAAGGAACCATTATCGGCGAAGCAACCAATATGACACGTCATTGGGCAGACCTTCCTGCAAATATTTTAACACCAATAAAACTCAGCCAAGAAGCAGAAAAAGTTGCGCTACATAACAAACTTAAATGTACCGTATTCGGCAAAGAACGGGCTGAAGAACTTGGCATGGGGTCATTCCTATCCGTTGGGCAAGGCTCAGTACAACCATGTAAATTTGTCACCATTGAATACCGCAGCGAGGTAAAAAATACTCCAACCATCGCAATCATTGGTAAGGGCATCACCTATGACACCGGAGGCATCAGCTTAAAGCCTTCATCCAGCATGGAAGGCATGAAATATGATATGTCCGGCGCTGCAGCTGTCATTGCAACGATGCATGTGATTGGACAACTTAAACCTAAAGTAAATGTTGTAGCGTTAGCTCCAATCACCGAAAATATGCCAAGCGGCTCAGCATCACGCCAAGATGACATTGTCACCGCCATGAACGGTAAAACGATCGAAATTAAAAACACTGATGCAGAAGGGCGCCTCATTCTTGCTGACGCTCTATGCTACGCAGAAAAATTTTATAACCCTGACATCATCATTGATCTAGCAACGCTCACCGGCGCGTGTTTATTTGCGCTGGGCTATTTCTACTCAGGTCTGATGACGCAAGATAAAAAGTTACTCGAGATGCTCCCAAAAGTTGGAGCTCTTACCGGTGACCGCGTATGGCCATTACCGCTTGATGACGATTTCAAACCGGCTAATGATTCTTATGTTGCTGATATTGCAAACTCCGGATCACCAAGCTACAAAGCAGGCACCATCATCGGCGCATGCTTTTTAAACGAGTTTGTGAGCAAATCTCGTTGGGCACATCTTGATATTGCAGGAACCGCTGATGCCGTACCAAAGGTCAATTACATTGGTGGAGGCAAAGGAGCTACAGGAGTTGGAGTACGGCTACTAAGCGAGTACATCATGAACTATGAAAAATATGAGTAGACTTTAGAGAGACTGGATCCCCGCATTCGCGAGGATGACGTGTCAAAAATTAGAGTTAGATTTACTTTTTACGTCACCCTCGCGAATGCGGGTGTCCAGACCTTATAATTCCTTCGTCTTATACAAAACCTCAATGCCGTTGTCAGTTTTGTTAAAAGTAATCCCTGCTAAAATAATCTTTTTGGTTTTAAGTATTTCGTACGGCTCCCAATATCGCTTCTCTTCAATTTGAGCCAAAGCAATTTCTGGAGTGCTATTTTTTTTGAATTCAACCACAAAGGTACAAGTTGTCCCTTCAAGCAATAAATCCATAAAACCCTCTTCTGTAGCAACCTCAGTAGGAGGGCGCTTACCAAACAGAACACAAATCATAAAGAATATTTGGTGATAAAATTTTTCACGGTCGACACGGATATTATGTGGAACTAGTTTTATAAAATCTTGCATATGTTTACAAAAAAGACCTAAATTGTCAGAAGCGAGCGCTTTGCGAAATCGATCGCCAAATTCACCAAAGTTTTCCGGAATTATCCCTCCAATAAACTGCATAATTTGTTCGGTCATTGAATAGCGTACTTCTTCATTTGGATATGTTACTTTGTACCCACGCTTATTTACATCATAATCAGAAGCAAACGTTAAATAGCCAGTTTGCAGAAGAAGCGTTTTATAATTTTGATAATACAAATCAAGCGTAAATGATTCAAGATTGGATGCTGAAAAAAATGAACCTTCTATTGTTTCAATGTCATTTGCTATAAACGGGTTTTTTTCAATAAACTTCATTAAAAAGCTTGGGGTCCCGCTCGAAAACCAATAGTTACGTAAAGCACACTTAGTTAAACAGTTGTGTAATGAAAATGGATTATAAACTTTAAACTCACCTTCAGAAAATCGATACCCATTGTACCATGTCTTTAATATTTTACGGGTTTCTTTATAGCTTTTTTTGTATACATCCGCAAATTTTTGAATGTGATATACTAAATAATGATCAATTTCTTCATCAGTGTATCCTACAAGAGCCGCAGTTTTTTCATCATTAGTAATATCATCTAAATTATTAAGATCAGAAAAAAGGGCAACTTTAGAAAACTTACTTATTCCCGTAATAAAAAGAAAATGAAGATTGGCATCTACATCTTTACCTTTCAAGGTACCATAAAAATCTTTTAATACAGCACGAACAAGATCTGCTTGTTCAAGATCCTCAACAAGATCAACAATTGGTTTATCATACTCATCAACAATAATTGCAATCGGCCCCATTTTTTGACCTAGTACTTTAATCAACTCGGCAGTTTTTTCTTTAAGTTCCTGTTCTTTCAAGGTGATGCTATAGCATTCTGCCTGCGAATCAAGCGCACTATGAAGCCCTCTGGTAAGCTCTTCTGGGGTTCTATGGCTGATTTGACTAAAATCAAAAAAAAGCACCGGTCGTACGATCCACTCATAATCACTTTGACCAATAAACAAGTCTTTAAAAAGTTCCTTTTTCCCGCTAAAAATTGCTTCAAGCGTTGAGCAGGTAAGTGATTTGCCAAAACGACGTGGTCGTGAAAAGAAATAACGCTTTGGGGTTTTCCCTTTAATCAATTGGTACAAAACGCCCGTTTTATCAATATACATCGTATCGGTTGTAACAATACTTTCGAATGATGAAACACCAATCGGTAAACTTTTCACAGCACTCTCCGGTTAAATTTTTTGGATTTAGTTATAAACAGAATAACAAACAAAAAAGAACTTAATATTTTTTTCTCATCAAATGCAACGCTTTACTCCCTGTAAATTTTGCCTAACCTAAGTACATCAAAATAACCTATAACCCCCTTAAGGAGACTAGTAATGAAGTTCCTCAAGAAAGTGGCACAAACCTGTGCGCTGTTCTGTATTGTTTTTATAACAACCAATATAAATGCAATTACTGAGCATAAAAATATACTTACTAAAATAGCCGTTCAGACAACATCGAATACTTTTCTAACCCAAGACGCTGACGCATACCTATTTTTCATGCACGAAGGTTTACAATCTGATGAAGATCAGGCAACGCTTACTGCAATTGCTCCCTTCTGCCCCGATGCCAAAAGCTGTTTTACAAGAAATAATTTTTCGGGAAAAACAGGTCAAACATTAAGCCTCCCGGTTCACAAAAATGACCAACTGGTGTACTTCTATTTCTTAGGCCTTGGTAAGGGAAATAAAGATTGGAATGTCGAGCTTGAAGCGCTGCGTCGCGGCGTCGGCAATGGCATACAACTTGCAAAAAAAACCAACTCAAACCATGTGTTCATGATGCTTCCTAATGCATATGTATATCAAATTAGCAATGCGGAACTTTTAAAACAGTTAACTACGGTTGCTCATCTTGCCGCTTATGAATTCACCGCCTTTAAAAAATCGGCACAACCTGATTGGCAATGCACCCTATCCATTGGTATAACCCCAGAAGAAGAATGGCTCCTACAAGAAAGTATTAACATAGGCTCAATCATCGGCAGCTCAACGAACATGGTCAGGTTGTGGGGTGACTATCCACCAAATATTTTAACACCAGCACTGCTAAGCGAGCAAGCACAAGAGATTGCCACTGATAACAACCTAGGCTTTACCGTCATTGGCAGAGAAGATGCTCTGGCCCTTGGCATGGAAGCTTTTTGTGCCGTTGATGCGGGATCAGCACAACCGGGCATGCTCGTTATCATGGAATATTTTTGTGAAGATGAAAATGCACCAACCATTGCATTGGTTGGAAAAGGCATCACCTTTGACACCGGAGGCGTCAGCCTCAAAACAGCAAGCGGCATGACTGGCATGAAGTATGACATGTGCGGCGCCGGAGCAGTCATTGCTACCATGAATGTAGTAGGAAAACTTAAACCAAACGTAAACGTTATCGGGCTCGCTCCACTTGTTGAAAACATGCCTGATGGGGCGGCAGCACGACAAGATGATATTGTCACCGCTATGAACGGTAAAACGATTGAAATTAAAAATACCGACGCAGAAGGACGGCTCATTCTCTCTGATACTTTATGCTACGCAGAACGATTTTATAGCCCAGACATTATGATCGACCTTGCCACATTAACTGGCGCTTGCGTAGTAGCGGTAGGCCATTTTTACACCGCACTCATGACACAAGACAAACAACTATTTACTCTGTTACCTCAAATCGGCGCATTAACCGGCGACCGTGTATGGCCGCTTCCGCTTGATGACGATTATAAACCCGCCAATAACTCAACGTTTGCTGACCTAGCTAACACCGGATCACCTGCGTACTCAGCAGGCTCCATTATTGCCGGCTCATTTTTAAGTAACTTTGTTGAAAAAGCACGATGGGCACATCTTGATATAGCCGGCTCAGCCGAGGATGTTCCCGGTGTAAGTTATCTTGGAAATGGTCATGGTGCTTCTGGTGCCGGGGTACGATTATTGAGTGAATTTATTTTGAACTATGATCAGTATCAGTAGAAAATCGGAGATCCGCAATGAAGGTGCTAAAGCAAAGTGTAAAAATCTGTGCGCTTCTCGGTATAGTATTAGCAAACAACAACACCAACGCTCTTGCCGAACATAGAAATATCCTGAATCAATTATCAGTAAAAACATCTCACAAAATATTTTTGACACAAGATGCTGATGCTTATCTTTTTTTTATGCATGAAGGATTACAATCATACAATGATAAAACAACGATTGCGTTAGTCAGTACCATTTATCCAGACTTACAAAACTGCTTTACCAAAGGCAACTTTACAGGAAAAGCAAACCAAACATGCACCGTTATGACACGAAAAAATGACCAGTATGTTTCACTTTTTTTCCTTGGCATTGGGAAAGATACACCAACATGGAATGTTCAACTTGAAGCATTAAGAAGGGCGCTTGGGAGCGGTATTCAGCTTGCAAAAAAATATAAAGCATCGACAATTTTCATGACCTTACCATCAACAGATCGGTACCAAATCGACAAAGCAGAATTGGTAAAACAACTTACTACAGTTGCCCATCTTGCGACCTACGAATTTACGGCTTTCAAAGCAGCTACTCAACCTGACTGGCAAGGAAGCCTCCTGATTGGCGTAGATCAAAAAGATGAGACTGATCTTCAACAAAGCATTATTACCGGAAGCATCATTGGTATCTCAACTAACATGGTCAGACTGTGGGGTGATTATCCACCAAATATTTTAACCCCAACCGTACTTAGTCAACAAGCACAAGCAATCGCCTACAACAGTAACCTTACTTGCACCGTTCTAGGTAGAGAAGATGCACTTACATTAGGCATGGGTGCGTTTTGCGCCGTTGATGCCGGATCAACACAAGATGGCAAAATCGTCATCATGGAATATTGCTGCGGTAACGTAGACGCACCAACCATCGCACTCGTAGGTAAAGGGGTCACCTTTGATACCGGCGGCATCAGCCTTAAGCCGGCAGATAGCATGAGCGGAATGAAATATGACATGTGTGGCGCGGGCGCTGTGATTGCCACCATGAATGTGGTAGGACAACTGAAACCGAACGTCAATGTCATTGGACTAACACCGCTGGTAGAAAATATGCCTGACGGAGCAGCCGCACGACAAGATGATATCGTCACCGCCATGAACGGGAAAACCATTGAAATTAAAAATACCGATGCAGAAGGGCGCCTCATTCTTGCCGACACCTTATGCTATGCCGAAAAATTTTATAAGCCAGACATCATCATTGATCTAGCAACGCTCACCGGCGCTTGTAAAATGGCACTCGGACACTTTTACGCCGCACTCATGACAAAAGACAGTCAGTTGTTTGGGGTGCTACCACTCATCGGCGCACTCACCGGTGACCGCGTATGGCCACTGCCTCTTGATAACGACTACAAACCGGCTAACGAATCAGATTTTGCTGACCTGGCTAACTCAGGATCCTCTACCTACAAAGCAGGCAGCATCATTGCCGGATGTTTTTTAAGCGAGTTTGTTGAATCCTCTCGCTGGGCACATTTAGATATTGCAAGCACCGCGGCAAACGTTCCACGTGTTAGTTATTTAGGAAATGGCAAAGGCTGCACCGGAGCTGGAGTACGATTGTTGAGTGAATTTATTTTGAATTATGATAAGTATAAATAAGATTAGTAAGAATGGATCCCCGCATACGCGAGGATGACGTGTCCTGCGTTAAAACAATACAACACTAAGGCTTTAGGAAAAAAATTCTACGTCATTCCAGCGTATGCGGGGACCCAGGCCTTACTTCTTCTTACGTCATCCTCGCGTATGCGGGGATCCAGACCTTACTTCTTCTTACGTCATCCTCGCGTATGCGGGGATCCAGACCTTACTTCTTCTTTAAAATTTTATTACACTTCTTTTTCTTAGAATTTTTTACATAATAAAAAGTAAGTAAAAGTAAAAAGACCTGGATCCCCGTTTTCACGGGGATGACGTGTCAGAAGTCAAAGCCGTCTGCCCCGATTTATCCGCCATAGCTACCGTAGAGCGACGGCTGGATGGAGCGAACGAAGAGAGCGAGTAGAGGGGTACTCCATAAAATCAAGCGAAAGCACATAACGCTCGTATCACTCTACTCGCTTGTTACACGCGCTCCATCGGGACGAACGGCAGAAACAGAATCTCCTACTAAAAAATAAAACTAGAGAAAACATGCCAAATCAACTCAAAACTTATTTAAAACTCTGTACCGAATACTACGACTTGAATAAATCCATAACCGGTACAGAATTTGCGTTCTACTTCAGCTACGCAAAACAAGCAAGCGGACCGGTGCTCGAGCCTATGTGCGGCACCGGCCGCTTTTTAATCCCCATACTTCAAGCAGACATCGACATCGAAGGCTTTGATGCGTCAACTTACATGCTTGATGCCCTCAAAAAAAAATATGCGCTCATCAGTAGTCAGCCAGCACCGGTGTGGCAACAGTTTGTGCAAGACTTCTCCAGTGATAAAAAATACGCGTTAATTTTTATTCCCTTCGGCTCCTGGGGCCTCATCACCAATCATGACAATGCACAAAAAAGCCTTAAAATCTTATATGACCACTTGGCGCCTGACGGCACACTTTTACTTGAAATCGACACCGTACACTCACTACCTGAAGACCTTAATGTCTGGCAGCAAGATAGTTCTACGCGCCCTGATGGGTCGCAACTGGTGCTTAATAGGATGCAAACGTATAACCCAACAACACAGCTATTTCTCTGTGTATGCCGTTATGAATCGATCTCTAAAAATAATGTTATTGATTTAGTTGAAACTGAAGACTTCTACCAGTATCTTTACCGGCCTGATGAGCTTGATGAGCAGCTTGATACAGTTGGGTTTAAGCAAATAAGAAAATTCCAGGATTTTTATAAGACACCGGCACAGAACGATAGCCAACTTATTATTTATGAATGTGTTAAAAGAAGCCTGGATCCTGAACTTATTTCAGGATCTAGTCCACCAACCTAATTTCGATCCGTTCAATCGATTTCCCCGGGTGTTCCCGCTTCAACGTCACATACCCAACTTCAGCGGTTGACCGCACATGCGTGCCCCCACACGGGACTTGCGCAAAGCTGTCTATCTTCCAAAAACGCCGCTGTGTAACAACATCAGAGTAGCCTTTTTCTATGACATAATCAGCCTTGATAATCTCATTGTACTCAGCCAAAATCTCGCCAAGTTTGGGACTAATGCTTTCTGGCGCCATAAAATCAATGCGCGCTTTAGTTTCGGCAATGTGCGCCCCAACCTTTTCATACTGAAATTTCCTGGTAACCAATTCAAGCACCAACTCAGCCGCAAAGTGTAGCCGCATAAGCCGGTTACGCCGCTGCCAGTCAATGGTCATCTCAACTTCATCACCCACCGATAACCCATGACCTTCTGGAAGCGTATAGTAAATAAGAAAGCCTTCAATTTTTGAATCGAGCAGAGGGATACCGTTAACCCAAGCTTTATCACTTTCTTGTCCCCCAACAAAAGAGTAAGCAATGGTGGCATCAAAGAGAACGCGATTACCTTCAACCGAAGTTACTTTGGTAACAAGAGATGTTTGATAGGGGTTTTCCCAGAATATTTTCTTCACAATAAAACCCTTTATTTTAGGCACTTTTCCGCGCCATCTTTACATAAAATAAATTCTTTTTACACTACTTGTTCAAGTTTAATCCAATCCTAAAGAGTTTTCTATGCAAAAAATCCCCAACTACCTACTTCTGTCCCTATTCTTTACCTTAATGTTCACGAATTTTAGTAACGCAATGAAAGTAGAGCCTGTAAGTTCCCCGCAACTACAAAAAACACTTACCACCGCAATCAATACCGGCACGCGTGACGATGTTGAAAAAGCAATTAAGAATGGAGCTCATTTTAATCTAAAATCTAGATTCAATGAGGCTTTTAAGGTAGATACAACGCCATTACTTATAGCCATCACATCACAAAACCCTCATGCTGAAGAAATTCTTGATTATCTGATGACATTACAAATTAATCTGCCATATGTTGGAGACTGCCTCGATCGCCTGATAAAAACAGCAGAAAATCATAGCGCAATAGCATCAATCAAGGTAATTCTTACTCGCATCTGCATGGCGCTCTGTGATAATGATGAACCAAGACTCAACAAATCACGGGAAAATTTTCACACGTCACTAGGTATATGGCACAATGAAATAGAAACAAAAAAACTCAATGTTAAGAAACAAACAACCAAAGACCGCCTTACCATCATAGAGCGCTTTTTAATACATACGCTCTTCTGCGTTGACATGAAAATCAGATGTGGCAAAAGTGAAATGTTTAATGAAGCGTTCAATAAACCAGAATTTCTTGGAAAAACACCGCTTCACACCATGATCGAAATGAATAACCACGTAGGTGTCGCGCTGATAAAGCAGTACCACCCAGAAATTGAAGTTCAGACTGAACTTGCTACTTTTAATGCTTTACTTGCTGCTGATCGAGAAGCTTTTTATCTTAATGAATCAAAACAACGCGCAACGATCGAAGTATTTACACAACAAGAACGTGATCTTTATGAAGGCTTCAAAAGACTTTACGTCTCAAGCAGCAAGCAATCTCTAGCTGCAAAGCAAGAAAGACAACGTCTTGCATCTGAAAATATTGATCTACAAGTGGGAAAAGAACAATCGATCGATTGCTTAAAAAAACTTATCTTGAAGCACAATGCACAAATTGAAGACCAAAAAAGACAACTAAAAGAACTCATTGCAGCAAGTACAACGAGCGCAGAAGCTCATCAAGCTCTTTTGGTTTACCAGCAAAAACTTTTAGACCTCATCGAAGATGAAAAACAAGCAGCACTAAAAAAACAGGTTGTCATTGATCAACTTCAAAAAAGTATCCCAAGACCATCAGATCTCACAGACACAGCTACGCAATTTTTGGAAGAAGAAATTGATCCAACAGAACAAGAGGCCCCTTTCCAAGAATCTAGCGCCGCAGAACAAGTGTTTCATCAGACCATTATTGGAGCACTAAAAGCTGCTGCAATAGGAATGCAATGTCCTGTTCTTTATGCCGCTATTATTTTTAAAATGCCCGCATCGATCATCAATGATTTATTGTCTACAAGAAGCCATAATCCGTACACACCAAAAACTGGCCCCTTTGAAGAATATAACGGATACAATGCGTTCCATTGGGCAGTGATCAATGGAAACTTAACAGCCCTCGAAACTCTTTTATTAGATCCAATAACTCAATCTCCACGCAACTACGGCAGAAGGCCGGTTGATACGGGAACCTGCGGGGGATATACTCTTCTACAAGGTGCTGAGTCGTACGCAAGAGAATCTCAAAACCCTACAACCCTTCATATACTTAATTTAGTTAAATATTACACACAAGTAACAATTTAAACGTAACCAAAAGAGTTTTTATGACAATACTACTCAAATATTTTCCCCTTCTTTTTACACTCACGGTCAGCACACAGCTTCAGACTATGCAAAAAAAAACGATTGTCGTTGATGCTCAAGCATTTTCAAAAGCAATCGTCCATAGACTCGCCGAAGCAATCAAAACTTCTAATGCCAAAAACGTTCAAGAAATTTTACAAAAAGAATGTAACATTATAAAAATGAATCCAAAAGTTCTCATCAATACCCCTGATCCAACAGATGGGGCAACATTTCTCCATTATGCTACAAGATTTGATTCTGTTGACGTAGTGCGCCTTCTCGTAAAACATGGTGGAGATGTTACCGTCGAACAAAAAAATGTAAATAACGTCCCCTTCCCTACCACTCCTTTAACCACCGCCTGGGCAAACAACTTTGAAAATATTGTCGAGTATCTGCTTTCACTCAACAAAGTAAAAGATCAAGATATTCTCACCTGCTTATGGCTAGCTGTCTCAGATAAAATGAAAGTTGAATCTTTCATTAAAAAATTTCTTGCATACCTCCCTCTTACGCTCGAAGCACACAAAGCATTACATGATCTTCTTATACCCCTCAATGAAATTCTTGCTTTAGAAAAAACAGTCCAAAGCAAAGAAGTCCCAAAACTTATCACGATACAGCGTTATTTAATACACACCCTCCATGTCCTTGATCTTATACTTGGCATAAATGAAGAAGATCGCATCCCCGTTGAAGCCATAACGCAAAAAGCCTATTGCGGCAACAACCCGTGCCATACCATGGCAGAGATTGGCAATCCAAGATTTATTGCTGCCTTTAGAACACAACAAGAACTTTTTAGCGCTCTCAATAATATTGGATTAGCTCCTATCCATGTTGCTCTTAAAACAAGACCTACACAAAAATTTCCCTATGAAGAAGAGCATTGCCGTTATGTTCAAACGTTAGAAGCACTTCTCAGTACTGATGCTCAAGCAACCAAACATTGCACAAGAGATGGGTTAACATCACTCCACATGGCCATGCAAGCACATGACGCACTTTCAGCAGTAACGCTTATGAGATTTGGGAATGCCAATCCAGATACAGAGGCAACGATCAAGGGAAAAGTTATAACACCACGCTCCATTGCAACACAAAACGACATGATAAAAGTAAAAGATGTCAGCGATTGGATAACTCAATGCACAAGGTCTCAGTATCATTTAGACCAGCTATCACTCAGAGAAGCAACTACTCGAGAAACCTTGGCAACAAAATATTACGCCGCATTTGATCAACAATTTACTGCTGGAGTTAAAAAAATTAAGCAAGCACAACAAGCAGAACTTGCTAGACAAGTAACTCAAGCAGAACAAGAAGAACAAATAAAACAAACCATCATACAAGCTGCATTGACAAATGAGCAAACAACTCTTTGGAGTGATGCCTTACAACAACGCGAATCAACCAAAGCAGCAGAACAAAAAGATCGTGTTTTTTACGAAGCACTCAGAACCAGATACTACTCAACACCAGAACTTCAAGGAACACTTGATCGTGAACAAGTAAAATTACGAGAACAAAGAACTGCAAATCAAGTACTTACTAGAGCAAACACAAAGAAAGACGCCGAATTACAAGCACTTGAAGACTCTCTTCTAAAAAAAGACAAATCTCTCGCCTTTCTGAAAGCAATTATCTTAAGAAAAAATAAAGAAATTGCAGATCTACAAAAGCTTATAGCGGCAAGTAAAACTAGTTCAACTGATCGACATGTACTTTTGGATTATCAACAAAAACTTTTAGATCACATCGCAAGCTGCCAAGAAATGGTGCGGGAAAATTTTACAGGTCTTACCACATCGGCAGAGCACACACGCCAAGCATTATGCGACCAAGAACTTAGCGCCAGATATGAAATGTTAATGTTCTATAAAAACACCATGGTAACAGCCCCAGAACTATCCCCTCCAACAACTGAAGCCGCAGCAAGTAGTAATGCAACAGAACAAGAACCAGAAGATCAACTTAATGATACTCCAGCAGAACAAGAATTTTATGAGTCAATCGCCAGAGCCTTGAACATATTAGCGAGAAAAATGCGGGGGCCTGTTCTTTATGTTGCCATGTACTGTGAAATGCCACTAACCATCATTAACTATTTGCTCACATCAAGTGCCAACTCTCCTAAAGCAATAACCCATAATCCCTATGTCAGCCATCCATTATTAGAAGGATACCAAGGGTACACCACATTCCACTGGGCCGTGACCTGGGGTTATGTAAGCGTTGTTCATAGTTTCTTATTTGATGAATTCGGAGAAATCCGATCATGTGCCCCACAACTTATACATAGAGCTTCATCAACCCATACCGAAACAACCCCTCTACAAACCGCCATCATACAAGTAAACCCTAACATGGTTCAATTACTTGTGAATGCTGGTGCTACGGTAGACGAAGCAACGGTACAGTTTGCACAAGATTGCCTAAGTAATTACTACACTTCTGACACCCCAGAAATCAATGTAACACGACACGCCATTGTTAAAATGTTAAACAGCACCCTAACCTGATTGTCATCCTGAACTTGTTTCAGGATCTAATCAAAAGCATAGAAAAAAGTAGAAAAAAAAGACTGGATCCTGAAACGAGTTCAGGATGACAAGGCTAGAAATCAATATCACAAGAGACTTTCATGAACCCATTATTTAAACACCTACTCCTTTTTCTTACACTCATCTTCAATACACAAATTCAGGCCATGAAAAAAAGACCTACGGGGAAGGTCCCAGGAGTGCTCACAAAAAAGCAAATGCAAAGTCAACCACTTCCCCCCAAAAAACAAGTCGACGTAGTATTAGCAGCCATAGAAGAATTTTGTGAAAATTTTGCAAAAGCAATAGACAGTAAAAATGTAGTTGAAATTGAAAAAATAGTAATCCAAGAAGCTAAAAAGATCGGAATGAAGCCAGAATTACTCATCAATTCACTTGGCAAAAATCCAGGCCAAAATTTTCTTCATTATGCTTGTGATGACGGAGATATTAATGTCATTCGTAAACTCGTTGAGCTCGGGGGAGATGTTACACTCGCTGAAGAAAGAGAAGGGATCCCAGGAATAAAACAAACACTGTTAACCATTGCGGTAGCATTAAAAAATGAAAAAATAGTCGAATTTATACTTTCTCAACAAAAAAAACTCGATCTGGCCTTCTTTCAATGTTTCGACATTATTGTTCACTTTGAAAGTGAATTATTTATTAAAAAATTTCTTGCCTACATGCCCATCTGTACTGAATTATATGTAGTATTACGTGAAAAGATCAGAGAAGTTCGTCAAAAAATATTATCAGCTCAACAAAATCAAGACCAAGCAAAAATTGAAAAACTTACAACTATCCAACGATTTTTAATTCATACATTACATGTTTTTAGTCTTGTTCTAGACTCACCAGAAACTCCTCTGATAGCATCTGCGATTCTCAATAACCCCACATTTAGTGGTAACACTCCTATGCACACTATGGCAGAAATTGGAAACCCGGTAGCAATTACGGTTCTTAGTACACATCAGAAACTTTTTGAACAATACAATAATGATGGCTTTGCGCCAATCCACCTGGCCATTGAAACAGCTCCTCGTACAGAACAAACATTACAAGAAGCTGGTAAACGATATATTGATACCCTCCATGCATTAATTACGAAAGATCCTCTCGCCACTGAACGCCCCACAACAGAAGGATATCTCCCGCTTTGTATGGCTCTTCGCAATAAAGATGAAAAAACCGTAACAGCTCTCATGCAACTTGGGAAAGCTGATCCTGATGCAGAGGCTACCGTTAGCGGACAACTGATTACACCTCGATTCATTGCTACAAAAAACGGCATGATCAAACTAAAAATAATCAAAGACCTTATCGATAAATGCACAAGACTTAAGTATCACGTAAACAAATTAACACTTGAAGAAGCTGCTCAACGAGATACTGTTGCAACAGCATTCAGAGCAACATTAGATAAACAAATTGATAGAGCTCGCAAAGAGACTTGTACAAAAATTCAAGCAGCTTTAGAAGCAAGTCGTACAGCTTTATCACTTAAAGAAACTGATACTCGAAAAGAACTTATAAATGAACACGCATTCTATCGTAACATTATGTGTGAAGGCAGCAAACAGGGCGCATCAAATATACAGCTACAGCAAAAGCTTGCATCAGAAGCCGCAGCAAAACAAGAACTCAACGCTTCACATCAAGAACTTACTAAGACTCATAAAGATCTTCACAAAACACTCACAAATGAACAGGCACAATTACGAGAACAAAGAGCTTTAAACCAAGCTCTCAAAGCTTCAGTATCAGATCAAAAAAGACAACTTCAAGAACTTAAAGATTTCATCGCCACAAGTAAAACCAATGACGACAATCAACAAGCTCTCTTGGATTATCAACAGAAACTTTTGGGTCATATCGCAGATTGTTCAGCTCGACTCGATGCAAGACATAAACTGTTTGATCAAGAAAGCATTGCCATGCAAAGCATCTCTGACCTATTCAAGACAACCATGCCAGCAACACCAGAACTATCCCCTCCAACTACCGAAGTAGCCGCAACAAGTAGTAATTCAACAGAACATGAACCAGAAGATCAACTTGATGGTACCGATACAGAACAAGAATTTTACCAATCAATATCAAAATCTTTGAATATTGCTGCGCGAAAGATGCGGTGCCCTGTTCTTTATGCTGCAATGTGCTTTAACATGCCACTAACCATCATTAATTATTTACTGCATCCACGCGCCACAGGTAGCCATAACCCTTATTACAACCCTCTATGCGAAGAATATCAGGGGTATACCACATTTCATTGGACTGTGTACTTGGGTTATATAAACATTGCTCATGTGTTTTTATTTGATGAAACTGGAAATATCAGATCATGGGCTCAGCAGATTATCAATCGACCTTCATCAACATCATCAGCAGAAACACCGCTACAAACCGCCATAACACAAGGTAACGAACCTATGATTCAGTTGCTTATAAGTGCTGGGGCTCTGTATACAAATCAAGAATAATAATAACTCAAAGAGATTTTCATGAAAATAATGAATGTCTTATTTTAGAATCTTATTAAAGTTTTTAACTCTAATTTATGTCATCCTCGCGAACGCGGGGATCCAGATCTCACTTACTTTTACTAACGTCCTAAAAATTTTTAAAAAAAGAAGTATGAAAATTTTAAAAAAGAAAGAAGTCCTGGATCCCCGCATTCGCGAGGATGACGTAATACGCTAAATATTGTCTAACACTAAAAAATTAACCCAAAGAGATGTTCATGAAAACACTATGTAAACATTTACTCCTTCTTCTTGCACTCACCTTCAACACACAAATTCAGGCCATGCACAAAACAACAAAAGCCGCTCCCAACAAAACACCCCAACTTATTGACGCCTGGTATAAAAAAACTATAACCGCAATAGAAAGAAAAGAAGCAAAAGAACTAAGAAGAATTTTGGCCGAAAAATTTCCTACACCTAACGTTACGCCACAAGATGCTATCAACACACTCAATATCAAAACCGGAACGACAATTTTTCATGAAGCAGTAAAATATAGTAATGTGGATGTTGTTCGCGTTCTCATTGAGTTTGGTGGAGATATCAACCTAGCTGAAGCAGTAGAAGTTATCCCTAATTTTTCACAAACACCGCTAACCACTGCAGTACAATGCCACACGGAAGCCAGCACAAAAGAAAAAAAACTAAATTTTGAAAAAATTGTCGATTACCTGTTAACAAAAAAGATGTTTGATGAAGATGTCATTAAATGTCTTTGCTGGTCATCAGGAAGCTTAAATGAATCATTGGTAAAAATATTTCTTGCCCGCATGCCCGCTTGCGAAGGATCATTAGATATCCTTTCAAGTCTTATCGAGCAAAATATAACGAAAGAAAAAGAAGTTAAAGGCAATGCAGCGGTTGCTCCTCACATAACGCAAAAACTAAAAACCATCCATCGCCTTTTACTTCATACAAAACATCTTTTCAATCTCATTCTACATAACAGCGTAAGTAATATTCCGGTTGAGCAACTCAATCATCCAGATTTTCTTGGGAACACCGTACTCCACACTATGGCAGAAGTTGGTAATCTTGAGGGGATTTCAAGGTTCAGTAAAAACAAAGAATTTTTTGGAGCCCTCAATGACACCGGCGATGCACCGATTCATGTGCTGATCAAAGCAAGTCCTGTAAGTGAAGCAAGTGATGAATTGGATATGCGTTATAACTCTTGTCTTAATCTTTTATTAACATCAGACCCACAAGCAATAACAAGACGTACAAAAATTGGAGAAAATTTAGAAGGGTTTACCGCGCTGCATACCGCCTGCTTACAAAAAAAAACACTTCCAGCTTGCAGATTAATGCAATGTGATGGCACAAGATTTGATGCCGTTACCAAAGTTGGCGAGCAAGAAATAACCCCTCTATCAATTGCTACAAAGAATGGATTTATCAAAGTAGCAAGTATTGGAGAGTTTATGTTAGGAGACCTAAAAGCAGAAACAGAAAAAGTTTATGCAGCTCTTATGACCGCAATAGAAAAATTTGATAAAAATGAAGTTGATAAGATTTTAAAAGAAGAATGTCCAAAAATTAATATCGATACACAAAAATTTATTAATAAAAGTAAACCTGACGATGGCAATGACGATGACATGAGTCCATTCGAATACGCCATCCGCACTTCAACAGTACAGGTTGTTCAGGTTCTCGTTGACCATGGTGGCGACCTAACGCTTTCTTGTGATGATAGACCATGGCACGGATTAAAAGTTACCCCTCTAGTTCTTGCTATCAAATTACATACGTGCAAATTTTCAGAAGAAGAATTTGAAATCGAAGAAGAAAAAGAATCTTTAGAACAAATTATTGATTACCTGCTTGCTAAAAAAACATTCGATAATGAGATCAGCTCTTGCCTCTCAATTATTATAGAAAATAGAAATATATCACTGATCAAGATATTTTTATCTCGCATGTCGCCACACATTCAGATATACAACATCATACAGAAACTAAAAACCGAAACCGTCAATAAAGTAAATTCAGAAAAAGATCCCATCATAAAGCAAGAGTTAATCACTATTTTGCGCTTCTTAACCCATGCACTCTATTACTTTTATGTTGCCATGCCAGTAGAAGAAAAAACTTCTATAGACCCCTTATCACCAGAAGAACTTGGTAACAAAAATTTTCAAAAAAATAACCCCCTACACACCATGGCAGAGATAGGATCCCCTTCAGGCGTTGAGGTATTAGCAAAAAGTAACCCTGAATTTCTTGGACAATTTAATCAAGATGGTTATGCCCCTGTACACGTAGTTATTCAAGAAAACCCCTGTAATAAAAAAAATTTCAATGAGCTGTCAATAAGATATGGCCTAACTTTACGTATTTTTCTTGCATTAAATTCAAAAGAAGTAGAGCGTCGCACAAAAAAAGCATTAACCCCTTTCCATCTTGTAGCTGCTCGTAATGATCCCCTTATTGCAGCACTCTTAATGTCTTACAACGCCAATCCTGATGCCATTGCCATGATTGACGGAAAACAGATAACCCCTCGCTCTATTGCACAAGAAAATGGATTATTATCAGAACAAGGAATAGGTAATCTTATGTTTAGAGTTACCAAGCCCAAAGATTATTTAAGGCATTTAGATAATCAAACTGCACAACTCGAGGTAGCATATACAACCGGAGTAGAAGCTTGGATAGCAAACGAGCGCAAAATTCTTAATGAGATGTCTGTATTACAAATTGAAGAATCTATCAGGCGAGCAGAAGAAACATTTAATGCAACGAATAGTCTGGGCAGAATTTGTGTTGGCGTAGCACAAGCAAGAGACCGCAAAACTCTTGAACAACAAACTACCTGGGCTCACAACCAAATAACTTTACGACAAATACCGACTCAAGAAGTGGAAACACGTACAACTATGTACACAGAAGAACAAACGGAACGAGAAGAGTTGCTGCTTACTTACCATAAAGATTTAATCGATCACATGAAGCGCTGCGAAGAGCGCTGCAAAAAACTCACGCAAGAAAATATTTCTCTTGAGAAAGTAGCTCAAAGTCCTATGCCAATGCCACCACCAACACCAAAAATAAGCGTTTCAAGTAAAGCCTCTCAAGCAGATACAGTAGTAGCTGATCATGCAACCCAAGCACATATACGACCAAACCGTAACACCAGAAGTATTCAAACAGAAGCGCAAGCTGCACCTACCATAACAAAACCAGAACAAGCAGATTTTTCACTACAAACAGACGATCAACCTAGTCCTACAATAACCCCGCAATCTGACTATGAAATCAGAGAAGAAAGAACCTTCCAATCTGATTCAACATGGACAGACTCAGAAATTACGGAAACTGCAATCCAAACAGACCAGATCCCAAATACATTTCATGACTCTATTGTTGCATGGCTCGCTAATTCAGCAGCTCAACGACAAGAACCAGTTTTACATACAGCTATACATTTTAATATGCCAAAACATGTTATTGGTTACTTGTTAGATACTGGGCATAATCCATTTGAAGAATATTCCGGATATAACACCTTTCATTTGGCAGTGTTTCATGGCAACGTACCAGCAACAGAAGCACTTTTAATACATTCAACAACAAGAAGTGTAAGAAGATATCAAGGGGTTAATCTAGGCGATACAGGCTTATGTAATGGCCTTACACTCTTACAAGCTGCCCAGCACTACACATATGAAAGCAACCGACGTGAGTCAATAGAGATGCGCGTTAATCGAGAATATCTTGTACGCTTAGTTGGTTGGTATGCAAATCACCAGAGGTAAGCAAAACCTTTATTAAGTGTTATCACACTACGTCATCCTCGCGCATGCGCATAGGCGTCAACTTAAGGGAAAATCAGCTATAAATTGCTCAGACACGTCATCCTCGCGAATGCGGGGATCCAAGACTTCTTTCTTTTTTAAAATTTTATACTTCTTTTTTTAAAAAAAGTCAGTAAAGAGTAAGTAAGCCCTGGATCCCCGCATTCGCGAGGATGACGTATGGATACACATTTCAACCAAAGACTTAAGGATTCCTTCCTTAAATTGACGCCTATGCGCATGCGCGAGGATGACGTGTATAAGGACTGAAAATATCTTAAAAAAATATTAATAAGCTATAGAACTAAACCGCCTACTCTCCAACCAAATCACTAAGCCCGTTCACCACGCTACCAGTAAATCGTGAAAGCTCGCCATGGACCATTGATATACTCGCGGCTAATTGTGGCAATTCAGGATAAGCTTCTTTTAATTGATGAGAATAGAATGGCGCGGCAATCTGAAGCCATACTAAATAATTGATTGCATAGCCTCTTTTAGAAAATGCATCATATAATGCTTTGAAAAATATTAATGAAATGTTATCAAAACGATCCTCGAGATCACTCTCAGGTTGAACATGCTTGAAAGCAAGCCCCTGTATAAAATAATTTTTATGCTCATTAAAAAACTTTTCTACCTCTGCAAAACGCCCTTTAGCCTCACCATAAATATCTTTCCATGATGTTAACTGAGCTGGCACAATAACAGGAAAATATGTATCTCTAACAAACTCTAATAAGAACATATAGATTGCCTTGTCACCTGGACTAAAATGAGAAGACTGTATAACATGCTCAACCTCCATAAAAGATTTTCTTGCCGCACCTAAAGATGCATTTTCAACACCACCAGAAACGTATTTAGTTGGGCTATCTCCTAAAGATCCTTCGCCAATCGACGAATTTGGGAGGCTAGCTTCTAAATCAGAAGTATTTAAGGGTTGAGGCCCTGATTCTATTTGAAGCCCTGATTTTTGCTGCGGAACACTTCTAGGTTCTTTAATACTTACCGATTTTTTACCACAACACCACCTCATTGCATCAGCATTACCAATAAATCCAAGCGCACATACGCCAACCAATAAAAATTTTAATACGTTCATAGAAACCTCCATTTAATAATTAATTAACGATTAGAAAACAAACCCCCTGAAAGATAGGGGGGTTTATTATACACGAAAAAAAATATTTGTTACTTTTTTATTCAACTTATAAGTTTCTTCAGTTTAAAAGATTATTAAATAATTACAATTATAATTAGTATATAAATTTATTAAGAAAAGTAAAGTGGGTAAAAACCGTAAAAAACATACCTATTTATCACTTTTCACAATTTTCGCCCAAAAGCATTTGATTAAACGCATTTTTCCCCCTAAAGTAAACAGTCCTCAACACAAGCTATAAAACTTATTTAATGCTTAAAAAGGACACATTTCTATGGCAAGTCACAAACTGCCTATATTTTCTCAAGTTGTTTTACGTCGCAATGGCAAAGTAGCTTTACTTAAGCGAGCTCCTGACGCGTTATTCGCCCCAAATTTATACTGCATTGTTGGGGGAGCTGTTGAACAATATGAAACGTTTCGTCAAGCCATTGTGAGAGAAGCAAGGGAAGAAGTTGGTATAACCATAGATCCAGAAGACTTGAAATTCGTCCACATCTTTTATAAGCAAACAAACGGCCTTGAAATCGTTGTATGTCTCTTTGAATGTACTCAATGGAATGGTGAAGTTTATAATAAAGAACCAAACAAGCATACTGAGCTACTATGGGTTTCTGATGATCACTTACCAGCAAATATGGTTCCAGCACACCGCAGTGCACTGGAACACATCAAAAAGAATGTTAAATATTCAGAACAGGCGTAGGCTAAAACATATTCCACAACGATTGGTTGGTTACTTCATGATGAAACTGAATCTCAGCAGACTTAATCATCGTCCCTAAAAGTTTTGGGCATCGATCAGCTTGAGCAACCTTAAGCTCCGCAAATTTCCCCTGAATACTCTCACCCATCAACTCTCCAACAAACTTACTTTGTTTAAATGATTTAATGGCATCCAAAATATTGTCCGGCAAAAAGCGCGTTCTTGTACGTTTATCCGGATCACTCACATCCCCTGGTTGGCCTTCAAGCCCCGTTTTTGCAAGTACATACATAACCATGTACGGATTTGCATCAGGCGCCACTGAACGCACTTCAATGCGTGCTGAATTTTCATTCCCCCACGGAATACGCACCATGGCACCACGATTATTGGCTGAAACTTTGATTTGATTCGGCGCTTCGTAGTGTGGATCAAGACGACGGTAGGCATTAACACTTGGATTTAAGACTAAACAAATATCATCAGCATGGTTAAGAATACGATCAACAAAATCCCATCCTATTTTTGAAAGATTATCTCTGCCTTCTTTGTCATAGAAAAGATTTTTGTTTTTTTTGTTAATAGAAATGTTGGTATGCATACCACTACCATTAATCCCCGTAATCGGCTTAGGTAGGAAGCTCGCCGTCATGCCAAGGTTGTAAGCAACCTGACGACACAACAGTTTATAGAGTTGAACCTGATCCGCTGCAATAAGCATCTCAGTGTAGGAGTAGTTCATCTCAAATTGTGATGGCGAAACTTCTGGATGATCTTTCTCATTTTCAAAGCCCATAGCGCGTTGTGCTTCAGCCGCACGATCCATGAATAAGCGTAATGGATCGGTCGGCAACGAATGATAATAGCCACCGGTAGAAATAAATTCAAATTTTCCCGTCTCACGATAACGACTTTCGGCTTCTTTTCCCTGAAATATAAAGCCTTCTACTTCATTCGCTGCATACAAGACCGTTTCATTTTTTTTATAGAGAGCACTCATGTAGTTACGCAGCTGTGCACGCATATCCGCCGGATAAGTAACCCCTTCTCGCGTACAAACTTCAGCAAAGAACAGTACTTTCCCGGCACCAAAAATATCCGCTGGCACCACATAAAAAGCAGACCAGTCAATTTTAAGCCGTAAGTCAGATTCTTGCTGGAGAGAGAAGCCACGAACCGATGAGCCATCAAACGAAAGCGCGTCGTAACTTTTTAAAAGAAATTTTTTGTCATAATCGAGCATATGAAATCGACCCTCAAGATCAGAAAAGCAGATGGTAACCGCTTTAATACTTGTGGTGTCGGTGAGATATTTGATGCGCAACTCTTTTGCCTGATCATCAGTGATGCGATTCATGCGTTGTTCTTTGGTTTGAAGATTCATTTCTTCAAGCTCTCGGTAAGAAAGGTCTAAAAACCCTCTTGAATCAATCATGGAAAATCTCCCTTTATTGAAATTAATAAAGCAAAATTAATAACTAACTTTTACAAAATTAATATAGGTAGAGTAAAAAGTAAACTTAATTGATGATACTTAGCATTAAGCGTCTTCTTTTGGTATAATTTTATTATTAAAGATATTAACTCTTATTCACGTCATCCTCGCGAACGCGGGGATCCAGATCTTACTTACTTTTACTAACTTTCTACAAATTTTTAAACAGAAAGTATAAATACTCTAAGGAAGAAAAAAGACCTGGATCCCCGCTTTCGCGAGGATGACGTGCCTGAACTATTTATATCTACTTTACATTTAAGTTGAAAATGCAGGATGACAACCGAAAACTAACAGCTCAATAAACAATCACCAGAAGCCTAATTCAACTGATCCCTACTTAAAGAACAACTTAATATGCTGATACTTAACCTTCACATAGAACAATGTCACCATACTAATAGCAAATAGACGCACTAAGCCAACAGGTACAAGTGAAATAACGTTAAGAATCTGCGCATTGTGTACCTGCCAATTAATAAGAAAACCAAGAACTTGTGGCAGTGAAAGTAAAATCACCTCAGCCAAAACAAAGACCAGCATGACTGGTAAAAAATACCCACAAAACTTTAAGCTGTTCCCTGCTGCAACAAAAACATTTTTTATCGAGCTGGTAAGATCCATGTAAAACAATAATGAAAGCATGGTTAATCGCGGAATAAGGACACTAAAAAACAGCATTAACCCAGAACAAGGAATATCACCCGTTAACATCATGGGACAGTAACTAGTAAAGCCAAGACTAAATAAAAACCAACATGAATAAAACATAAAACATAAACCCAAGTATCCTGGAAATTTATAAAGGTAGATAAAAAAGTAGTTACTGTCTTTACGTTCAATTGACGGCCGAGCAATCATGATAAGAAAGAAATAAACCAACAGCAGGGCTACATTTTCAGCCCATTCAGCTCCCATCACCCGAGCGCCAATAACCACTAAAAAAAGCCACCAGAAATAGGTTCCGCCTATAAAAAGTGACCGATACGCATTGTTTAACACCCCCAAAAAAAATAGACGTAAATTATCCAACGCAAAGAAGGATATCGATTCTTTCCATAAAATAGATACTCGTTGAAGCGTCATAAAAAATCCTTGTAGGTTAAGATTAGTTACCAGAAAAAATGATAGATTTCGTTAGTTTTTTGGATTGTAGAGAATTTTTACTTTAAAAGCAATGCAGGCGTATTTGGGGATTTTATGGAAAATTTATTGACTTATTGGAAATGTACAGCGTAAAATAAAGTATCGAAACTAAGTGAATAGATTTTGACAAAAATCATATAGTTGGTAAAACAAAGTTGCAGCAAAAAATTTAACCAGTAACTATTGGGTGGGTGGGACGTGGTAAAAAAGCAAACAGGGACAACCAGGAAAAGTGGCATGAAACTACTGATCGTAGAATCTCCAGCGAAAATAAAAACAATATCAAAATTTCTTGGAAAAGATTTCAAGATAATGTCTACCTTTGGACACATTAAAGATTTACCTTCAAAAAAGTTGGGGATCAAAATTAATGAAAAGACCAAAAAAATATCCCTTGAGTATGAAGTTCTCAAAGATAAGCAGGAAAAAATTACCGACATCTGTAAACAAGCATCTAAATGTAGCGAAGTTTACCTAGCATCTGACCCTGACCGTGAAGGAGAAATTATCTCCTGGCACATCAGCCAAGAAATTGAGAAGGTTGTTGACCCTGAGAATATTTACCGCATTACCTTTAATGAAATTACCAAAGATGCGATTGAAGAAGCGATCAACAATAAAACAGTGGTTGATGAGAAAAAAGTAGAAGCACAACAGGCGCGTCGTATCCTTGACCGCTGGGTTGGTTATGAAGTATCCCCTATCCTCTGGCGTAAAATTGCCAAGGGCCTTTCCGCTGGCCGTGTACAATCGGTAGCCGTACTCCTCGTTTGTAAGCGTGAACAAGAAATTATTAGCTTTAAACCTGAAGAATCATGGTCCATCCATGCAAACTTTTTGATCATTGGCAATGCTGAACTTCCTACCGAGCTTTTCAAGATTAAAGATAAAGCGTTTAAACTAACGAATAAAGATGAAGCTGATAAAACATTAGCTTCTGCAAAAAAAGAAGATTATGTAATCTCAAAAATTACGGAAAAAGAACTTTCCAAAAAAGCTGCTCCACCTTTTATGACCAGTACTTTACAACAAGATGCATTCAACAAACTTGGCTTCTCGGTTGATAAAACCATGTCGGTAGCACAACGCCTTTACGAAGGTATTCCGTTATCTGATAAAAATCAGCCAGAAGCACTGATCACCTACATGAGAACTGACTCATTACGCATCGCAGACTCTGCACTCAAATCAGTACGTAGCTACATTAAAAAAGAATATGGTGATAAGTATGTCCCAAGCAAAGCAAACATGTACAGCAAAGCTGGCGCACAGGATGCCCACGAAGCCGTTCGCCCGATTAATGTTGAAATAACCCCTAAAATTGCTAATCGTTACCTTAAAAAAGATGAAGCACGCTTGTATGAACTTATTTGGAAGCGCTTTGTTGCCTGCCAAATGACGCCGGCGGTTTACTTTCAACGACAAGTTTTATTACTTGGCGGCATTTATACTTTTAAAGCAACCGGTTCAACATTAATGTTTGAAGGGTTCTTAAAAGTTTATCTCGCTGAAGATGAAGACGAAGAAAAAATTGTTAAGATTCCAAAAGACATCAAAGAAAAGGATACAACTAAGCTTAAAGAAATCACCAATAAGCAGCATTTCACCCAACCACCACCACGCTACTCTGAAGCAACCTTGGTTAAGGAAATGGAAAAGCTGGGGATTGGACGACCATCAACCTATGCAGCAACACTTTCAACGATCCAAAAGCGAAATTATGTTGAACGTGATACAAAGAAGCGCTTCTCGCCAACAGAGCTTGGCAAGGCTGTTGATGACCTTTTGGTTAAAAACTTACCTGATATTATCAACGTAAGCTTTACCGCTCAAATGGAAGAAAACCTTGATAAAATTGCACAAGGTGAAATCGATCGCGACAAAACACTCAATGAGTTTTATGTAAAATTTAAAAAAGATTTAACGGAATTTGGCGGTAGCGCCGTTACCCTTAAATCTGTTGACACCGGACTTTCATGCCCTGAATGTAAGGCTCCACTTGTTACTCGCTTTGGAAAAACAGGTGAGTTTGCGGGATGTTCAAAATACCCGGAATGTAAATTCACCTCTAATGTTAAACGTGATGAAGCAGGCGCTATGAACCTTGCTGGCCCAACAGAAACAGAAATTACCAATGAAATTTGCCCAAACTGTAGTAAAACGCTCGTTAAAAAAATGGGCCGCTTCGGGCCATTTCTTGCATGCCCAGGGTACCCTGATTGTAAGCATATCCATCAAGACGCCCTTAAAAAGCCATGCCCACAATGTGGCGGCAAAATTACCAAACGCCGCTGGCGTGGCGGCTCCTTCTGGGGTTGCTCTAACTACCCAACCTGTAAATTTTCCATCTTTGGCGAAGTCGAAGAACGGCCTTGCCCAAAGTGTAAAACATCATGGTACCTCAACGTTGTCAAAGACAAGAAGACCGAAACCGTAAAAGCAATTTGTCCTGATAAGGCCTGTGGGTATACAGAAGAGAAAGAATCATCGGAGGGGGAATAACCCCTCTCTTTCTACCTAAATAACTTTACCAAGTGAATATTTTCGCTTAGAATGGCCAGTTCATCATATTTTTTGAACAAACTTTTTTAGGCAATATTCATGCACTCCAAACACATCGTCTTTACCGGCTTTATCTCAATTTTATTTCAGCAGCACACCATAGCCATGCAACCAGCAAAACTATCTGAATCATTAACAACCACTTCATGTGCCTTAACTGCCAGTGGTAGCGAAATTTCTAATGATAGTCAAAACTCTCCAGTTAAAACAGTAGGAACCCTTGATCGACATGCTATGCTAATCAACAATTTCCAAACGTTACATCACATAAAAGACCTTGAATCATTTGTAGCGCCAGAACTCATGCAACAGCATGAAAAAACAAAAAACAACTTCGAAACAGCTATCACTAGCCACATAGAAACTTATCAAAAAGATAGTGTAGCTTTACCTTATCTTGAAATAATTGCCATGCGGAATAACCTGTTACGTTACTTAGGCTATGTCATAGAGTATCGAGAGGCTCCTCGTTGTAACCCTTATTTTTCTAACTATGTTTCTTCTGTCTTAGCCAATAGAATCCAAGCATTTAATAATCTTTCAATCGTCGAAACCATTCGTAATAGATATCCAAAATTACAACTTCTTGGTAAATATGAAGATATAAAAAACATGAGTGTAGTGGGTCAACGTAAGTTTTATGAAAATCTTATAGAACAGCGTAAACTTAGCCCTCAAACAGATACCAAGGATTCAGAAATATTATCTCAGATGTTTTCTTTCCCCCCACAAGAACCTGATACTAACCTCAAGTATGATCATATCTATCTTGCATATCAAAGAAGCAGGCCAATATGGCTGTGCAATGCTGAAGCGAACTAAAAATATCCAAAAACATAAAATTTATTGCACTTGTCAGTTTGGTTATCGTTTCAACTGAACAACCGGTAGTCGGAATGAACTTCTCAATCAAAGACTGGTGGGAAGGAACAACCGCACGCAGAAATAAAGCGATCCAGATTCTTGAGTGGTATGACTACATTGAAATTCTCGAAAAATGTCCTATAGCTAGAGAAAAAGATGTTTCCGAAATGAAAAATGCCTTAAAAACTGAGTTTGCACCCTTAAATGTATTTCAGCCAGAACTTATAGAATTAAAGTTTATCGCAAAACGCAACAATCTCATTCGCTACCTAGAAAAAGCTCATAAACAATCCAATGGGCTAATGGGGCTTTCTCTACAAGTAAAATTTATACTACAAATGATTATTAATGAATCTAACGAACAAGAATTTCTTAGCAAAAGCCCCGTAGCAAATTTTTATACGAACCTAATGCAAGAAAAAATATCAGTAGAAGACTCATCTACAAGAACCACGGTCATTCCTGAGTTATCTCAGATCATTACCGCGCCACCTGAAATCCAAGCATCTTCCAGGTGCTCACTGATGTAAGGGCTAAAAGCATCTTTACCCCACCTCGAATCGAATAAAAATAACAAAAACCTATCCGCCAGGAAATCTCATGGGTAGGCTCAGAACATTAGTAATTTTATCATGTAAAAAAAAGAGGTAGTAATGAAAATCAAATTTTTAACCCTCATGGGCGTCATTGCAATTTTGAGTGTACATCAAATAAATGCTATGCTGGCAGACTCAAATACAAATATACACGCCATTCAGGAAAGAAAGACACATTTAGAACTGCTTTTTTAAATAACTATGAACGCTATATTAGAAATTGTCTTGGTCATGGACTAGTTTCTTACGCAAAAACATTATTAATCCGTGAAGTTCAAGCTGGGCTTATGGAATTTTTTAATGAACCTCAAGAATCAGTAAACGAATTGATCTATCGCTTTTCAGATCATTCCAATTTGCAGCAAGCACTTCGTGATGGTCTTACAATTACGGCAGAAGATGACAAGAACTAAAGGCTAAGAATGTCACGTCAAGTTTAGAATGCTTATTTACGTCATCCTCGCGAACGCGGGGATCCAGATCTTACTTTTTTAGTAGAACTTCTTAGATAAATTTTAGGAGAAAGTCTGGATCCCCGCGTTCGCGAGGATGACGTGTCCAAAAACATAATTTTTCTACTCCAAAACCATAAACTTTAGCTGCCCATTATCAATATTCCCTTTAACTCGTACTGGCTCAAGAACATAAGCTGGGCGAAACACTCCATCAGATCCACGAAATTTTACATCCCCAGGATGTTCTCTGGTAAAACAATAATGAATACAGGTTCCATCTAGCGCAAAAACTAACGTTGCATATCCATCACGTTTACCACGAACGTCGCTCATGCTAGCTTTAGCAACAAATGCAATACGCTTTGTTTCTGGCTGACCTGAAGGACTACAAAAAAATGTTGCTCCATTAAGAACAATATTTTTAAGCCAAGACAATGTGTAAGCGTGGTCCATTTGCGTAACCTCAGGCATCGCTTGCTCATTATCTTGTCTCTTTTCTTCTATGTCCTGACGAACGTTAAACGCCAAATAAGCTTCTACACGAGGATGCAAAGAGAATAACTGGGATACACAAATTGGACGTATACACACTTCAGTCTCATCAAGTATTACAGGAACTGACTCTAAACTCTGATCAATTAATGTCATACTCTCTAAATAAGCTCTATTATAAGGCGAAAGCTCAAGATTAACCGGACTCTCTTCAGGGGCCGTTTTAAATTTGATTTTATTTATTTTGCGTGGCGTTAAACAAACCTCAACTTCCCCATCTTCTCTATTTGTTGGTGATGGTTCAGCATAGACCGTCATAGCATCTTTAACGAAACCATCCACGGGTTCTTCGCATTGTAGATAACTAAATTCTTTTTTAAGAGCATCTGATTGCTTTATAATAGCTTCTCTTCTAGCCATTTGTTTAATATTATTAAATGAACTTTTAGCTTTTTGATTTAAGTCGTTACGGCTAGTAGTTTCAGATGTAACAAAAGCTTTTTGCTATACTTGAAGTTTTACCGCTTGTGCCTTTACTACGACAGCACAAGAATCTGTAAATAGATTTCGTTTTACAGCTAACACTTCATGTAATGTCTTATCTTTTTCTAACTCAGAAAGACATAGCAATCGCTCTTCTGTTTCTTCTACATCTAACAACAATCTCTTTGAATTTTCAGTGCTTTCAATACTACGTCTATCCATTTTTTGTCGCACAACAGCATCATAAAATTTATTATGCAAATCTATTATCTCTGCTCTTTTAATCCCTTCATGCGCTTCTAATAAGCCTGATCTTTTTGCAAGTTCTTCTTGTGATACTTCAAGACGGAGTAATGCTTGTTCTTCAATCCCAATCCCTGAAAGCATACAGGTAGCTTGTATTTGACAATATACTTGAGAGATATCAGAACGCATAACATTCTCATCTAAGTTCAACTGAGCAAATGCGGCTGCTAGTGCTTGCTCTCTGCGTAGCTGTTCCTGGGATAGTTCTGATGAAGCAGTAGCTGGTGGTGGGGTTTTTTTTATTCTGCTTGTTGGGGTTCGCGCTGCTTTCTTTGCCTTTATCCGTACAATTAAATCTGGCGATAGAGGCCGAGAATCAAGGTCATCATCCGAAAGATATGATAGAAGCAAAACATTAATTTCTTCTAAAATAAAATTTTCCGAATGTTTTTTCAAAAGAGTCTGTACCAAATCTAATGGAAAACAATCTTTTCCATCAAAGGTTTTACAACAGGCTTTAGTCGCTAAATCAGGAAACTTACTTAACAATGCCTCAATAACCATATAATGATTTTTATAAAGAGCTAAAGCCATTGGAGATAGCTGATTAATTTCATACGCATATACATTTTTCTCATTGCATAGATCATCAATAAGTTTAAATAAACCATACTTAGCCGCGAAATGTAACGGCGAGAGAATCGTTGGTTCAAATCGCACCAAATCATATTTTTTTTCTTGTAGTAAGTACGCATTAAGAAGAGGGGTTGTGCGTTGTTCATCTGTTAAAGAGCCAACTTTTAATAGATCAAAATTGCCTTTTTTATCGCTTAGTTCTGGGTAAATAGTGCCCATATCTCTTGCTTTTAAAGAAATATACGGCATAAATAATTGAGCTAAATATGTATTAAATGGATGATCAGAAAGTCCTTGTTTTTTGATAAGATCAAGAAAGAGCGATTTTATTAAGCAAAGTCTTTGAGAAAATTGCTTATCAGTCAAATATGCTACCTGAAATAATCTACTACATAATTGATATCTCGTAGAAATAAGGTATATAGGCGCATCTAGAAAATATAAGCTCACTGAAATTTCATTATCGGTAACCTTAATTTTCTCTCGCATAATTCTGTCTATACAAAATTGAATAATTTTCTCTTTCCCATAAAAAAAAGCCTTTGCAAGAATTGTATCTGTTTTATAGGAGCACCCATTAACATCTTTTCCTGAAACATCTACCGTAAAAGCACCGTCTTCCCAAAGATTATCTTGATGAGGAAAATGCTTTTGTATCATTTGATCTAGAAAAATTTTTTGCTTAAAACTAGCTAAATTTTCTATAAAAGCTTTTATGTAATCAACATTATCCGCTTCAATTTGAGGTAAAAGTTTTGCATAGATTCTTTTACAAAAATTATTCCACTCCTCATCCTTATTAATTTTTTTGTTGCTGTTTACTGAATGAAGTATAGAAACGAAGATACCTTCAATCCAATTTTCGAAATCTGCACGAACTTGTTTTTCAATGGGAAGGGCTTGGGTTAGAGCTCCAAGCTCTCTTGGATGCATAGACACCAGTATAGGCGTCTGCAACACGGCTCCCATTAACATCAAGACATAAAACATCATTTTTTTCATAACAACCTCCAGAAAATCTTTATTTTTAAAAATAAGCTCATTTTATAGTACATGATTTAAGGTAAATTGCAAGTTGAATAAAAATTTGACATTTTACAAGAAATATGGTACTGTTTAATAACTAAAAATATAAGTATTGAAATTTTACATATTTTACCATACTCCAGTGGCTTACGTAACCCTATCAAAAAATCTGAGTCACTTAATGTAAATCTTTACTTGATTTTCTATATAGACGCCTTATAATAATCATAAGCTTTTATCGGCACTCCACGGGATAACAACAGGCAAGTCTGCCGAACGCAAAACGCACAATTATTTGTTTCACCTTTTGAAGGAGTTTTAGATGTCACAAACTATCAAAGGGGCTATCAGGCCTTTACACGATCGAGTCTTATTAAAGCGCATGGAAAACGAACAAATGTCAACAGGTGGCATTTACATCCCTGACACTGCACAAGAAAAAACACAATGCGGAACCGTTATTGCAGCTGGAACTGGCAAAACATTTCCAGATGGTACCGTTCGTCCATTAAATGTTAAAGCTGGCGACAAAGTTATTTTTGGTAAATTCTCCGGCACCGAAGTTTCATACAGCGGACAAGATTATTTGATCTTACGTGAAGAAGAGCTTCTCGGGCTTCTTGACTAATTCAGTTCAACAAAATTTTAGAAAGGCTAAAAACCATGGCTAAAAGAATAATTTTCGGCGAAGACGCTCGTCATAAAATCTTAAAAGGCGTTAACACCTTAGCTGATGCAGTCAAAATAACCCTCGGGCCTAAAGGTCGTAACGTTGCACTTGAAAAATCATTCGGCTCTCCTTCAATCACTAAAGACGGTGTAACCGTTGCAAAAGAGATCGAACTTAAAGATAAGTACGAAAACATGGGCGCTCAAATGGTTCGTGAAGTAGCTTCAAAAACCGCTGATGTTGCTGGTGACGGCACAACCACCGCTACCGTTCTTGCACAAGCAATTTATCGCGAAGGCATGAAGAACGTTACCGCTGGCGCAAACCCAATGGAAATTAAACGCGGCATCGATATGGCTGTTGAAGTTGTTGTTAAAGAACTTATTAAGAGAGCAAAATCAATCGAGTCAGTTGAAGAAATCACCCAAGTTGCAACTATTTCAGCAAACGGCGATAAATATATTGGTCAACTCATTGCAAACGCAATGGAAAAAGTTGGCAAAAACGGTGTTATCACGGTTGAAGAAGCTAAAGGAATCGACAGCGAACTTGAAGTTGTTGAAGGCATGCAATTTGATCGCGGTTATATTTCACCTTACTTTGTAACCGACACTGAAAAAATGGAAGCATTACTTGAAAATCCATTGATCTTGATCTGTGATAAAAAGATTTCAAGCATGAAAGACATGCTTCCTATTCTTGAGCAGGTCGTAAAACAAGGTCGTTCATTAATGATCATCTCAGAAGATGTTGAAGGCGAAGCGTTGGCAACCTTAGTGGTTAACAAAATGCGTGGCACCATCAACGTTGCAGCGGTTAAAGCTCCTGGCTTTGGCGACAGACGTAAAGCAATGCTTCAAGACTTGGCTGTCTTAACCGGCGGTCGTATGGTTTCTGAAGACCTTGGCATCAAACTTGATACAATCATCTTAAGTGATCTTGGTTCAGCAAAAATTATTCGCATCTCAAAAGAAACCACCATCATTGTTGACGGTCGTGGTGACGAAAAGCAAATCAAAGCACGTGTAGCTCAAATCCAAAACGAAATTGATTTAGCTTCATCTGATTATGATAAAGAAAAACTTCAAGAGCGTTTAGCTAAACTTTCAGGCGGCGTTGCCGTTCTTAAAGTTGGCGCCGCTACTGAAACTGAAATGAAAGAAAAGAAAGATCGCGTTGACGATGCATTGCACGCAACCAGAGCAGCTGTTGAAGAAGGCATTGTTGCTGGTGGTGGACTTGCGTTACTTCGTGTACAAAAGAAACTTGATGATATCAAAGCTGAGCCAGCTGAAATGGTTGGGGTAAGAATCATCAGACGTGCACTTGAAGAACCGATCAGAATTATCGCAAGCAACGCTGGTCATGAACCATCCGTGGTTGTTGACCGTGTTAAAAATCAAACCGATGAACGCATTGGCTTTGATGCACGCAAAGAAGAATACACCGACCTGATGAAGGCTGGTGTGGTTGATCCTACTAAGGTTACCAGAACAGCATTGCAAAATGCTGCTTCTATTGCTGGCTTATTATTAACAACTGAAGCTATGATTTCAGAAGTTCCTGATGAGAAGCAAAGCAACCAATCATCAAACCAAGGTGGACACCCTGGAATGATGCAAGGCATGTATTAATACTTGAATTAAATCACATTATGTGAGATTTTGGGTCGGATGCAAATCCGGCCCATTTTTATTAGGATTATCTTATGACCCCCAAACATCCCATTCTTATCGGCGCTCATGTTTCTATTGCCGATGACATTTCTCTTTCCGTAATCCGCGCTATTGAAATCGGCGCTAACACCATGCAAATTTTTACCAAGAGCAATCGTAGCTATAATTCAAAACCACTAACCAATGAAGAAATTAATGCTTTTAAATATGCCATAAAAGTATCTGGACTCATTAAGCCGGTCACCCATGCTTCGTACTTGATCAACCTCGCCGGACAAAACCCTTTAGTTGAAAAAAACTCAGTCAAAGCACTCGTTGAAGAACTTAAGCGCTGTGAACAATTAGGCATCCTCTACTTGGTATTACATCCAGGGTCTCATGTAGGAGCTGGCGAAGAAGCAGGAATTAAGCAGATCGCACGAAATCTTGATCTGGTTTTGGCTCACGCTACCGGAGAAACAATTATCGCGCTCGAACTGATGGCCGGACAAGGCACCAATCTTGGCTACACATTTACTCAACTTAAACAGATAATCGATTTAACAGAACATCGTAAGTATCTTGGGATTTGTTTGGATACCTGCCATGCATTTGCTGCTGGCTATGACATCAGTACTAAAGCTGGATATGACAAAATGATGCAAGAACTTGAAGATACCGTCGGAATTAAAGCTCTCAAAGTTATTCACCTCAACGACTCCAAAGAAGTATACAATTCCCGCAAAGATCAACATGAAAGCATTGGCAAAGGCAAGATTCCATTAAGCACATTCAAACTCATTATGCAAGATGAACGGTTACATGATATTCCAAAAATTCTTGAGACCCCTGATCCTTCTTTGTATGCAGAAGAAATTGAATTACTTAAAAAAATGGCAATGTAACACTATGTATGTTCTGTTTGGCCCTTATGGTTGTCGTTTTGACTCATTAGATTTATGTTCAAATGTTTTTGAAGTCACTAAAAAATCACACCAAGCAACTTATAAAATGGGCGTAGAAATGATCGCTCGAAACTATGTAGATGCCAATGCGACACTCCCAACTATCAATGCTTTTTTTTTACGCCCAATCCTCCGTGCAGGATTTAATGATCTCTTTAAAGAAATATTATCGCTTAATATCCAAGCACTGTTAGCAGCTTTAGCAAATCGTAGTTACAAAAAAATTGCACTATGTCTTGGACCTCAACATGATTGCTACACCCCTGAACTGGCACCAACAACAGAAAGCGCTTTAGAATTTCATAAGAATCAATACGAACTATGCCTAGAAGTCTTAGATGAATGTAGTCTTCCTACTAAAGATATTATTTTTTTACATGAAACAATTGGCGCGGGCCGTGAAGCGCTGGGGCTAAGTTTAGCAGCAAAAGAACTCAATATTCCCTTAATCATAAGTTTTGTAGTAAAACAAAACGGATCATTACTAAGTGGCAAAAACATTCAAACCGTAATCGAAAATATCGATCTACAAACTAACAGTTTTGCAACCGGATACGCCCTTAACTGTTGCTCACCATATGCTTTTGAAAAAACCATTAACACATTTACCAATCAAGCTACCATTAAACGAATCTTAGGGTTTTATCCGAACTCATATGATGCTGATCCATCAATGTTTGAATCTGGGAAGACACTCCCTGAACCAAATAAACAAGAAACGTTACAGATGATAGTTGCTATCGGAAAAAAATATAATTTACAATTTATTGGCGGTTGCTGTGGTTTTAGTTCTGATGATACCAAGTTGTTGGCTGAGATGGTTGCTAAAAAATTCTAGTACTGACAACTTTTAGCGTATTTTTACGGCATACTTTTTTAGGACACGTCATCCTCGCGAATGCGGAGATCCAGGCCTTACGACTCTCTACGTCATCCCAGCCTGTGCTGGAATAACGTGTCAGAAATAAAATGATCACTTTGAATAATTGTTTATCAAAAGACCTGGATCCCCGTTTTCACGGGGATGACGTCTATAAGAGTTCAAATCTTTAATAAAGTATTTTTTGTCAGACAATAAGCAGAAAAGCAAGAACCTGCTACTTACCCAAAATAAGCTTGTAATCCATCCTGTGTTGGCTGCATGGCTTTTTTCCCTTCATTCCAGTTGGCTGGACAAACTTCACCATTATTTTCAGTATAAATCAATGCATCAAGCAGGCGTACTAACTCAGGAACATTACGCCCCAATGGCAAATTATTTATCGCCATGTACTGGATCACATCATGTTGATCGATCAAAAAAGTCCCACGCAAAGCAACGCCAATCTGCTCATGAAGAACGCCATACTCACGAGCAATCGATTTGGTGATATCAGCAAGCAATGGGTATTGAATCCCCTCAATGCCACCTTTATTTTTGGGGATATTAAGCCAAGCAAGATGGCTATAGACTGAATCTACCGAGATAGCAAGAACATTAGTTCCACGCTTTTTGAATTCTTCAAGACTGTCCTGAAGGGCATGTAACTCTGTTGGGCATACAAACGTAAAATCAAGCGGGTAAAAAAAGAGAAGTTTATAACTACCACGAAAATCATGAAGTGAGATTTTTTTTATAACACCATCAACAACGGCATCACAAGAAATAAACGGCGCTTTTGTTCCAACATTGATCATGAGTTAACCTCTTAAAAAGTTTCACGGATATTTTTCTGCCAAATTTTTAGTATACTATCAGCTTTAATCTGAACAATCCATGAAAACACAGGAACTAAGATGACTATAAAATATGACGTTGCTATTATCGGCTCCGGCCCGGCTGGACTCACTGCCGGCATTTATTCATCACGAGCACAACTTAAAACCATTGTAATCGAAGGCAACCAGCCTGGTGGACAACTTATGACTACCACCGCAGTAGAAAACTGGCCAGGAGAAATCTCTATTCAAGGTCCAGACTTAATGCTCAAGATGCGCGAGCAAACTGAGCATTGCGGCGCTACACTTTTACAAGAAAGTATTGTGTCTGTTGATTTTTCAAAACGCCCCTTTACGCTTACCTCAAGCTCTGGCGCTGTTATTGAAGCAAAGAGCGTCATCATTGCAACCGGAGCTTCTCATAAAAAACTTGGCTGCCCAGGGGAGCAAGAATATTTCTCCAAGGGAGTCGCAGTCTGTGCAACGTGCGATGCCCCCTTTTATCGTGATAAAGAAGTTGTTGTAGTTGGTGGCGGCAATACAGCGGTCACAGAGGTAGAACATCTCACCCATCACGTCAAGAAAATTACTGTCATACAAATCTCAGAAGCATTATCAGCAAATGATCCGATTAAATTTAAAGTTCTTGATCATCCTAAAGTTTCATTCATGTACAACTCCATCGTCAAAGAAATTAAAGGCAATGGAAATAACGTCACCGGCTTAACCATTGAAAATACTCAAACCAAAGAAATCACCGAGCTTTCAGCTAACGGCGTTTTTGTAGCTATCGGCTTCAATCCCAACACTGAACTCTTTAACGGCCAACTAGAACGGGATAGAATTGGGTACATAACCGTTACGAACAATACCATTACCAGTGTTGAGGGAGTTTTTGCCGCTGGGGATGTATCAGACTGGCGATATCGACAAGCAATTACTTCAGCCGGAATGGGTTGTCAAGCAGCACTGGACGCCCAAACGTTTCTTGCCAAACAGGTTTAGAAAAATTCAACAGGCTAAATACTTGCATTGTTTCTCAGGCTATTGCTAATCTCACCTTATCATAAAAAAGAAATATATGATTAAAGGAGAAGAGATGAACGTAGCTCGAGTATTGTTAAGTGGATATTTATTTTTAGTTATGGTTCTCTGTGTAAATATGGGGGAAAATAAGAAGCAAAACACCTTAGAATTGGTGCGTTATCATCAACTTAAAGAAAAAGAAGGGTGCTATCACGCCACCATTCATGATGCTGGCAATAAAATCGAGGTACGTAATTTTTCATTCGCCGGATATACCACACTAGGCGGAGTACTTAAAGAAACTGATGACTCCGTAAATCGCTTAGATCTTTCAGAAATAAAAGAAATTATTGTTACTAATCAATTCTATACAGGACAACGCTATAAAAATCTTGAACTACTTCAAGCGGAAATTACTACCAAAAATAATAAAAGAATAAATGATTTACTTATACCACGCCATATTGAAATTTCAGGCATTGAGATAAGCACTCAAATCCAAAAAGCTTGGGATTTTTCCAAGGTAGAAAAAGTTATCATTCAAGGTCCATGTAACCATATAAACGAAGAAGCAGAAGCTCGTAAATTTACCGAAGCACACAAAACACGCGAAACTCCAAAAGCTGAGCCCCTACTTCAACGAACTCAACACAATAATGGCATGGATATTATTCCTGTTACAGAGACTGAAACAAAAAACCTCCAAACTCCGATAAAGGCTATGCCAGAACCAATGGCACCACCATCAACAGAACACCACGGCATACTCAGATCTATTTTTAACTTATTTGATGCCATCCTGGGAATATTCAAAGCATTGGTGCGTACGGTTAGCGGCCTCTTTGGCTTCCATTAACCAAAGGAATATATCATGACTACCTTACTTAAGATTTTTGGGACATTACTATTTTTAACAAACAGTACAACTTTCTGTATAAACCAAGATGACTTTAATTTAAAGGAATATATCATGACTACCTTACTTAAGATTTTTGGGACATTACTATTTTTAACAAACAGTACAACTTTCTGTATAAACCAAGATGACTTTAATTTATATGATGTCGCCATCATAGGATCCGGTCCAGCCGGACTTACCGCAGGATCTTATGCTGCACGAGGACAACTAAAAACACTCATCTTTGAAGGCGATCTTCCTGGCGGACAACTTATGAAGGCTGGCACGGTAGAAAATTGGCCTGGAGAGTCATCTATTATTGGCCCTGACCTTATCGCAAAAATGACACAAAATGCCAAATGTTATGGATGTACTTTCTTAAAAGAAACCGTTGTCGATCTTAACGTTAATCAACGGCCATTCTTATTAATAACTAATACCGGAAATATCCTTAAAGCAAAAAGCATTATTATCGCAACTGGGGCTTCACTAAAGAAATTAAATTGTCCTGGAGAAGAAGAATATTTTGGCAAAGGAATAGCATCTTGCGCTACCTGTGATGCCCCTTTTTATAACGATCAAGAGGTAGTTGTTGTAGGAACAGGAAATGCTGCAGTTGCAGAAGTAGAACACCTTACTCATTATGCAAAAAAAATTACGGTCATTGAAGAAGGAGATTCAATCACCGCTCGAGACCGTATACGAGCCAAGATTTTTAATCACCAAAAAGTTTCAATTTTGTTTAACTCAACCATTAAAGAAATCAAGGGAGACGGTTCTACCGTTACTGAAGTTATGATTGAAAACCAAAAAACAAAGAAACTAGTCCCGCTGAAGACTGATGGCGTTTTTGTTGCCATCGGATTTACTCCAAACAGCAACTTATTTAAGAACATGCTGAAGTTAACCCCTGCCGGACATATAGCGGTAACACAAAATACACAGACAAGCATTAATGGAATTTTTGCAGCAGGAAACATAACCGATAATCGCTATCTACAAATTATTACCTGTGCTGGAATAGGATGCATGGCAGCTTTAGATGCTCAAAAATTTTTGACCGGAAACGAGTTAACGTATCAAGACGCTTCACGACACTGGCGTCACCACGAAAATAGTACTTGTTAGGAAGACTTAATATCTTTAATCAAATCAACGAACATACTCTGTGCTTGAGGAGTATCATTATCGAAAGTAAAAGCACCAGTTTTATACTCTTTAATGCCATCTATAGCTTGATACCTTCAAATTAAGATTGATAAAAGAAAAGAAATTTTTAT
>CAYHBO010000002.1:75186-78265 GCA_964354855.1 uncultured Pseudomonadota bacterium | reverse complement strand
ATAGCATACCCCGCTATGTGATGCGAAAAGAGGGTTGTCACCAACCCTACTAAACAAAATAATTTTTTAAGTACATTCATGATTTTTTCCTATGATAAAGTTTTATAAATTAAACTACAGCAAAAAGAAGCGATATTTCACCGATAGTTGCATAAGTAACTCTAAACAATCGATTACATCTTTCAATTTCAGAACATGAGGTCAAGAAAATATTCTTAGTTGCCTGATCAATAAAAAAAGCATTATGCCATGGAGTTCCTGTTCTTAATGAACACGCGCTAAAGGAGTTGTAGACGAAACCTATGGGTAATTTCTTACTTACATCTCCGTCAGCTGGCTGTCGCACGCTAAGATAAATACTATTACCATAACTCTGCTGCCGTACTGGAGCCATAAGCTTTCGGCCCTCTTTGAAACAACACGCGATTTGTTTAGCAACGACTTTAAGGCATTTTTCTATACCAGAATCCTTAATGCCAGAATATTTCATTTGAACCGCAGAACGAAAAAAATCACAATCAAGCTCACCAAAGATATAGCTTGCTTCAGTTATAATGGCTTGCAATTCAAAATCATTGTAATACTTCTTATAAACACTTTCTGAATCTCTAGAATCCATTAAAGCTTGTAGCACAGGTGAATTAATTAAGTCTTGTAAGATGTTAGCCTGATCTTGATATCCTCCTGTAGCAAGAAAGCTAAAACAGCCATTCTCCCCACACAAGCGTCTAAGGTCCTTTTGATAAGCTTCATATCGCTGCATACTAACCAAATCAACTCCAAGAATTCGCTGAATAATAGCATTTGACGCAAACAAATATGGCTCCCATGACAATATGGTTATTTTTGCCCCTAGACTATAAATAGACTGTATCTGTGCACACACATGATTAAGCGTTAATAATCCAACATAATCCGCAGCATCAAACTCTGAATTCCCACCAAGAAGCGCAATTACCTTCTTCTCTATATTCATAGATTTAAGCGGAAACGCTGCGATTGAGAATTCTATCGTTACATTTCTATCGATAAAAGACTGTATCTGAGCCGCAAGTTCTTTATGTCCACTTTTAGCTTTCTGTGGCTCAAAATCAAACTTACACAAAAAGCTCACTATTTGTTCTGCTATCGTTGCCTCTTCTATCATGCCAATCTGAGGAAGCTTTCGTTGATACTCATCCAATGTTTCTTCGAGAAGAACCTGATCCTTAGATAATCGCTCTTGAACAAAACTTCCATCCATACCAACAAGCACTGATGCAAAAAAGAAGCTACACAACAGCCCAATATATATTTTTTTAAATAGATTATTCATAATTCCCCCTAACGAACTTCTACAGTTTTAAGCAACGCAAGAAAGCCTGGATCAAGCTTAAGTCCTTGTTTATCAATCGCTTTACTGTTCACTTTAAGATGATAATCATCAACAACGATAATTGGCAGCTGTGATGGCGTTTTTTTGCCCACAAGAATCTTTTCAGCAAGTTTTGCAGCATCAATACCAAAGCTACTTTCATGCACCCCAAACCCTAGCGCAGCTCCTTTATCAACTGAATCAAGATCGGTAGAAAATAGCGTAACGCCATAGCGTTCACATAATTTGATTAAGGCATCAATCGCCGGAACAACGGTGTTGTCTTTTAAAATCATAACAACATCAAGCCCGTCCATGAGCCCGTGAACTTTTTGATTAATTTCTTGGCTATTAAAGACTTCAACCGTCTTTACATTAACACCGCGCGCTTGTAGCAATTTTTCAACTTCAAGCTTTGCTTTGTCTTTACCGGCACCTTGTGTTGAATCATAGACAAGTAAAAGATTTTTAATGTTTGGCTTTAGTTGAAACAAGAGTGAAATTTGCTTTGGATAATCATCTTCTTCGGTTGTCCCGGTTAAATGATTTCCAGAACTTTCTTTACTCTTAACCAAATCAAGTTGCACTGGCTCATTAACCGCACCAAAGACAATCGGCGTCGTTATTTGTTTCTTGGTAGAAACCTCTTTCATAAGCTTGGTTGCATGGGTTGCGACGGTAAAAATAAGGTCATATTTTTTATGTAAAATCTCTTCAACCTGTGAACGCATCAATGCCTGATTTCCATTGGCATTGTAAGTCGTAAAGACACATGGCACCTTGGCATTGGTTAACTGATCCTTAAACCCATTTTCAATCTGTTCTAGCGCTGGATGCGTGACGGGAGTAAGAATGGCTACCTGATACTGATGAGCTGGGATTGTGATGACTGCCCCAAAGAAATGAGCATAGCCAACATAGATTATTAATAAAACATTAACGATACAACTTACGTAACATAGTAATTTTTTCATGATTAACTCCAATAAATTTAACTACTTAATCTGGCTATTTTAGAGGACGCTCCTCACTCAGGACACGTCATCCTCGCGAACGCGGGGATCCAGACTTTTACTTTAACTCTATTTATTCCAGTCTCAGACAAACTTTTTAGAGTAGGCCTGGATCCCCGCATTCGCGAGGATGACGTACTGATGAGATCATAACGTTTTTAAAATTATAAAATCACGTATAGACTGCTTAATTTTTACTTAAAATTCTAGAATCCTGGTGATAAACAACAACTCAACAGAGCTGCAACCTTTTCACGCACCAAGCGTTTTACTTAAAAAACAAATGAATGAGTGTGGCTATCGCCAAGACATAAGTGAAAGGAGTGGCCAACGCCAACGTAGGGAAATAAGAAGATTGCCAGGGATATCCTGGGAGAAAGTTCTTAAAAATGAGTCTTTCGATAGAAACAAGAATGTTTTCACGAATTTTCCTCAATAATAACTTACTTTTCAATCGAGTTTTTAGTATAGACTAAGACAAATAGTCATGTCAAATGGTCTTAAAAATCCAACAAAAAGATACTTTTTTAGCCATAACCCTCTGGAACAGGCAAAATATGATCATGCACCGGAAATAGTAAGCTTGCGTAACAACGTAAACGCTATCAATAATTCTGCTGTACCAGCAGCTTTATGCTGTTCACTAAGTTCATCAATCTTCTGATTATAAAACGGCATAACAATATCATCAAAATTATCTAAAATTTCTAGA
>CAYHBO010000002.1:43381-75086 GCA_964354855.1 uncultured Pseudomonadota bacterium | reverse complement strand
ATCTAAAATTTCTAGAAATGTTAGATGAGAACAACCAAGTCGCTCTAAGCATTTTTGTAACATCTGCCCTCGAGTTATTCCAGGAATATGTGCACGAACCCAGCATAATGTTTTATAGAGACAATCTTCAGAATATCCATGCACAGACTCATTGTTATCCAAAATAGAACTAAAAATATCGGTAAGCCGATCATATTCAGATTCTTCAGGCTGCATTGCAGAAACCATAGATAAAGCACAAATAACCATACTCAAAAGTAAATTTTTTAATTTCTTAATCATAATTATCTCCTACAGGGATACCAGTTTTTTGCCGTAAAACATATTAATCTTCTCCATCCGTGTCAGGAGAAGTAAGCTTCTTCAGTAAACACATTGCTATATTCAATTTTGCTTTTCGCTTCTTATCTTCTCCGCAAATGAGTAATTCCTCTTCATATTTTTTATTAACACTATCACAATTATTTTCACTACTCATCATACTTAAACAAAAAGTAGGTAAATCAATAACATCAAAACATTTTTTAACCATTTCTTCTTTTGATGAATAAGTCCTGATAAAAATTTGCCCAGCAAATCTATTATCGCAGCATAAGACAGCAAAAAGTTGTTGTACGGTGTATATATCAATAATGTCAGACCCTTCAAGAGCTTCATTATTAATGTCATAAACATAAACCGTTTGATCAGCCGTATACATTGCAAAAGCTATTGGCTGAGCACACAACAGAACCCCAATCCACATTATTATTTTTTTAAACATATTCATTTTTATTCCCCCAAATAATTAACGATTAATTTTAATCTCTTTCATCATCAGCAAATTCATCACTTGATCCAGCCTCGTCTGATGATTCAAGAACATCATCAATTGATGGTGGCACAAGATCGAGCAACAATTTAAAGCCTATGTGTATATCAGCAAGTCTATATTTAAAATCATAATCTCTACATAACGATAAAGCTTCGCGATAGGAATTCCTCACGGTATTCCAATTATAAACAAGCCAAGCATATGGATGATTTTGAATAACATCCCAGTTGGAACGTGCATCAGGAAACATTGTTATTGCTAAAATCAACATTTCATCTCTTGTTGGCTGTTTAATGCTAAAGCTTGGACATTCTTCACACTTTTTTAGCCAGTACGAAGTACGATATAACTGTTCAAAGCTATAGTTATCTAATGCATCAGTGTCTTGAGCAACTTCATCAATAATCTTTTGATATGGCACAATTTCATCTTCTAAATGAGCAACAACTGGCTGAGCACAGAGCACAACCCCAAGCAACATAATTACTATTTTTTTAAGCATATTTATTTTTATCCCCCCAATAATTAACAACACGACGTAACTTTTGGCTGCTTTGGAACATGATTGAGACTAAGTTCCTTTAACACCTTCTCAATTGCAACAGGTTCGCGCTTCATCGTTGGAGTTAATTCTTCTGGATCAGAATACTCAACCGGTCTTATTATCGGTTTTCTTAACCCTGGAATCATAACCATTTGAAGAAGCCTAAAGGCAATGTGAATCTCAGCAATCCTCATATTTTTTTGTTTTTCTGATAAATTTTCACCTATATTTTCTAAGCACTCTTTACGACTTTTACATGCAAGTTCGTAAAAATTATTACGCATCTCTTCAAAATCAGGTTTTTTCAATGCATACAGGGTAGACCGCTCTATCTCAAAACTATCGAGATCCTCATTGTTAGCGCCTTGAAAGAAAGCTAAACAAAAAACACCCTCATCTACCACGCAACTCAACCGTTTAAAGCACCATTTTGCAACACCACTTGGCAATGGAATGGTCCCTGTACTAAAACGAGGACAACATCTATTTTGAAAAAACAAAAATGCTCGATAAAGATTTTCGAATGAAACTTGAGTCAATAAATGAGAAATTTCTTGCTGATCTTCAGCATGTACAATTTCATGAACGAGTTCTTGATAAAATACACATTCATCTTTTCTATGCGAAGCACAAACAACTGCTTGAACACCAACAACGAAAAGTAATAATAATATTCTTAATTTTTGTAGTAAAGACATGTAGAACCCCATTTTTTTATAAAAAAGTTTTAAATATAAATACCCTATTTAACAATAGGGGAATACTACTATATACAAATATATAATTTAATCAAGCCTAAAGAAAAATCAAACGAGGCTTAAAAACCAGAAAATTCCCTCGTTTTTAAGCCTCGTTTGTTATAAAGTAGTTATTTTGGATTTAATTTCTGCCTGAATTCGATTGAACACCGACTGCCAGGAGCAGCTCTCGTCCTGACGCATCAACACAAAATTTTGATACCAACTCAATTGATGGTTACTTGTATAACCAAGCCAACGCCAATCAGTCTCATATGGCGTTAACATCCACGTTGCTTTTCCTAATGCCCCTCCCAGGTGCACAATGGCAGAATCAACCGTAATTAACAAATCAAGCTTCATAATAACTGAAGCCATATCCGCAAGATCTTTCACTTGTATCGTAGCATCAACAATAGAAAGCTCTGCTGGGACGTCATTAAGTTGCTCACTTCCTGCACCCATTTGCAAAGCATAAATTTTCACGCCACGCATCGATGCAAGGTCATAAAACATACTTAATGGAACCGAAGCATTTTTATTGTGCTGATCACTCTGCCACACGATACCTATATTACATAAGCGATTATTGATCTCTGGGACCAGTCTAGATTGTTTTAATGAAGAGTTTTTAAGGTATGGCATAGTATCAATATCTTTGATCCCAACCCCCAGATAATGCATAAGATCAAGCAACGAAGCATAATAATCAACACTTAAGCGCGTTGCCTCTTCTGGGCTATTAATCAAATTAACCGGAAAATTGGCATTTTTAATCAAGGCATACAACTCTTTTTGTGGACGAAAATACACAACAGCACCCTGCTTTACCAAATTCGGCAAGAACCGACAAAACTGAATCGTGTCTCCAAGACTTTGCTCTGCGTACACATAAATCGATTTACCATTAAGCGCCTCACCCTTCCAACGTGGCGCCTCCGCAGGTAATCCTACTATTTGATTCTCACGATCAGTCACACCATCTTCGTCATTAAATCGTTGTGCGGAAAAATTTGGATTAATACTCATCGCTTTAAAATATACTTTTAATGCTTCCTCAGGTTTTTGGTTAAGCTCAAGACAAATCCCCATCTGATCATAGATAACTAAGTCAGTCAATCGATGTTGCACCGCATTTTTATAAAACGTAATAGCTGCTGGGTAATCTCTACGATCCTGCGCTAACTGCGCAAGCTCAACATAGATTTTTCCAATGTCTTCATTGAATTCATGCTGCGTATAAAGACGCTCTATGGCACTATTTTTATACATAGTATAAAAAGCCCAACCAATCAGCAGTAAAACACCGATAATGATAGTATTTCTACGATATCGTCTGAGCATAACAACCCTTAATTTCCCAATCTACGACTTAAATATTTCTTTGATGCTCGTTAATGAACCAAGCAAGCCGCTTGTTTCATAAGGAACCATAATCACTTTGTTATCTTGGCCTTCAAGCATTTGCGGTAACACTCTCAAATAATTTAATGCCACCATGTAAGGCAATGGATCAGCATTAGGAACCGATCGTTGAATGGCAACAATAGCTTCAGATTCAGCCTGTGCAACTAACCGACGCGCTTCAGCTTCACCTTCAGCACGCGTAATTTTCGACATTTTTTCACCTTCAGAATCAAGGATAGCAGCTTGTTTTTTACCTTCAGATTCAAGAATAGATGCTTGTTTTTTACCTTCAGCTTCAAGAATTAATGCACGACGATCTCGCTCTGCACGCATTTGTTTTTCCATCGCTACACGAATATCGTGAGGCGGATTAACTTCTTGCAACTCAACACGGTTAACTTTAAGACCCCACTTCTCAGTAGCTTCATCAAGAATATCACGTAACTTATGATTAATTTGATCGCGAGAAGTTAATGTTTCATCAAGATCAAGCGCTCCTATAATATTTCTTAAAGTGGTTTGGGTAAGCTTTTCAATAGCTTGTGGTAAATTGTTTACTTCATACACCGCAGCAACTGGATCGGTTACTTGATAATAAAGTAACGCACTAATTTCCATGGTTACGTTATCTTTGGTAATCACATTCTGTTTTGGAAATTCATCTACCGTCTCACGAAGATCAATACGATCACGATACTCAGCATAACGATATACTTTTTTACCACTTGGATCATCTTTTACAACCGTCCATAAAACACGTCGTGGCTTATCAGCAAATGGCAATACAAAATGAATACCAGATGTTAACACTCGTTTAAATTGACCAAAACGTTCTACTAAAATCACTTCAGCTTGATTAACAATGCACACCGAATTCATAATGAACACCAACAAAAAAATCAGCATCACAACAAAAAAAATAAGAAACCCGCTTAAAAACAATCCATCAATCATGGTTTTTCCTTTAAAAATTATTTAACAATCAGTTTTGTACCACGAACTTCAACAACATGTATGTAGGTGCCTTTATGCAATACCACCGGGCCAGAAGCTTCTGCAAGCCACTCTTCACCTTTAATTTTAACTCTACCGGCATTATGCGGCTCGATAGTCTTAGTCACTACACCAATTTTATTAATTAAAGCATCAGTGTTGGTAGGAACACCATAGCCTTTGTGTTTCACAAAATAATAACGCATCAACACAAAACTAATGATCGAGATCACTAGAAAGATAACACTCTGAACAATGATTCCATAATTAAACATCGCAAAGAGACCTGAAATAATGCCTCCTACCGTAAATGGAAAGAAGAACAATAACCCGGTCGTTGATAACTCCAATAGTAAAAAGAGTACCGCTACACTAAACCAACCGTACATCTGCACGCCCTGCGTCATACCATCGGGAAATAATTGATTTAAAAAAGTAGTAAAAGCTGAAAAGTCCATCGCGGCCCCCTATGTTTTGCCGTTCGTCCTGAGGAGCAGCTTTACTGCGTCTCGAAGGATAACGACATACTATCTATGAATTAATGTGATATCCGGAAAATACAGATAATTTTTATTTTTGCAAGAGAAGAAATAAACTTTCAGCCAGAGGATTAACAAGAGATTCCCATTGGTCATCATCATGAATACCAATTTCGATAAGAAGCCCAGGACTTACTACACCAACTAACGACTTAAGCGGAATTCCAAAAAGTCCGAACACATCGAGTAATTTACTATGATGCTCTTGTAAAAAATTTGTCGCCATAGTCCCCATCTGTTTAGTCGTATTAATATTTTTAAAGTGTGCTTGTTCAATAGGCACAAACATCGGATACTTCCATGAACGCGGCGCAAAATCAATCAATGGGTTATACGTTAACTGATAAAAGAAAACCTTAGGCTTAGAACTCGCTTCATGGTACATGCTCAAGTTTACAAACAAATCAACCTGCAACCGATTTGCAAACATAGGCACATGCATTGGCAATTTTTCTTCACCTAGAGTTCGCGCAACAATAACCTCACACCCAAGGCGTTTATTAAGAACCGCTTCCAATGCTTTAGCAAGTTTAAGCGTTTCTGCTCGTTCATAACCATGGCGCAACATACGTCCTCGTTGAAGTGCATCTCCTGCGGGATCAAACATAACCACCTTTGATCGCGCATAAATAACATGCCAAGCGACAGAGAAAAACAGGAATAAAAAAATGATTGTACAACGTGAATTAGATTTAATTATTTTCATGACCTTGTTATAATAACGAGAATCATAAAATACTCAACAAAGGAAACTAAAACAATGACTCCCCTACATGTAGTCGATCATGAAAAATTTTGGCACGATCTTGCGCAGCAATTACCATGGTTTAGTCCTTGGCATACCATACTCCTCTGGCAAGAACCAATTGCACGATGGTTTGTTGGTGGCACGCTAAACGCATCACATGCTGCTGTTGATATTCATATGGACACCGAACGTAAAAACAAAATTGCTATCCACTGGGAAGGCGAAAACAATCACCGCGTAAGTTGGACCTACGAAAAACTGTTTATCGAAGTCAATCGCTTCGCTTTTGTACTACATAAAATGGGCGTATCAAAAGGGGACATCGTTATTCTTTATCTGCCTATGATTCCTGAATCAGCTGCAGCAATGCTTGCCGTTGCACGATTAGGCGCTATTCATTCTGCCGTATTTTCAGGATTCAGTGGGGATGCTCTCAAGGGCCGCATTAACGATGCAAACGCAAAATTTATTATCACCAGTAACGCAAGTTATCGTCGCGGAAAAATATTAAACCCTCATGAAACCGTCAACAGCATTATTAAACAAACACCATTCGTTGAAAAAATTTTGGTAATATCTCGCACAGAATCTATCAATCAAGAACATAAGAACGATAAGACCTTTTATTTTCACGATCTCATATCAGATCATGAAAAGCCCTTCGTAGAACCGGTACCTGTTGATTCACAAGACCCACTCTTTATTTTGTACACTTCCGGAACTACCGGAAAACCAAAAGGCATTCTACATTCAACCGGCGGCTATTTAACTTACATTCGAGCTACTTTTAAGTGGGCCTTTAATCCCAACGAAGACACCGTTTACTGGTGTACCGCAGATATCGGCTGGATTACCGGACATTCTTATGTCGTCTATGCACCACTCATGCATGGCGTTACCATTGTCATGCATGAAGGAACACTTGATTATCCCGATGCAGGTTGCTGGTGGAGCATCATAGAACGCTACAAGGTATCCGTATTTTACACTTCACCAACCGCTTTACGCATGTGCATTAAAAGTGGCGATGAATGGCCAAATAAATATGTTTTATCCAGCTTAAAACTCTTAGGTTCCGTTGGAGAGCCAATCAATCCTGAAGTATGGCAATGGTACCACTCGGTCATCGGTAAAAATAACTGCCCCATCGTCGATACTTGGTGGCAAACCGAAACCGGTGGATTTATTATTGCACCAACCCCAGGCCTTAATCTTGTTCCACTCAAGCCAGGTTCAGCAACCTTGCCACTGCCAAGCCTTGACGTTGCTGTCGTTGATGATAGTGGCAACCAAGTCCCTCCTGGAACCAAAGGATATCTTGTTATTCGTAACCCTTGGCCAGGAATGGCGATCGGTATTCTTAACGATCCTGAACGATTTAAAGAAGTCTACTGGTCAAAATTTAAAGGCATGTATTATCCAGGTGATTATGCAATCCAAGACACTGATGGCTATTTCTGGCTCCTCGGTCGTGCTGATGAAGTCGTTAACATCGCAGGCCATCGTATTGGCACCGTTGAAATCGAAAGCGCCGTTATTGAACTTCCAGAATTTGTTGAAGCAGCAGCCATTGGCGTCAGTGATGAACTTCGTGGTGAAGCAATTGTTATTTTTGCGGTAACTAAGCCTGGCATTGAAATCAGCGAATCATTAAAAGAACTCATCAAAAATAAAGTTCACACGAACATTGGTAAATTTATCACCCCACGCGAAATTTATTTCGTCAGCAAACTCCCCAAAACACGCTCAGGCAAAATCATGCGACGTTTACTCAAAGCAATTCTTGAAGGAAAAGTAACGGGAGATGTGAGTACCCTTGAGGATGAAACATCAATTGATGAAATCAAAGAAACGTATAATCAAGTGAAAAGTATAGTAACACTTCCTAGGTAGTATTCAGAAGACAGGAAAAGTATGACAAGGCAACATTGTATCATAAAAATTTCTTTTCTTTTATCAATCTTAATTTGAAGGTATCAAGCTATAGGCAATAGCATCTTCAAAATCAGCCGCAATATCTTTTACAAATTTTCTCATTAATTACCCCTATTTTAAAAAATATTTTTTAACTCTAATGTGCTTCCATACGTCATCCTCGCGAAGGCGGGAATCCAGATCTTCTTACTAAAAAAACTATTCAAAAAAAGAACAAGAAGAAAGTAAGTCCTGGATCCCCGCCTTCGCGAGGATGACGTCTCTAATCGATTTATAGCTATTTTCCCCTTGAGTTGGCACCTATATGCTTTCGCAAGAATAATCTGCCTGAATTAACATCTTTAAAGAGTGTACAAACAATTATTGCTTTCTTCTCAACAAAACTTTATCAAAAAACAGTGCAAATCCACCATTACCTACAACATTCGCACAGGTAATTACCGGGTCAAAAAGCACATAAAGCGCTGTAATTAATGACATCATCTCAGCGTTAAAACCTAAATGACTTTCAAGAATCGGGAGCATCACCAAGATGCCACCCCCTGGGACTGCCGCCACAGAGAATTTTGCCAATACAAAATAGAACGCAAATGACAAGTATGCTGCCAATGACGGCTCCATGATTCCAAAGGTTTTAAGAACCGCAAAAGCAAAGATTGGAATCGCAAAACAATCACCAATCAAATGTGTATTAACCGTTGCTGGGATAATTGAACGAGCAAGTTCAGGCTGATCACAATTTTTTTCTGTTGCCATAATCGTTAATGGCATTGCCGCAGCTGATGACATACTGCCAAAACCTGTAAGCGCCGCAGGAACCATATTTTTAAAACTCTGCAATGCAGCTTTTACATTAAATCGATTTGAAACAAGATAGATAAGCGAAATATACACTGACAACGCCAGAGCAATCACCACAAAAATCAATGCATAATCTTTAACGATCATGCCCATCAACCCATCATGATGGAGTTTCACGATAAAGCCCATGATGAACAATGGCACCAAGTAGGTGATCAACGACAAAATTTTACCAACCGCCCAATCAAGCTTTTCAGCTATCTGACGCGCAAAGCCTATCCGGAAAAGTGATAGTAAAATCCCGATCAATAACCCAAAAAGCATCGCTTTGTCATTGGCAATAATTTTAGGCAACTGAAAGCTAAAAAATGGCTCAAGATTATCAAGCGACCTTGGAATAGCCAATGAAAGATCACGCTGATACACCCACATGCCAACAAAACGACTCAAGAACGTTGAGAAAAAATTCGAAACACAGATAGAAGTTAAAATCAACACAATCACGCCGGTTGCACGATTTGCCAACTGCACCGCGGCTTTAAACAGTAACCCGAAGATAATAATCGGTAATAAAAAAATAATGCATGATTTAATTGATAAACTCACCGCATACAAGATTGATTTTGCTGCAATCGGTAACACTGGATCTAGCAAAATAACAGCAGCAATCGCTACCGCCAAAAGAAAAGGCATTTTTTTAAACATAAGAGGATCCTTCGAAAATTACACGAAAAAATAAATTAAACACCATACTGGACTTGTCATCCATACGACCCGCGTATAGTCGTCAACTTAAGAAAAAATGATTTTAGACTGACACGTCATCCTCGCGAATGCGGGGATCCAGGTCTTACTTACTTTTACTAACTTTCTAAAAACTTTCTAAAAAAAAGCATAAAATTTTTAAAGAAGAAAATAAGTTCTGGATCCCCGCATTCGCGAGGATGACGTACCTGACAATCCATAGCTTATTTTATCTTAAATTGGCAACTATAAGCCTTCGAGAGGATGACGTAACAACACAAAAATGATTTTGAGGAAATGAATATCTACCGGCTTGAGCCGGTGGTGGTTGAAGTAGTGGTCGTTGAAATGAAGGGAATCACGTTCACAAAATTTTCCATAACCCTAATCTACCAAATTTTCTATCTATTTCAAACGGTAGTCACATCTGATTTTAAAAAGAAGCCAAAACCCTACCCTTTCTCTCTGTTTGAAAGCCATACATTCATGATCTTTTTTCAAATCCATTTATTTTCACACACGTTCTGCTCTATGATTCCATGAAGAAATAACGAAAAGAATCATGAAGAGGGGGGGGAAACTAATCATGATAAAAGTTAACCATATACGACGATGTTTAATTCTTCTTGCTGTCATGATCAGCAATCTCAATGCCATTGATACTGAAATAATGTGGAATACTCTCGCACAACAACTACCATGGTTTCACCCATGGCATACCACCCTTAACTGGCAAGAACCGGTTGCTCAATGGTTTGCTGGAGGGAAACTCAATGCCTCCTATGCCTGTGTTGACGTTCATATGAATACTGAGCGTAAAAACAAAATTGCTATCCACTGGGAAGGCGAAAATAATCAACAAGTAAGCTGGACCTATGAAAAACTATTTACTGAAGTTAATCGATTTGCATCGGCACTACAAAAAATTGGCGTATCAAAAGGTAATATCGTCATTCTTTATCTGCCCATGATTCCCGAAGCAGTTGCCGCTATGCTTGCAGTAGCCCGCCTAGGAGCGGTGCACTCTGTCGTATTTTCTGGTTTTAGTGGCGAAGCTCTCAAAGGCCGCATTAACGACGCAAACGCAAAATTTATTATCACCAGCGATGCGAGCTATCGTCGCGGTAAAGCATTAAATCCATATGAAACGGTCAACAGTATCGTCGATCAAACACCATCGATAGAAAAAATCTTGGTAATAGCGCGAACCAACCAACCCGACAAGAACAATACAAAAGCATGTTACTACCATGATCTCGCGCCTCAAGAGAGCAACCCTTATGTCGATCCGGTCCATGTTGATGCACAAGACCCACTTTTTATTTTATACACCTCCGGAACCACCGGCAAACCAAAAGGCATTCTGCACTCAACTGGTGGGTACTTAACCTACGCGCACGCAACCTTTAAATGGGCCTTCAATCCGAATGAAAAAACAGTGTACTGGTGTACTGCAGACATTGGTTGGATTACCGGACACTCTTATATCGTCTATGCACCACTCATGCATGGCGTTACCATGGTCATTCATGAAGGAACCCTTGATTACCCTAATCCTGGACGGTGGTGGCAAATCATAGAACGCTACAAAGTCTCCGTTTTTTATACCTCGCCAACCGCCTTACGCATGTGTATTAAAAGTGGCGATGAATGGCCATATAATTATGACCTATCAAGCTTAAGAATCTTGGGATCCGTCGGTGAACCGATTAACCCCGAAGTCTGGCAGTGGTACCACACTACCATCGGCAAAACCGCCTGCCCCATTATTGATACCTGGTGGCAAACTGAAACCGGTGGTTTTATGATCACCCCAACCACAGGACTCGATCTTGTTCCTCTTAAGCCTGGATCAGCAACACGGCCACTCCCAAGTATCGATGCAGCCGTCGTCGATGAAGATGGCACTGAAGTTGCAGCAGGCACCAAAGGCTTTTTAGTTATCCGCAAACCTTGGCCAGGCATGGCTATCGGCATTCTCAATGATCAAGAACGCTTTAAAGAAACCTACTGGTCAAAATTTAAAGGCATGTACTACACCGGAGATTATGCCATCAAAGATACCGATGGTTATTATTGGCTTTTAGGCCGCGCTGACGAAGTCGTAAATATCGCAGGACACCGCATAGGAACTATCGAAATTGAGAGCGCCGTTCTTGAACTTAACGAATTTGCAGAAGCTGCCGCAATCGGCATTAACGATGAACTTAAGGGAGAAGCAATTATTATTTTTGCGATTGTTAAACCAGGCATTGAAACCAATGAATTATTAAAAAGATTAATCAGAAACAAGATTTACTTAAGCATTGGCAGATTCGTCGCACCTAAAGAAATTTATTTTGTTAGCAAGCTCCCAAAAACCCGTTCCGGAAAAATTATGCGTAGACTCCTCAAAACAATGCTTGAGGGAAAAGCTCCTGGCGATACCAGCACACTGGAAGATGAAACGGCCCTCGATGAAATTAAAGAAGTTATAAAAAAAGATAACACCCATTAAAGGAGAATGAACGATGAAAAAACTTGATGATTTAATGAATACGCTTGATCAACGGGTTGATAAAGCAATCGGACCAGGGTACCGATATGTACGCAGATACTTTAGCATCTTTAGTGCATCGCTCTTATCAATCCTTGTCTTATTTGTTTTTTTTAAAATGTATTACACCAAGCCATACTTTATTACTTCGGTTATGCAAAATGACATGCTTCATCTAGAAAAAATACTACATAAAATCGACACGACCTGCGACATTTTAAGCCTTCAAGACACTTCAGCATCAATTGATTTTTTGACCATCAAAAGTTTTACTGGGTCCATGGTTGGCGGCGTTGATCTTGCTCATCCAAAGAACTGGAATGGACCATACCTCGAACAAAATCCCACCATACAAGGTAAGTTCTATGAACTGGCACGCGCCAAAGATGGCTTTTTTGTCATTCCAGGAAAAGGAGTCATGCTCCCCAATGGTGCGGTCATGGGTAAAGATATTATTATTTCCCCAAGAACTGCAGTTGAAAAACTCACTCAAACTGGTGGCTATCTTAACTACAAAGGCATTAAGCTTGCGGTAAAAATTACGTTTAAGATTGGCGACTGGCATAGAAAAGCACCATCAGAAGATACTATCGATAAAGTAAACGATGCTCTTGAAAGATTTAATGAAGCAATGCCATTCACACAAAACAGCTGGCAAAAGAAATTGTTGGTGTAACCTATAGGCTCTCTAAGAAAGTTGAAAGAATCTTCTTTTTCCCGTCTTTAAAGATAGCCGTAACATTAAAATTTCCATCAGATGCAGGCTCAACATCAAGAACAATCCCTCGACCAAACTTTTTATGATTAACTGATTGGTTTTTATACCAGGCAGCTTGTTTTTCAATCACTTCGGGTTTAGGTTTCGTGACTGTCGCCGTCGCCATGGTTCGAGATGCCCTTGCGGGCTCCTCACCACGAGCGGTGGCGTAACTGTTTCGCAAATCTTTCTGGGGAAACGGGGAGAAGCTACCTGACGCCGCTCGTGGTGAGGAGGTACTTGCACCGTCTCGAACCATAGCGGAGACCTTAGTTTGAGCTTCCTGGTTCGCAACAATCGTACTTGCAGCATCTTTAAAAAACGTCAGCATCCCTGATGATTGTGCCTTAAGCCCAAGAAACTCACGTAACCGTGCCGTAATCATTGAGGTTGGAACTTTATCCACTTCAAAAACTTGCAAAAATTTACTATCAACTTCGTCAATAAAGCGTGATGGAACCTGATCAGTTACACTACCATAGGTGTTTCGTGATGATGCATGAGAAAGCACTAGATATTCACAAGCCCGCGTAACTCCCACGTAAAACAAGCGCCGTTCTTCTTCTAGCGACTCGTTGGTGGTTAATGACCGTGCACTTGGCAACAAGCCTTCTTCTAGACCAGAAATAATCACCGTCTCAAATTCAAGCCCCTTAGCTGCATGCAACGTCATCATCTGTACTTGATCGGTACGTTTATCATCTTCAATTTTTTCCTGCATCAACGCTACTTCATGAAGAAAACTCTCAAGAGATGCTGTTCTTGCCATAGGCTTTATATCTTCTGCAAATGGATCTCCGTAAGAATAATCATCCGCTTCATTAACATCATCTTGACTAGTACCTTTAGCGGAACGTTCAAAGGTCATCATCGATTGAAGAAGCTCACGAACGTTTTCAATTTTTGTATCAGCTTCACGCGCATCAAGCGTCACGCGTAGATTATTCAGATAATCGGTCTTAGCAAGAATAGTATCAACAACTTTGGTAATTGACTGATCTTTTTCAAGCCCATCATAAAGAGCTAAAAATGATTTTACCGAAACTTTTTTTGCTGGTGGTAATGCAAAGTGATTTCCATCACAAATTTGAGTAAGAAGTTGTTTAAAATCTAAGAACGGGTTCATATCCCACGCTTGTAAAACCTGCTCTTCAAAGCGATCCCCAAGCCCACGGGTTGGATAGTTAATCACGCGTAAAAAGCTTATTTTATCAAATGGATTAATAATAAGTTTTAAGTAGGCCAAGACATCTTTAATTTCTTTCCGTTCATAAAAACGAATGCCACCAACAATACGATACGGAATCCCATGATAAAGCAAAGCCTCTTCAAGCGCGCGTGATTGAAAATGAGTACGATACAAAATCGCCACATCACTTAATTTTCTTTCCGGTGTAAGCGTTTTAAGCATACGTGCTATGGCTTCAGCTTCCTGCTCACCAGAGCGGCTTGAGAGCAACAAAATACGATTGTCCGCTTTTTTTTCAGACCATAATTCTTTTGGATTACGCAAGCGATTATGACGTATGAGAGAATTTGCCGCATGAAGAATTGGCTGTACTGAACGATAGTTTTGTTCAATTTTGATGCGTGTTACCGGCTCAAAATCTTTTTGAAATTTAAGCATGTTGGTAACCGTTGCACCACGCCAGGAGTAAATTGACTGATCTTCATCGCCAACGGCACAAACCGAATCAAGACAAAATTCTTTGTCATCATTAAGCGCAATAGCCTTTAGTAATGCATGTTGCGTATGACTAGTATCTTGATACTCATCAACGAGTAAATGTTTCACACGTTCTTGAAAACGTTTTCTGAACTGCTCATTTTTTTGAAATAAGTTCAGCACATTAATAATCAAATCATCAAAATCATACGCTCGGGCCGCAGTTTTTTCGGTCTCATAAGCATAGTAAATCTCTTTGATCATAGGTGTCCCAAACGCATCTTCATCTCCCATAAAAAGTTTATTTTTAATGGTCGAGATCTGGAAAACAAGCTGAGACGGCGTTGCAAATTTTTCAAGGGCATTATGTTTAATAATTTTTTTCAGTAAACTTGTTTGGTCTTCACCATCAATAATCGTAAATTGTGGGAATGGCAGTAACGCCGCATTTGAACGCAATAACTGTAAACAGTACGAATGAAAAGTCCCAACAAAGGGTAATTGCTTGTTGGGGCCTAAAAATTTTTCTAGCCGCTCACGCATTTCACCAGCCGCTTTATTTGTAAACGTAAGTGCTACAATACTTGATGGATACACACGATCATGCAACATGAGCTGGGCAATCCGAGCGGTAATAACACGCGTTTTACCAGACCCTGCACCGGCCACCACTAACAAGGCACCCTTGCTGACGATTACCGCATCTCGTTGAGGCTTGTTAAGTTGATTTTCTACAAAAGATTTAAAAATTTCCGTATGCTGTTCGTTCATGATCTTCTTTGCTATTTTTGGAAATAAAGGACAGAAAAATATTCTTGAAAGCTTATCAAAAAAATATATATATTCACACTGTTTTATGGAGCCACTTATGTTTATCTTTCGCCTTCGATGGCTTTTCTTAATCTGTATCATACTAAGCTTTACAGCAGCCAGCATTACTTTCTACTACCTGCGCCATCATAACCCCTCATTTCTCATAGGCCGCGCCCTCATGTGCACTAACGTGGCCAAGTGTCTTGCACAAAACAAGCACCCATTACTAGCACCGGTAGCAAACAAGAAAAAACTATTTATCGATTATCTATCCATCGAGAAGCAATCTCTCTTGGATAAAGGCCATCGCACTACAGAAACCATGGCCACTCAATTCCTTGATTATCATCTCACCTTCTTTACCTACAATGCCCTCTTAAGCTTGTTACGTGAAATTTTTGTTCATGAAGAGTACGCCGTCACACTTGAAAACCAAACACCAACCATTATCGATTGCGGTAGTAATATCGGTATCTCGATCTTATTTTTCAAAGCTGCATACCCACAAAGCACGATTATCGGCTTTGAACCTGATGCTGCAAATTTCAGCGTGTTACAAAAAAATATCACAAAAAACACCCTGTCCAACATTACACTTATTAATAAAGCTGTAGCCGATCAGGATGGGATGCTTTCGTTCAATCGAGTTTCAACACTCTGCGCAAAACTTGCTCAAACAGGCACAACGCAGGTTGAAGCTGTAAAGCTTTCTTCTTACATCACAAAGTCAGTTGATCTTTTAAAAATGGATATTGAAGGAGCTGAAGTAGCCGTGTTACAAGAGCTTCATAAGGCAAAGAAACTTCGATTTATTAAAAATATAATTTTTGAGTTTCATTATTCTGTTACCAACAACAACCATCTTGGATCGGTGCTAACGCTTTTGGAAAATAACGGGTTCCATTATCAAATAGCGACCAGTCGTGAATGGCGCGTCTCGTTTGATAAGAGCACACATCAAGAACTTACGGATCGATGCCTTATGATTTATGCGTACCAATGAAGAGAACAAAAGACTGGATCCTGAATCCAACCTTCGCTAAAGCTTCGACGGGCAGGCAAGTTCAGGATGACAAGCATAATTTCTTTATTGCCATATTACTTGCATCTCTCGCTATTAGGCTCATCTTCTTCATCTACATCTTAGACTTCGGGGATAAAAGCTGGATCATGGTTGATTCAGAACATTACCACCAGATGACATTATCAATCACCCAAGGTAATTACCAAACATCATTAAGTTTCTTACGCTTACCCGGATACCCTGCTTTTCTTGCTGGCTGCTACCAATTACTCGGTTCCTACCCGATCTATGCACTTATCATACAGATCGCGCTAGCAAGCTTGATTCCAACGCTCATGTACTTTTTATCCCTTACGTTGTTTCCCGAAAACCTCCTACTCGCACAGCTCACCGCCCTCTACAGTACCGTCCATTTAGGTTTTGTTTTGTACGCCGGCATGCTTTCAACAGAAACATTATTTCTTATTTTTTTGATTTTATTTTTTATATTTTTCTTTAGGGCTTTGAAGAAGACCTGGATCCTGAAACCAACCTACGCCAAGGCTTCGGCGGGCAGGCAAGTTCAGGATGACAAGTCCAAAAAATATCTTGTTGCTAAAAATATCTGCATAGCTGGACTACTGCTCGGGATCTGCTCGCTTATTCGTCCGGTCGGCCACTTTATGCTCATTCTTTCTTGTGTCATACTTTGGTTAAACAACAACAAACTTAAACATATGGGGACCCTAACGGGATACTGGTTCCTGATCGCTGGCCTCTGGCTGCTCCGCAACTACCTGCTCACCGGATATATTTTTTTTCACACACTCCCCGGGCAACATTTTTTACAGTACTCAGCTACCTACGTGCACCAAGATGCACACAGCCTGTCTTATGTCGAAGCACGACGAGAACTCATAGATCAGTATGACCAGGAAGTAGGAACCAAACCGAAATCAGAGATTGAAAAGTGTAAAATAGCCGAAAAGATTGCTTATAAAAAAATACTCGAACACCCACTGCTTACACTTAAGCACAGCCTCATTCACATGACAAAGACCTGCATCGCTCCACAATCACAACTGCTTTTTTATCTTGATAACAACTGGCATGAACCCCAAAAGCCATCTGGAATAGTGAATAAAATAAAAAAATTCTTTTGGCCTCCAGTACATAATAAACTTATTATACCAATCGTTTATTTTGATTTGATTACACATTTATTAATATTGCTCGGAGCTTTTTTATTTTGTTTAAGAATGCTTTGGCAAAAAGATCTAATCGTAATTTATGCAAGCTTGTTCATGAGCCTGTTTGTAGGTATTACACTGGCTTATGGAAGCGCACGATTACGGCTACCGATTGAACCATTTTTGATTATTTTTGCGATTAGGTTCTGGGAAGACCTCTACAAATTAACAAAGTTTAGTACGCTTTTTACGTCATCCTCGTGGAAACGGGGATCCAGTCTTACTTTTAAAAAAATGGAAAAAAAAGAACGTGAAAAATAAAAAGGCCTGGATCCCCGCATTCGCGAGGATGACGTACGAACCGACCAATACGTTAATAAAATATCGCAAGATACTCATGCTTACAGCCATTCTCATCCTAAGTCTCACAACCCGCATCCTCTTTTTCCACGCCTTCTTATCGCATAACCAAAACTACATGGTCCCGGAAGATTCAGCCCAGTACAATGCAACTGCCATGTCATTTGTCACGGGACAAGAAATCAGTACGCATGCATGGGCAGACAAATTTCACCGACTCCCTGGATACCCGCTACTACTTGCTGGATGCTACAAACTATTTGGCCATAACCCCATCATGGCCTTGTGGCTGCAAGTTATCGTTGCAAGCTTTATACCAGTACTCATTTATTTTCTTGGACTAACAATCTTTCCAGGAAACATCTTGATCGCAGCAATCTCCGGTCTAGCAGCAACCATTCATGTTGGATTCATCACCTATGCCGGCAGTTTAATGGCTGAATCGTTCTTTATGATATTTTTTCTTTTATTTTTAATTTTATTTTTACGCATACAGCAAAACTCAAACAAGAAATTATTTTATGCTGGAATACTTTTAGGCATCGCTTCGATTATTCGACCAGTAGGCCTCCCGTTGTTACTCTTAAGCATGGGGTATCTCGCCGCTCGCGCACAAAAACTAAAAGCCATAGCAAGCTTATGTATAGGCTGGCTTAGCACCACCGGCTGGGTACTGTTAAGTAACTATCTTGCCTGCGGGGCCCTATTCTTCCATACACTTCCCGGTATTCACTTTTTACGCTACTCAAGCGCCTCAGTACACAAAGAAGTTCATGGCTGTTCATTTCATCAAGCACGCGTAGCACTTGCAACCAACTGGCAAACCAAGATACAAGAACAAGAAACACAGAAAGCTCGATCACTAACCGAGTACGAGCGCTGTCGTATGGCTGAAAGAATCACCTGGCAGCAGTTTTTGCAACACCCAATTATTTCGATTAAGCACTTTTGCATCAATATTTTTAAGACAACGTTTGGACTCCATGCAAGCTATCTACAGTTTGTCGACACCAAAGAACTCTTTGAACATGCAACTTCTTGGGGCGTATGGGAACGGGTTAAAATCTACTTTCCACCGCACGTACGCTCTTGGTTCCTAGTTCCCATGATCTACAGCGAAATTATATTTTTAATCTTGATGCTCCTGGGATCACTAGGCTTTTGTATCAAAGCCTGCTTTAACCGAATCTGGTTTGGTTACGCCTACCTCACCATCCCCTGGGCTGGATTATTTATCACTCTTACGTTTGGTGCCGGCTGTGCTAGGTTACGCTTGCCGGCTGATGCTTTATTAATCATCGTAGCTGGATATTTTTGGGTCGCAACCTTCAAAAACCAATAAGAAATACCAAAATTGCCCTTTTTATGTTAGATTTTTATTTTCATATAGAAATATAATTCATTGAGTTTACCATACATTTTATGTGATACTGAACTAATACACATAGCTATTTTGATATAAATGAAAGGGTTTTCTTATGATTTCACGAAATAAAATATTAGTACTGCTCATGTTAGTAACCGGCTCTATGTCTGCCGCAATGGTAGAACCTAAAACAAAAAAACCTCTAGGAACCATTTATATCCCAGGACAAGGTCGCGTTAAAGCACCTGCTCTCACAGCTACCCAATTAAGAATATTACGAGAAAAACTAGGGCTTAAATACAATAGCGCACGTAAACCAGCACAAGCACCCCTAGAAGAAGCATTTGAGAGAGAATCTACAAGAACAGAAGCCCATGTATTATCACCACGTCCAAATAGAGCTGAAAGCCCTGTAATTGATACAAAGACACATTCAGTCATAGAAATAAAAGAACCTCACGTTACAGAAGCTCCAAAGCAACACTCCCCAAAAGAAATCGAGGCTCATCAAGAATTAAACACACAAGAAAATCACAAACGCTTCATGGAGCAACTAAAAGAAGCAGAAGAACTTCATAACATACAAGAAAAGTTCATTCAAGAGGTTCTTGCCTCAGGAAAGAAAACATCAGATGAAACAAACAAAATACTCAATGAAGTAGACGAGCAACTCTACGGTCAACAAGATAAATCTGGTAAAACTGCTCTTCATAACGCAGTAATCAGTCAAAACATCCCACTCGTTAAAAAAATAGTAAAAACCTATCATAAAGGTGTAACTATTCCTGATCATCAAAGCTGGTTGCCATTACATTATGCAGCTCAAGGCGGAAAAATTAAGATCGTAAAAATATTATTAAAAGCTGATCGTGATACTGCAAGTGTTGCAGAAGATAAACATGATCATCTCCCTCTTCATTTAGCCGTCATCAATAACCATCCAGCGGCAGCATTTAAACTAATGCAAGCGTTTCCTAATGGTGCAAAATGCAAAGATAAAAATGGTTTAATACCACTACATTGGGCCGCATTTGGCAGCTCTATCGAAACCGTTAAAGCGTTGATAAAACGCTTCCCTGAGGGAATCAGATCTCGAAACAACATTGGAAATTATCCGGTAGATTTAGCTCGTGAACGCGGCCGAACTGAAGTTGCCAAGCTTATAAATCCAGGTAAAGGCTATGACATGAACGGCATAACCGCACGAGAAATTATGGCACAATTAGAAAAAGAAGGAAAACTTACTGAAGAAGCAAGCATTAACCGTGTAGATTCGATAAAATTCACCGAAGATAATAACGACGATGATATAGAATTTCACGAAGAAGAAACCCCTCCAGTCAAAGAAGACCGTGATGATTGGAGTCCATTACACAAAGCGATCGCTGAAAATAGCATCAATGAAGCTAAAGTTTTATCAGAGAATACAGAGAAGCTTACGGCAATCGATAACCTTGGCCGTACTCCATTACACCTGGCTGCACAGTATGGGCGCACTAAACTTATTAATCAAGCATTCGAAAACAAGCTAACCCCTGAATTAATCAATATGAAAGACGCGGCTGGTATGACTGCCATACATAAAGCTGCACTTAATAACCATAGCAATATCGTACGATTATTCTTAACTAAAGGCGGCGAGATCATGGCCAAAGATAAAGAAGACAATACTCTGTTACACTTAGCCGCCATGAGTACAGGAGATGTCACCGTTTATGAGCTTCTTAAGCATAATAAAATTAATGTACACGCGGTTAATAAACATAACCGAACCGCTCTTTACTTGGCAGTAGAAGCAGGGAATGCTTTTGCAATCTCTTGGCTGCTTGATGCTGATAAAAACCAGCAAGATACTACTAAACTCATGCATTTAGCACAAAGCAAACTTAAAGACCTTAAAAAGATAAAAGAACCAACTGAGCAGTCAGCAAAAATTAAGCTCGGCACAACTATTGATCTCTATCAAAGAACTATTGGTTTCTTAAAACCAATCCCACAAACACCGGTAAAACAACAAGAAGCTCCAAAAACTATTTGGGGGCACATAAAAAGCATCGTTGCCGGCAAATAATCAGCCCTCCAGTTTTAAGAAGAAACAAAGACCGTATAAAAGTACGGTCTTTGTTTCTTCTTAATTTCTCAAAAAAATCGCCATTTTCATTAAAAACATCTTAATTTTATCAAAATTGACATTTAGTAATTTTTATATAGAGTTAATTATTATATAATTACTAAAACTTGTATCAATTTATGCTCTAATAAAAATGGGGGTTTTAATGAAATTCATAACATTATCAATCAAACTATGCCTAGCGCTAACCATCACATATCTACCAATGCCAACGCTCATAAGTATGCAAGGAGACATTCCACTTGTTCAGATCATAAAAAGCCAACGAGACAAACTCATGGCTGATATTTTAACAACACTCAAAGATGCATCAAAAACAGCAGACGACTTGGACAGCATTATCAAAACAAAAGCTCGAGACGCAAAAATATCAATTAAAGAGCTCGTTGACTCATCGATAAATTTTGGAAGAGATGACAAAAAAAATATCATGTTAGCATATAGTTTTTTACTCCATCAAGCGGTAGAACACAGTACTGTTGAAAAGCTTAAAAAACTCATATCACTAAAAGCAAACTTAGAAGCAAGAGACTCTAATGACCTTACTCCTTTGAACAAAGCAATCAAACTTCAAAAACTCCCGCAAGTCTGCTGTTTATTAGATGCTGAAAGTGACATTTATGCCGCCGAAAAATATGGCGACCTTACCGCTGTTGGCCTTGCTATAGCAACAAAAAATCATCTAATTATCTTAGAAATTCTTGGATCAAAAATGTGTGCCACAACAACTAACAAAAAACATGGGATTCCTCCATTAAAAAAAGAAACAGAATTATTTTTAAAAATAGACCCTCTTATAAAACATCTGAATTATTGTAGTTCACTTTGTAAATATCAATTAACTGAAACTCAAAAAATGAGTCAAGTAGAAGTCCCTGAAAATAGCATCGATAACAATACCCCGCTACACTCTTTGGCTTTTATTGGAAAAGTAGAATGTATTAAACATGTAACCATACATCGTCCCGACTATCACACAACATTTAATAATGGGGGTTACAACCCTATTCATGTCGCAACCCTTGCCGCTTGTGACTCTGTAAAAGTACATAACTACATCCGCCCAAGATTTATTGAAACTATCAAATTACTTATTGAATGTGATCCTGCGTCACTTCACTACAAAACAATTCATGGGTTTACACCATTACACCTTGCCTGTGGGAATAAAAACATTGAACTCGTTGAACTGTTTTTACGTCTAGGCGCAAATTCTAATACAGTAGCCGTTAATGGTGATACTCCACGAACCATAGCTAAAGCACAGCAGTGTGACATTGACGACCTAATCAAAAATATACAAACAAGCACACTAAGAGCCCGAAAACACACCTTTGACGAGATTACAAAAAAAATTGATGCTCAAGTATCAGCAGAAGAACTTAAAACCACAATAATTACCTCATCAGAAACGTTAAGCATAACGCCAAGAGAGTTGGTCAATACCTTTAATGTTATAACTCGAACAGCTACAGAAACTACTCAAGAACAACGCGAAACCCTATCACTCCTCCATTACATTATTGAATGGGCTACCGTCGAACATCTCAAGACCTTAATTGATCTAGGCGCTTACCTTGATTACCAAGACTCTCATGGATTTACACCATTACAGAAGGCAATCAGACTACAACAATTAGATTTTGTACGCTGTTTATTAGATCATGGAAGTGATATTCATCTAAAAAATACATTTTACAAAATACCACTTACCGCATTAGGACTTGCGATAGGCATCGCTTCCGAAAATATAAATGAAACTTCAATGCGTATTGTCGAGGAAATTCTTGGATCAGAACAGTGTCATTTCACAAAATATTCAAGTGAACAACACGAACTTCCTGATCTTGCAACATTACCAACAGAGTTCGCTGCAACTATTAACGCGATTATTACACACCTTAAAGAATACTGCAGATATTTTTCACCAGAAGACAATGACATGCTTCTCGATGAGCAAGCTATTCTTCCAAAAGCTTTAGCAAAAAGTACCCCACTCCACACCGTAGCAGCCTTAGGAAAAGTAGAATGTATTAATGATGCTTATGAAAACGCTTCATGGAGAACTAAACACTATAACGATAATGGACATATGCCCATTCATGTAGCAACGCTCGCCGCACTCAAATCTCTTACCCCTGATAGTAAAGTACACCCAAGAAGATTAGAGACTATAAAACTACTACTTACCTTAGAACCTAAATCTATAGACTACACAACAAGTACCGGCTTAACCCCTCTACATTTGACATGTCAAGCAAAAAACCTTGAACTCATCGAACTTTTCTTGAATCGTCATGCAAATCCTGATGCTGTAGTCGTCATTGACAAACAAGAAGAAACGCCTCGTACACTTGCTGATAAGCTCGGATTTAAAAATCAGTTTGAAAAAATTATCTTCAAGCCAACCATAGATGAACTATCTAAAAGCATGCAACACATGTCTATCAACAGAACAAAGCCAACCTGCCCAGACCTTTGCGCTGCAGCAATCTGGAACAAGCCAGAGCTTATTGATTATTTATTAGCTCATGGTGCGAACCCAGAAACAGAGCTTTACCAAGGCAAAAATGCTCTACTTCTTGCTTTAGAAAACAGGCGTCATCCATTTATCCAAAGACTTCTTATTGATCCGGTTACAAAAAGACCTCGTGCTTTTACAGAACGATTAATCAACACCATTGTCATGTATAAAGATGACAACGGAGAGTACCCCGTAACTGCTCTTTATTCTGCAATTACTTTTGGTGATGATCAAGCAACAGAAATACTATTAAGCTGCGGCGCAAAAACTGGTATCGACGGAAAATGTGGCAACTTTACTCCATTGCAAGTAGCACAGTATAATTCTGAGCGTAACCCTGAAGATCTAAAGCAAAAAGCAATCTTTAATATGCTAACATTACGAGAAGTAAAATAAGCAGTAATCCCTTGTTAATAAGGGCTTTTGACGGCCTTCCCCCTCTCATGGTACCCTAGATCATCAGATAATCTCTGAAGTATGATTATAATTTCATATAGAAAAAATTTAATCTTTCCCGGGGGGGACTATGGTAATCATCAAAAGAATAAGTAAAATACTGCTTCTATCTCTCGTCCTCAACAGTACAACGCCAATTACCACACAAACAATTCCTTCATTTGGAGAAATAGCAAGTATCGCTGCTGGGGGCATCATTGGGTACATAACCGGATACTCATTCACTCAAAAAAAATTCAGTGATAAAAGAATATTTCACTTAGGTGGAGCTGCAGGTTGTATAATTGGGGGAATCTATGGTTTAGAGCTCTATAGATTATTATATCCACCACAGAAAACAACCTCAGCAGAACCCAACGAACAGAATCAAAAAAATAAACTCTACAAATCCACCGATTCAACCCCGGTAAAAATGTCAGATATCATCGGCCTAGAAAATGTAATTAACGATATAAAACAAGTCATAGATTGCATTAAACATCCGGAATCTTACAAAAAATTTGGCGCAAAACTCCCCAAAGGAATTCTTCTAGAAGGCCCTCCTGGTAGCGGAAAAACAATGATCGCCAAAGCAATGGCTCATGAAGCCGGCTGTGCATTCTTTGAAGCATCCGCAACAGATTTTGAAGATCAGTATATTGGTGTTGGAGCTCATCGTATTCGAGAGCTCTTTGACAATGCAAGTAAACATAAGCCTGCAATCATTTTCATTGATGAAATTGATGCCATTGGCTCAAGAACCAGTGGTCAAGATGGGGATCTTCGCCGACAAACCATTAATCAGCTCTTATGCAAAATGGATGGGTTTAAGGATTCAGAGGGTATTTTTATTCTTGCTGCTACCAACTGCAAAGAATGTCTTGATCCTGCATTACTTCGAGCCGGTCGTTTTGATCGTCATATAAAAGTACCGCTCCCTGATGTTTCAGGTCGTTACACTATTGCAAAACATTTACAGACAACAAAACCAAAGATCCAAGTCTCAGACGTATGGCTTAAGAAGATGGCACAAGAAACTGAAGGTCTTGGCGCTGGAGATATAAAAAATATCTTTAACATGGCAGCATTTCAAGCCGCACAAGAAAAAGCTTCCGATGTTACAGAACAATATCTCAACGTAGCATTACAAAAAGTAGTAAGTGAACGAAAACAACCTAAGCAACGATCAATTATGCTTAAGGCATAATTCCCGATATAGTTTTTGATATTGATCGACTACTAAGCCAAGATCAAAGCTCTCGATGAGTTTCAGGTTTGCATGATGCATATGCTCACAAAGCTCAGCATTTTCATATAATTTTTTTATTGCTGCAACATAAGCATAAAGATCATTCACCGAGACCAATAATCCGTTAACCCCATCAACAAGCACTTCATACTGCTTGTTTTGACTTGTTGTAATCACCGGTAAGCCAAAAGCTAACGCTTCTAACAGCGCTAATGAAAGCCCCTCAGTCTGTGATGACAATGCAAAACAATCAAACAATGGATAAAATCGATAGACATCGGTTCGCTGGCCAACAAAGATAACAGCATCGCGAATCTGTAAGCTATCAGCCAGTGCTTCAAGCTTACGACGCTCACTACCATCTCCAACTAAACACAACTTCATCTCTTTAGTTTTTACCAGAGCAAAAGCTCGTAACAAAAGATCATACGATTTAATGGATTCCAAGCGCCCTACCGAACCAATCACAAAATCACTATCCTGTAACCCGATATCTACGCGTGATAATGGATTTCCTATTGCAGCATTGCGAAAGCCAGTAACATCAATGCCATTTTTAATGGTAATAAGTTGATTAGAAACGCGCTTACGAGTATTAGAATTTTTAATCGCCCCAATAACTGTTTTTAGGTATGCATTATACACACCATCAGCAACCGCAATTATTTTTTGGTTTTTTGTACCTGATAATGTCTGCGCATCCAGCCAATTTTTCCATGAGGCTGATACGTAACGACAATCGCCATGAATTTCACTGATCAATGGCAATGCAAAACAATGAGCTAGCACCCGCCCAAGAATATTTGCTGCCCAAAGCGATGTATGTAAAATATCAGGGTTTAATGACTGAATAAGACAAGAAAGCTTAACATAAGTCCCCAGATCACACGAAAGTAACCATCCATCTACATGGTAAGCAGGTATACCAAGATCACGAATCTTTTGTACAAATGGACCATCATGCATATAGGCAACAATATGCTGCGTATCATATTTTTTTATGGAATAACGTAGGAAATTAAAAAGGGCGGCTTCGGCACCGCCCATCTTCAAACTCGTGATAACATAAAGTATTTTCATACGTACAAGTTTTATTCTGAATCGCTATCTGAATCCATATCGTCATCATCAGCATCATGATCAACATCAGGCATAGGCCCTTCATCAGTAATACCATTTTCAATAGCTACAAGATCAATTTCTTTATCAAAGAAATTTTGTAGTTTTTTGCTTCGTGATGGATGACGTAATTTACGAAGCGCCTTAACTTCAATTTGTCTAATCCGCTCCCTGGTCACTGAGAAATCTTTACCAACTTCTTCCAGCGTGTACTCAGAAGCAACATCGATACCAAAACGCATCTTCAATACTTTTTCTTCTCGTGGCGTAAGCGTTTTTAAAATTTCACGAACTCGCTCTTTAAGATCATCATTAACCACCGCATCTACCGGGGTATATTCATTCTCATCTTCAATGAAATCTTTAAGATACGTATCATCGCTATCACCAACCGGCGTCTCGAATGAGATCGGTTCTTTGGAAATTTTGATAATGTTCTTAATCTTCTTTTCATCAAGATTTAATTCTTTTGAAAGTTCGGTATAGGTCGGTTCACGACCTTCTTCTTGCATGTAAGCACGAGTAATTTTATTAATTTTACTCAATGTCTCAACCATATGCACCGGAACCCGGATAGTACGAGATTGATCGGCAATAGCACGAGTAATCGCTTGACGTATCCACCAGGTAGCATACGTAGAAAATTTGAATCCTCGTTCGAATTCAAACTTTTCAACCGCTTTAAGCAACCCAATATTCCCCTCTTGAATCAAATCCAAGAAGTGTAAGCCACGATTGATATATTTTTTAGCAATATTGACCACTAATCGAAGGTTTGCACGAGCCAAATCATCCTTTGCCTCTTTGTCCTTCTTTTGAGCAACCATGAATTTTTGATATTGTTTTTTAATCTTTTCTTTGCTTAACCCAGCTTCAATTTCAATCTTTTTAATAAGCTTATGAGATGCTCTTACTTCTTCTTCAAGTTCCGCAATTTGCTCTACATCAGCCTCAGAAGGATTTTTAAGATTTCCATAAAACTTTAATTTCTCACCACAAACCGCTATATCATCAAAACGTTCTTGAATTTTAAGATAAAATTTTTCTAATTTCTTACCAAATTTACGGATTTGCTTATTAGAAAGTTTAATCTCTTCAACAGCTTTAATAACGCGCTTCTTATTCTCTTCAACTTCTTGAAGCATTTTTTGCTTTTTATCTTCAGAATCAAGTTGCCCTTTGTAAGAACGATAAATTTTATCTTCATTCGCAACAACATCTTTGATATTAGCAATCGCCTTCAGAAGTCGTGCTCGTTCTTCTTCAAACTTTGGCGAATTATCTTCATCAAAATCAGAGAATTGAACCAAGTCTTTCAAAATCATTGGATCTTGCATAATACGTTCTTCTAGATGCGCAAGATCTTTTGCGGTAAATGGAAACTGTGCAACTGCTTCGATAGATTCACGTTTTCCAGTTGCAATTTTATTCGCAATAATACGCTCTGTTTGCTTGTTAAGCAGCGGAATTTTTCCAATTTCACGCAAATAAAGCTTAACCGGATCATTCAATTGACTCGGTTCTAAGATTTCTTTGATACGATCTACTTCTTTATCCTGTTCAGATTCTTCATCTTCAATTTCTTCTTCGATATCATCGGAATCAAGTGATGACTCAATATCAGGCTTCTTCTTAGCACCATCAAAAGCAACACTGTCTTCTTCAAAATAATTTTCAAAATCTCGCGAATCCGCTTGAAGATCTTCTTGGGAAACTAAATCAATATTTTCTTTCTCAAAAATCTGAAGTAACTCATTAAGATCTTCTTCTTTTAGATTATATTTTTGGCTGAAGTGAATAACACTTTCATAGGTCAACACACCTTCACTACGACCACTCTCTAAAAGAAGATCAACTTGCTTTTCAAGGCTCTTAAGTGACACCGCCTCTTCCTGCAAACCAACAGCTTTTTTGCCTTTGACCGCAATACCAATTTTCTTGCCACCAATTAATTTTTTCAGAGCAGCAGAGTTGCGTTTTTGAACCGCTTCTTTACTTGCTTTTAATGCTGATAGACCTGGGACAACCGCTCCTATAAGAGGAGCTTTTACGCCTAAAGATTTAGCTCCAACTGTTTTTTTTGTCAGAACAGCTGAAGTAATCACCGCTTTTTTAACCGGCGTTTCTTTAACGACTTCAGCTTTTTTTACTGGCACCACTTTTGCAACAACTGGTTTAGGAACAGGCTTAACAACTTTTTTTTCAATTTTTTTTGGAACACTTACAGAAGCCGCTTTGAGAGCAGATTTTTTCGGAGGTTTTACAATTTTTTTTATAACCGGCTTGCTTACAATTTTTTTAACGAGTTTTTTACCTATAACTGTTTTTGCATCCGCTTTTTTAGCAACTACTTTTTTAACGATTACTTTGGATTTTGATGCTACTTTTTTTGTAATTACTTTCTTAGCAACAGTCTTTTTAGCAACAGTCTTCTTAGCTGCCGCAACAACTTTTTTTGCTTTAGGAGCAGCTTTTTTCTTCACTACACTCTTTTTTTGCATATTTTTTTTTGTTGCCATCATCATCGTAATTCTCATATAAGCCCCCTGCTCAGCATACGCTGTTTGAGTTCCGTTATCTTCCCAAATAAAACTTTCACCGCTTCAACATCAGCTTTTTCTTCTGCTTTCTTCATCTGATCCCTCATATCCCGCATCATTTGCTTCCAATGGTTTTTGAAAAATTGCGTTATCAAGTCATCAAGTATTCCCTGTGTAGGGCTTTGATCAGCCATCAGGCTCATTTTTACCACCACATTACGCTCGCCCTGGGCAAGTGAATCCAAGAAGCTACGATATCGTTCGGGCATAGACAGATCGGGTAGATGAAGGTATTCGTTCAAGGTAATCAACAAATGCTGTAATGAATCTGACAAATAAGGGATAACCCAATCGTCAACTTTTAGCACATGTTGATTATCAAGACTGTTGAGTATAACAGAAAAAATTTTTTGTTCTAATAAAGATATCTCGGTTTTTTCAAGGTTCTTCTCACCTTGTTCAGCAACCACCGCCACCCCGGCCAGCTCAGAAGAACCCCCGTTAGATCTAGGGGTATAATCACTATTTTTCTTTGCTTCTTTTTTTCTGCGTTGTTCGACCAGTAAACGTTTTAACGCATCAAACGGCACCTGCATTGTCTGTGCTGCCTGATGAAGTAAAAGTTCCTGTTTGAAAATATCTTGAATCCCAAGTAACACCTCAATAATTTTTTCAGCAAGCACAAGTTTTTTAGACAATGGCTTATCAAGAAAACCTTCTGCAACCTGGTCTATAAAGAAATTAAAAAGATCCTGCGCTTCGGCAACTAACGGGTTAAGGTCATGTCCTTGAATCAAAAATGATGCTGGATCGTGATCATTAGGCAACACAATCACCTTCATATCGGCACTCACCTGCCAGCAGAGTTGAGCAATACGCAAAAGCGCGTTCTGGCCTGCTTTATCACCATCATACAAAAGATAAATGGTAGCAGCTTGTCGCCCCAAAAGTTTAAGATGTTCAAGCGTACAAGCGGTTCCTAATGTTGCAACGGTATTTTCATACCCATACTGAGCCATGGCGATACAGTCCATGTACCCTTCAACCATAAAAACAGATTCTTTCTGTTGGATCGCTTTCTTTGCGCTATCAAAGCCAAAGAGCAACTTACCCTTTAAAAACCAATCTGATTCTCGACTGTTAATGTACTTGGCACGATCATCGTTCTGCTGAAAAACACGCCCTCCAAAGCCACAGTAGCTTCCCAAAGAATTTTTAATCGGAAAAATAATGCGCTCTTCCCACGGAGAAAACAGATGATTTTTACCTTCCAGCAGTACTCCAGATTCCAGTAAATCTTTAAGCAAAACTCCTTGATAACTCATTTCTTTCACGAGCTGATCTACATGAGCAGAACCACCAGGAAAATAGCCAAGCATAAATTTATCAATAGTAGACTGTGTAATACCACGTTCAATCAGATATTTCTGTGCTCGAGGTGCTTTTACAAGTTGCACATGAGCCCATCCAGCAACCTTCTGGCAAAGATTGTTATGCTGATCTTTTTTTTCAAAATCCTTCATTTCTTTCATTGCCGATTTTTGCACTTCAGGCGGCAATTCAAGACTATAATGCTCAACAAGAAGCTTAACTGCTTCTATCTGAGAAATATGCTCAAGTCGTGCAAAAAACCCAATAACGTCACCGGTTGCCTGACACCCAAAGCAATAAAAAATTTGCCGGTCAGGACTCACGGTAAAAGAAGCGTCTTTTTCAGAATGGAATGGACATGGACCTTTGAAATAACTACCCATTGCCCTGAGTTTGACGTGCTCAGAGATGACATCAAGGATAGGAAGGCGTGCTTTAACAAATTCAAATAATGTCATGAAACTTCATCGCGATAACCGGCACGAGGCTGCGTTATCGTCACTACTAAAAATGCCACACAAGCAATCACAAAGAAAACCGCGTTCCAAATTTGAGGCTGAGAAAGCATGGCAATATCGTTACCAAGAAATGAAACTGAAAGCAAATTCCCACGATCATCACGCCAAAAATCAACGGCAAATCGCGCAACCGATTCAAGCATTAAGTACAGAGAAGCTAGCTGCCCACGTTTCACAGAAATCGTTGAATATAAACTTTGTATGATCAAGAAAGTAACAAACGATGCTAACGATGCATAAATTTGTGTTGGATGTAACCAAATACCTAAAGGCGCTGACCCGGCAGGATCGGTAAATTGTACCGCATACCAGGCTGTTTCAGACACCGGGATACCATAACAACATCCGGAAAAGAAGCATCCAAATCGAGCAATGGCTTGCATAAGCGGACCATAGAGTGCCGCTAAATCTAAAATTGGTAGAATAGGCACGCGGTTTACACGAAGGTACCACGAGGCAACAAGTAAAACCCCAATAAAGCTTCCCAGAACCATAAAGCCACCAACCCATGGGTAAAATATTTCAACCCAGTTGTCTGAAAATGACGGCCAATCAGTTAATATGGCACATACGCGACCACCAACAATACCAGCCAGCAAGCCGATAAATAAAGCATTCTGATAAATGTTCTCAGAAATAAAACGCTTTCTAATCGGATGATAAATTGTACACAATAAGAATACGAGAAAGCCAACGGCAATCATAACGCCATAGCTGGCAACCCAAACGGGACCATACAAATGAATTAATCGTGGACACATAGAACACCTGAAAACGTTATATTTTGATTAGTTTAAAAGAAAAAATTCATTGCAAAACAGTATCAAAAAAAACGCCTTTGGGATAGCAAATTTAGTGAAGAAAA
>CAYHBO010000002.1:0-43281 GCA_964354855.1 uncultured Pseudomonadota bacterium | reverse complement strand
TCGGATTTGTCCAATGGTGTTAATTTTAACGAAAAACACGATTCAGCTTCTAATGTTACTCAGTACGCTACGCTTAAAGGGCTTCAGCTCTACGCAAAAGCTGAAATACATTGATCGCAAAGCGTCCTGTCTCTTGAGAAATACACTCTGGGAGCGATTCGATCCAATCTGATTCAGATTTAATAAACTCCCCCACAAATTGAGTGATAACACCCACTAATGCTTCTAATTTCTTTTGTAACTTTCCAACACCCTCTTTGTTCAGGTAAATTGTTAATTCAGTATCCTTCTTCTGATCAACTTCTATTTTAGATCTAAGTACCAAATTAAAATCGGATAAGACACGCTTCAATGTGTCCAAAGATCCACGACCCTGTACCGACACCTCTAATAATTTTTCAGATCCAGATGGAATCGAAACCCCAAAAACGCCTCGCGACGTATCAATCATAGAATCTAAAACCTCAAATAATAACGCCGCCCGAGAAACCTCTCTCTTAAGAGACTTAACTTTCTCAGCAACATTATTAATACCCCGGTTAAACATCTCAAGAGAAGATTCTCCGCTTCGTTCCATAGCCGTAACATTTCCCGCCACAATCACAGCAAGAGCACTGGCAAACATACTTAATTTTATAAATTTCATTGAAACCCCTTATTTTTAATTTAAAAAGACAAATAGACTCAGACCTATCCTAAGCCGCAATCTTGCATATATTTTCAGTATGTCAATTTTATAAATAAAAAAGCAATGATTTTTTGTATTTTTTGAGGTTATTTATTATTGACTGGATACTGAAACCGGTTCAGCATGACAAGCAGTAGATCAAAATCCTTCCCACCGAAAGGCTCTTTATGCTCACAACACTAACCAGACACAAGAACGCCCTCGTCTCATTAGGCATCTTTATCGCAATTTTCATAACCCTTGGTCTACCATTCACCAACTGGGGGTTTCTTCATGACGACTGGGGCGTAATTTACCATGCAAAAACTATGGGTAATGATCTCCTAACACTTTTTACTGAAGGAAGCATGACCAAAGTAACACAGCCATCAAACTATCTCGTCCCCGAACAGTCGTTTTTTGCCGTCCTATATCGACCATTCGTCTATGCCTTCTTACATGTACAAATGCTTTTATTCGGCGTTACCCCCTATGCATTGCTTTTAATAACTATTTTTTTTCATGCATTAAACGCCATTCTACTGTTTATGCTTTTACTTAGTTTTATAACGTTTTGGGAATCGTTTTTCGCGACACTTTTGTTTGCTTTTCATTTGAGCCTATGGGACTGGATGGGATGGATTGCGGGACAAAACCAGGTAGTTAACCTGACGCTCGTACTGGGCATTGTATGGTTGGTTAAGAAGTATTTGGATCAAAATAAGTCTTGGTACCTCCTCCCCACAACCCTTCTCTACACCATCTCTCTTTTCTACCGAGAAGAAGCACTCATCTTACCGTTCTGGCTTATAATCAGTATCCCGTTGTACCTAAAAAACCATCGAATTAAAAAAATAATCATCACGACAAGCCCCTTATTTATCGCAACCATAAGCTATTTCATCGTGCGGCTATACAATTTCCCCCTCAAGAGCACCGGCGCCGGCATCAAGGGGCACCTAAACTTCACCAGTTTTTTGTACTCGCTCAAAGATCGCTTTTTTGATCTTGTCACTTTTTTGTCTGACATTACCAATCTTGCTTGGTTACCAGGAGGCAACCGATTATTAAAGGGGTCTTTAATAGCACTGCTTCTTAGTTTTGCGCTGTGGCTTTTTTATAAGAACAAAAACAAGTTAGTTATTCTGTACTGCATTATCAGCATGTTCATGTTTATGTGGCCAGCAATTTGGCGCTACTACTCATCACGGTTTTTGTACATGGGACTGCCGTTTCTTGTAGTCGCCATGGTACTACTCGTTACCAACTATCGTTATAAAAACTCTGAATCAAGAACATGTTGGGTTAAAGCTGCTGGAATATTTTGCATTGCGTTAACGCTCATCAACAGCATCTTACTTTTTACACATTTCAGACACCGAGAGCATGCTTTACACACGGTCGCCAATGCATATAAAGAACTTATCCATAACCCTGCGATCACAGGAAAAACTCTTTGTTTTATAGGGCTACCGTATGACACCTTTGTCACCGGCGTTGCTCAAGCCATGTGGCTCAATGGCTTTCCTGCAAACACCCCGATCTACTATGACAACGCAACATTCATCTGGGGCAATACCATAAAACAAGAAAATATATCGATAAAACAAACTAAAGATGGCTTTCGCTTAACTTCAAATAACCCTGATCATGCCTGGTTTTTAATCACCAATAGCTGCATGCCTATGGGGGAAAAAATAGTTAGGAAAGAACAATGGGGCAGAATTATAGAATTTAGCTATCACGTTAAGCCTCAATATCTTACCCCAGAACATCTATGGGTTACCTGGGATTATAAAAATCAAAGGTTCAAAGTCTAAACAGCCAAGTCTTGACCCACAAAAATCCCCTATGCCATCATTTTGCAATAAGTTAAAAATCTTTTTTTATTCTTACGGAAAGGCGTCATAAGATGAAAAGCTTCAATCTACCAGTGCTCACTCTCTTAGTCATAACAGGATCCATGAATACCTCTTTTGGGATGAAAACAGAACCTACTGCGGGCAACCCAGCCAGTGAGCAACCAAAAGTAGTCAAACGCGCCAAATATCATTTCGAACCATGGGGCCAAGTCAACCCACAAACCAAAACCCCCCTCATGCAGGTTAGAAGCTTAACACCTCCCGTTCCCTTTAAGCAGCTAAAAGACTTCGTTTCACCAGAAGGATTAGATGCTGCACAGAAAACCATTCTCAATTGGTACACAACCCGTGTCACAAAATCTCTAACCGGGTATGAACTCGAGCTTGAAACACTCGTTCGCAACAAAGAATTAATTCAAGATTTTAAAGGTGCAATAAAAAACCATAGTGGCGAAAAACCACCGGTTGTTATTTTTGATATCGATGAGACCGTACTTTCAAACCTAGGGTTATCAGAACTCACTAATTTTACGTCTAAACCTGGCTTAACCGCAGACAATCCATGCTCACCTTATCATTTTCGTGTAAACAAAAAATGTACCCAAATAAATCCTATGACAAACTTCTGCAAACGCCTTCAAGTTATGGGCTACACCCTTATTTACATCAGCTCACGAAGAGGCACCCCAGAAATGTACCAGGCAACGACAGACAATTTAAAAGCCGCAGAAATTGTACTTAACAACATCACCATGATCAACCAGGGAAAAAAGAAGCTTGAAGATAAACTCGGTCTTTTCCTTACACCTATCGATCTTTTTGGCAAAATGGCTACCGGCAAATGGAAAGAGTCAGTACGTAAAGATATATCAGAAGTTTATGAGATTATTGGCTGCGTTGGCGACAGTGCCGATGACTGGTCTGGCGAACACACAGGAAGCATTACGGTTAACGTCCCAAATTATCTGTATTAAGATCACATAAAAGTATTGGAGAATAACATGAACAAAATAAACCTCTCAGCATTAGCATTCTTAATCATAATTTGCTCATTTCAAAGCACCACTACAAGAAATACTATTTTAAGAACCATCAACACCAAACATACAAAACAACACTATATATTTCCCGATAAAAACACTCAAGCTCCCCTCGCATACCCAGAAGCAAAAATAAAATTTGCCACAAATAAAGAAGCCCTTGAGCAAGCCAAAAAAGATATCATCACCTTTCAAACAAAACCTATGAACGGCACTATGACGGCCTATGAGCTTTTATTCGAAGAAGCCTGTTCTAAAATGCTTCCCGTTTTATCAAAAGAAATTAAGAAGTCTTTAAATATTAAAAAGCCTACGTTTATTTTTGATATAGATGAAACAGTGCTTTCAAACATGGATCTTTTTGTTCAAACCAATTTTTCATCAGCAAAAGGCGGCGATGAAAGCTTTGTGTTTCGCTTAGACAAAAAATGCACCGCTATTAAACCTATGATTAATTTTTGCAAGCAGCTTCGAACCATGGGTTATAAACTCATTTTTATTAGTTCTCGTAGAGGGCCTGAAAAAATTATACAAGCCACCCGAGAAAACCTACAAGAACAAGGGTTTGAAGTTGATGATATAGATGGTCTATTCCTAACCCCTATGGAAGTTTACATCAAAAAGATCCCGGTTGGGGTATGGAAAGAATCTATCCGTGCCTCATTAACACCTAACTATGACATCATAGGATGCATTGGTGACAGTGAGAGTGACTTTGCGGGACAACACACCGGCGAGATCACCATAAAACTCCCCAACTACTTGTACTAAAGCCGTTCGCCCGAATAGAAGCCATCTTTAATCGAGTAGAAAGACGATCGTTAACTAAAACTTTCTGATCTCTTCCATATCATCAAAGTGATTTTTCTCACCATTGATCAGATAATAGGTCTCATGACCTTTACCTAACAACGCAATAACCACTTCAGGACCTGATTGCCATGCAGCTATTCCAATAGCAGTGCGGCGATCGGGTTCACAGATAACCTTAGCCATATCTTTTTGATCAATTCCCGCAAGAATATCATTGATAATCGCCTGACGATCCTCAAACCGTGGGTTATCATCGGTCACAATAACCTGATCAGCATACTTTACCGCAAGCGCTCCCATTACCGGACGCTTTATTTTATCACGATTCCCACCACAACCAAAAACTACAATCAAATGTTTACTAATCGCACGCAATGCTTTTAATACCGATTCCATAGATGATGGATTATGAGCAAAATCAACAAATGCCTGTGCCCCATTTTTAAGCGTATAGTGATTTAATCGACCAGGAACCCCTGAAAACGTAATAATCGCTGTTTTGATAATATCTATAGAAACCCCCAATTCTCGAGTCGCAACCGTGGCCATGATCAAATTGTAAGCATTAAATTCACCAAACAGCGTTGGCGAAGAAAATTCAAAATTAGAGTTCACGATAAGATCAAGCCCAACAACCGAGTTATTTTTAATAGAGAATAGATCAGTAATCGCTTTGCGCGGCTTTTGCCCAATAACACAAAGCTTATGTTGCGTACCCATTTCTCGCGCTCGATCAAGCATTTTCGATGCCCATGCATCATCACCGTTAATCACGATAGCACCACCCGGTTTAATGTGACTGAACAAATGGGCTTTGATTTCAAAATAGTCTTCTTGTGTCTTGTGATAATCAAGATGGTCCGTTCCCAAATTAGTAAAAGCAATGAGATCAAAATCAATCCCATCAACGCGATACTGACTAATGGCATGAGAAGAAACTTCCATAATAACGCACTGAACACCCTGCTTAACACATTCTGAAAAAAACATAGCAAGATAATCACTTGATGGTGTTGTCAAAACACTCGCTTCTTCTTGATCAAGAATTTTATTCTTTACCCCGCCAACAAGTGCCGTTTTATACCCAGAAGTTCGCAATATATGTTCAATAAGAAAAGTGGTCGTAGTTTTCCCTTTGGTACCAGTCACCCCAATAATTTTCAACTGCCGCTCAGGGTTTTCTAATGCCTTGAATGAAAGCTCTGCAAGCGCTTGCCGAGCATCAAAAACCTTGATGAACTGAGCTCCAGCATCGATAATTTTTTGTACGAGCACATCATCCAAATCTTGATCGACAACAATTGTTTTAGCTCCTTTTGCAAGTGCTTTTTCAATAAATAAAACACCATCGATTTGCAATCCTGAAATCGCAACAAAAGTGGAACCTTCCCCGACATGATCAGTATGTGAGGTAACAGGAAACTTTAAGGATAATAACATATAAGAATCTTTTCAAACCGGCTTAAAATAAAACATACACCACAAAACAAGAATATAGTTAAAAACATAGAGTATTTCAGCATTATTCATTGAGCAACTTTTTTTATATTTTAACCCCTAATCAAACTGCTTCGCTTTTTTAATGTTATGTCACATCCTATAAACGCCCTCCTCAAAGAGCGTTTTAAGACTGTATTAAAGTAAGACAATCTGCTCTTTGCATCTACCAGAAGAACATTTTTATACCTCTATGACAAGTTACTAACAATGTTGTTGGCAACTTAACCAATAACACAATAAACGACAGAGTTTAATGGCATTATTTAACAATTTATGGTTATTTGTATAATTACAAATAAGAATGATTGTATTTTTCTTTATTACCAACACCACAATCACCTGATAAAACAGTTAAAAAGCTTGGACTATATAAAAAATAATCATCTAAATCACTATGGTTTATTGATTATTGGTAAAATTTTATTTTTTTCTTATCATGAAGATTGATAATGTCAATTTCAAGAAAATAAAAAAATTCATTCATAAAAAAATTGTTTAAAAAAAAAGTACACTAAAATCCTCGATTTTAAAGTTCTTTTTTGGTAACGTTGGAGACAGGAAAAATCCCCTATGAATGATTCGATTTTAGTGAGACCAATTATGTTGCATGAACCAAAAAATACTTCCAATGAAATACTCGATACAGATGTTATGCCTACAACTCCTCAACCGGAACGAGCGTTGTCATTAGTTCTTAACTATACAACAGCACCGGACAAACAAGACAATGGCAATCTTCGCATCGTAAGCGACGAATTGCTTACACACATTTTAAATAATAATGACCACGAAGAAGCAAAAAAATTACGTGCTGACTTAGAAGGCATGCCTTCTTTAATCGACAACAATCCAAGCATCACTGCTGATTTGTATGAAGCGTTCTCAGAAATTTTAGACCTTTATACAGAAATAGAACATAAGCGCAATGGACTCATTGACGTAAATATTTCATTAAAAGAAAAACTTGATGCTCTTAAGGCGGTCAATAAAATAACCGTTAACCAAGACGTTTTTGATACCAACGAAGAAAGCATTAACCGTTACATAACACTCATCGGAGAACTAATCAAAGAGGTTCGTGAAGAAGTTGAGCTTGTAGCAATGATGATACAATGTAAAAAGGTTTACATCACACACGCCCCTACCGCTGCTTATCCTCATGATCCATTTGAAATTCTTAAAAATAAAGTTAAAGGTACAAGGCGCTATATCAAAAATGTTCGCCGCGATATCAACGTAAGTTACTCACGTTATAGCTTTGGACTCAATGCGCAAATGAAACAAATTTCTTACTTCGAAATGGCTACGAATGGAGAACAAAAATCGTGATTGATTTACATCTTTTACGAAATGATTTTGAGAAGACAAAATTCCTCATCCTTAAAAAAGAACCAACATTCAACGTTGATAGCTTAGTTACACTAGACCAAGAATGCCGATCCGTACGCATAGAAGTTGAAAAAATTCGCAAAGAAAAAAATGACCTTGCAGCCCTTGGCGCACGTGGAGCAACTCCTGAAAACCGTGAACAAGCAAACGTCTTAAGTACTTCGCTTAAAGATCTTGAAAAAAAACTTATCACCTTAGAACAAACGCTCAACGCGCTCTGGCTATCTTGCCCAAATATCATCCAGGAAGACCTTCCCGTTGGCGGCAAAGAAGCAAATAAAGTCGTTAAATCAGTTGGATCAAAACCAGATTTTGCCTTCACACCAAAGCATCATCTAGAACTTAATGAGACAGCGCAATGGTTTGATTTAGATATTGCAACCAGAATTACCGGATCTCAGTTCGTTTTCTATAACGAAATGGGCACCAAAGTCTTGTACGCACTCACTCAATTAATGCTCAAGAATAATGCTAATAATGGCTATAAACCGGTACTTCCTCCTGTACTCGCACGTGAAAAATCACTCTATAATTCAGGAAATCTTCCTAAATTCGCCGGTGATTTTTACACCGTTACCGGTGAGGATCTCTGCTTAATTCCTACCGCTGAAGTAAGCCTTACCAATATTTACGCAGACACGATTTTTAACGCTGATCAACTCCCCAAACGCATGTGCGCGTGGACAAGCTGTTTCCGTCGTGAAGCTGGTGGTTATGGTGCAACAGAACGCGGACTTATAAGAATCCATCAATTTGAAAAAGTTGAGCTTTATGCCATTACTGAACCTGAAAAATCATCAGAAGAACTTGATCGTATGGTTTCATGCGCCGAAGGAATCTTACAAATGTTAGGGCTTCACTATCGAGTAAGCCTTTTAGCAACACAAGATTGTTCATTCAGTTCTGCACGCACTTACGATATCGAAGTATGGTTGCCAGGACAAAACAGCTTCTATGAAGTGTCATCTTGCAGTAACTGCACCGATTTCCAAGCGCGACGCGCCAGTATTCGTTATAGAAAAACAACAGATGCTAAGCCATCATTGGTACACACTTTAAATGCTTCATCACTTGCTTTATCTCGCCTAATGGTTGCCTTAATGGAAAATTATCAACAAACTGATGGAAGCATCATATTGCCGCCAGCTCTTCAAAAAATCATTGACCAATTATGGTAAGAAAGGAACCGTAACATGCTAGACCCTGTCGTACAAAGTAAAATAAAACTTATCCAAGTACAAACAAAGCGTCTTATGCAAAGCAGTATTGCGGGTGATTATCTTTCAGCATTCAAAGGCTCCGGACTTGAATTTAATCAACTCCGAGAATATCAACAAGGTGATGACGTTCGTTTCATTGATTGGAATAGTTCCGCTAAGATGGATAAAATCATGGTAAAACAATTTATTGAAGAGCGAGATCGTACCATTATTATTGCCATCGATATTTCGACATCATCGTTGTACTCTTCAACGTATGAATTAAGACAAGCAACTATTGCACAAGTAGCAGCAACCCTTTCATACATTGCACACGTTTGTAAAGATAAAGTTGGCGTTCTTTTTTTTAGTGACCAAGTTGAAAAATGGATTCCTCCTAGTCGCGGATCAGCCCATGTTGGCTCCATTATTGACACCATTTTTTCATTCAAGCCTGCCGGAAAGAAAACTTCCATTAATGAAGCATTACGTTTTTTAATTAAATTAAAAAAACGCAATGCGGTTATTTTCATGCTTTCTGACTGGATTGATGCTGATGAATCCTACAAAAAGCTCCTCAAAATTGCCGGCGTTGAGTATGATTTTATCGGAGTAAGACTTCTTGATACTTGTGAATCAACGTTCCCAGACATTGGTCTTTTGGAAGTAGTAAATCCTGAAACAGATATGGTCTCTTTTATTGATACCAGAAAAACACGTACATTATTAAACCCTCTTAATTTATTTCTTAAAAAACGCATCATCGAACAAAAAAAATTATTTGATAAATATTCCGTCGACTTACTTGATCTTCCCGTAGGAAAACCTTTTGTTAATACGCTTATCTCGTTTTTTCATCTAAGAACCAGGAGACAGATTTAATATGAATCAACCCGAAGTTTTTCATGAGATTTATGATTTTTACGAAATACCATTCTGGCAAACAACCTGGTTTAGCATATTGACGATAGTTGGGGCCATTTCTTTAATTTTACTTATTGTTTATTTTTTCATGACACGCAAAAAAAGAGTCTTGCCATCCTGGGAAATAGCCATACAACAACTACATAAAATTAATATTGAGCGTTGTATTAATAAACATGATTTTAAAAAGATTTACTTCGAAATAAGTACTATTCTAAAACATTATTTACAAGAACGTTTTGGATGGAATATCATCGATAAAACTGATGATGAACTCATGAAATACCTCCAAAAAAACCAATTTAATACAACACTTCTAGAATCTCTTAAAAAACTTTTTCTCAGTTCAAGTTTCGTTAAATATGCCGATGAAGTAGCACTCAAAACACAAGTCGAAGAAGATCTCAAAATGGCATTTAAACTCATTGATCAAACAATCCCAACGGAATAATCACCTTTTTATGAGTTACCAAGATCAGCCGCTCTTTTCGCTTTATATCCATTGGCCTTTTTGTACCACAAAGTGCCACTACTGCGACTTTGTCGCTTTTGAACAACATGGAGACTTTCAAGATCGTTATCACCTGGCACTTATCAAAGAAATCAAGACCTTTGCAGCCACCATTCCTCATAACAACAAAAAAATAAGCACTATCTTTATTGGTGGGGGAACCCCAAGTCTTTACCCACTCGATGCCTACCAAGAATTATTCAACACCCTTCATAGCTGTTTTAATTTAAGTGAACTCAAAGAAGTAAGTATGGAAGCCAATCCCGCCGACATAACTGAAGAAAAGCTTGATGCATGGGACTCATATGGCATTACTAGACTAAGTATAGGCGTACAAGTGCTCGATGACGAAGTCCTGTTCAAACTCAACCGACGACAACGCTCCTTGGATGTTTTTAATGCAGCGCATCTTATTCCTAAATATTTTGACAATTTCTCATTTGACTTTATTATAGGTCTTCCTGGGGTAAGTGAAGCCACCTGGAAAAATACTATTAAACAAGCATTGCAATGGCCACTCAAACATGTTTCTATTTATTTTTTAACCGTACATGAAAAAACGCCACTTTACTTCAAAGTAGCGTCAGGAAAAATAATACTTCCTGATGATGATGTTATTGTAACTGCATACGAATGGACCATAAAACAATTACTTGAAGCAGGTTTTGAACAGTATGAAATATCAAACTTTGCTCGACCGGGCAACGAATCTGTTCACAATAAGGGTTATTGGGACTATAAGTTATATAAAGGATTCGGTGTCGGAGCTTGCTCTTTTGATGGTCAACGTCGCTTTACTAACGAAAAAAACTTAACGCGTTATTTACAAAAAATCGAAAATAATGAAATTGAACAACTTGAAACATACGAAATTCTTACTCCTGAACAGAAAAAAATAGAACTATGGATGTTGGGTCTTCGACAAAAAAAAGGACTTCTTACTGAAGAAATGACCAAACTGCTCAGCAAAGAAGAAAAACAAAAATTTTTTGATAACGTTGAAAAACTTAAATCACAAAATTTTTTACATGAATACGATAATAAGTTGTCTCTGACAACAAAAGGAATGATTTTAGAAAATGAAGTTCTATTGAAATTGTTGTAATTTTTTTATTTTAAAATATTGCATAGTACCTATGTAATATTAACTTTGTTAGGGAATTATGACCGCAAAGCATGTTGGAGTGAAACTCCCCGAAGATCTTGTTGCCTTACTTAAAAAAGAAAAATCTGTCGCTATTCTTGCTACGTTTTCTGAGAAAGGAATTCCTAATACAACCCCAGTACAATGCCTGTATCCAAAAGGAGAAGAAAGCCTTTTAATCAGCATTCACAAAGAACATACCGGTTACCATAACATGGTTTGGCAAAAACGTGTCATGATTTGTTTCTTAGAAGAAGGCAACGTCGCCTACAGTATTTTAGGTCGTGCAGGTGTTGTTCGAGCTCCTTCAATGGTTCATCCTCTTATGAATATTGTTCGTATTGATATCATTGATATCAAGAGCGATCGTTCAATTTTAACTAAAGTAGACCAGGGTGTGGCATGGAGTTATACTTCACCTGAAGCGGAAGAACTCGTAAGCAGTCTTTTCGCAGAATTAAAGGATTTAGCAAAAACCTTATAACGTTACCAAGGCTAAGCTTGTGATAAAGAACAAAGACTGTTTATCCATAGTATTATTTGTAATGTTGATAATTCACTTTTTCAATAATCACTGCTTAGCTGCACAAGATCCTAACATCTCTCAACCAATCCAGGCTACTCCTGCGCAAACGGTCACAGTTCTTCAACCACTCACAGCAACCACTGCTACAACAGCTGCTAGTGGTGAACCTGTACTTGTTATTGGACCCGATACAACCAATTACCCAGAAGAGGTCATTGGCTCGTATGGTAACTGGATTAAAAAAAGCGAGTGGTATAATCAACTTAAGGCAACCATCTTACAAATCAGCACCACTACCAAAGATATCGCTGAATCTCGCCAAGTTTTTAGACAAAAATATATTGGCATTGGAAATCAACACGCTGACTTTTTTAAAAAGTTCGGGTTTGAGGGAGGAAAAATCGAGGAACTTTTTGCAGGCCTTGATAGATATCTTGAAAAACAACGTAAACGTTCCGTCGATGAATTCACCATTAAAAATAGAGCCGGTGAACTTAAAGTGCGTGATATGCAAACACGCATTGATCTCATTGATGAAAAAATAAAATCATACAAAGTTAAACTCGAACAGCTCAAACTCGACTTACAATCAATTGAAGAACTCGATAAATCGTTGTTTGATCGCCTCAGCAAAGTCGATGAACAGCTTGAACTCGTCAATCAAGACAATGCAAAAGTAAGAGAAATGCAAAAAACCATGCTCTACGTCGTCGATCACAACAAAGCGCGCGACTTATATTTTAAACTTAAAAATGAAATTCTAGCCAAACTTGAAAGCATTAAAACTTACTTGACGCAAACACTTATGCAAGATTTCGATACGGTAAGCGCCACCATTAACAGCCAAGTTAAGAAAACAAAAGATTCCATCGAAGAACTCGAAGCCAAAGGGTTAATCATCAAAGATCGTGCTCATAAAATCTCAGACATCAAAGCACATAATGCTAAAGAGATTGCAAAAAAACAAAAAACTACAGAACAAAAAAAACCAAAAATTAAAGATTCATCTAAAAAACCATCTTTATTGTCTCAGTTCTATGATATGATCGTCACCATCATCGCCGGCATCATTGAATCAATTAAAAATATTTTTTACGGGGCTCCTGCAAAGCAAGAAGTGCGCATCACACCCATAACTCCAGCAGCAACTCCTGCTACCCCGGCACAAATAGCACTCAATCTATAGGTACCCTTGAGTATGTTTTCAAAAAAATTATTTTTCTTTCTCATATGCACAACAACATCATTTAATCTCATATGCACAACCATCCCATGCACAAGCATCCCAACAAAAAAATTACACAATGGTTTTAAATTGCCCGTTTTTGGTCTTGGGACTTTTCATATGGGTGGCATACTTGAACGAAATCTAACTAATAACGATAACGCTGATATTACCGCCATTAAATGCGCCATTGATTCAGGCATTACACATATTGATACCGCAGAACTTTATGCTGATGGTTACACCGAACAACTCATCGCCAAAGCGATCAAAGGTTATGATCGCTCAACACTTTTTATCGTATCAAAAGTTCTAACCAAAAATATGGCATACGATAATTTAATTTTCGCATGCAAGAAAAGCCTAACTCGACTTGAAACCCCATACATTGACCTCTATCTCTTACATGGTTATAACGTAAAAATTGATTTAAAAGAAACCATGCGAGCACTTGATAAACTTGTAGCAGACGGGCTTGTAAAAAATATTGGCGTTTCAAATTTTAGCAAAGAACGATTAACAGAAGCACAAAGTCACACTAAAAATAAAATAGTCTGTGATCAAATACACTACAATCTACTGTGCCGCGACCCAGAAAGCAACGAGCTCACTCAATACTGCCAGCAACATGACATCTTACTTGTTGCATGGCAACCGTTAGAAAGCGGCAATCTGCTTAAAAACATTCCACTAATCGTTCAAGAAATGTGCTTAAAATATAAGAAGTCACCCGCACAGATTGCGATTAACTGGCTTATCTCTCAGGATAATGTTGTAACCATTACAAAGTCATCGAAGATAGAACATCTTAAAGAAAATCTTGGTTCGATTGGCTGGCAAATGTCCAAAGAAGACATTGAGAAGCTACGATGTGAATATCCAAATCACTATTCCCCAGGCCACTTAAGGTAAGTTTCTAAACCCCAAGCCCACGTTTTTTGATGCTTTTTTGTGAATAGCTTAATGCTCCATGATCGCGTGCAGTAACACTCTCTAGAACCTGATAGAAAAATAATCGATCATTTCCTTTAATCACCGCCTGCTCATGAGCCTCTGCAAGCACCACCGGGTAGCCATCACCCTTCAAGGCTTGATTTACACAAATCTGTGCAACCTTAGTAACCAACGCTTCATTGTTGGCAACCCAGCGAGGAATTTCAACCCGAGCAATTTCTTTTCCAGTATGCAGATAAAAAAAACATGGGCGTAATTTTGGTGGATAATACTCGCTTATTTTAGATCGATTAATAAAAATAGCGGTCCGCTGAAATGGCTTTAGTAACCCATCTAAAAGTGTTGCATCAACCAAAAGATCTGAGCTTGTACATGGGCACGCATCAATCGCACCAAAACATGGCTTTTGCTGACCATTTCCTAGACATACTTTTGTCTTAACAAGATTCACGAGCTCTTTGCTTTTCGGCATGCTGATGTAGCCAGCCATAAGAATGTTATCATTCATAAAGGCTAACAAATAGCTCAGATATTTTCCTAGAAATAAATCTCGCATAACCTCCGGCTTACTTTCAAGATGCCAAAAAATTAAGCTCCCATCGAAAAGCACAATCGTATCACGATTTTTTGTTGCATAGCTATGTGCTACCGCAAGCTCAATCTCTTCACGCTTTGCATCCACTAGATCAGGCGTAAACGGTAACTGTAGTTCTTCAGGAAGAAATTCTTCTGTCAGAAAAAGTTCAGGCTGATTAAACAATTGTGCTTTGCCTGCTTTACCGTACGTAAGTAAACAACCACCCGCATTAATTAAGAAAAATGGTGCTGCGGTGATATGACGATCAGGATAAATTTGTGAACCATCTACAGCAAGAACGGTGTAGGCATCGGGAAACGAAATAACATCAACAATTTGATCGAGATTATCAAGCCAGAGAGGATGCCGTACACAACTAGCAACCTCCTTGGCCCAATCTTTGGTTTTTTCATCGGCGGCCATTGCCTGCCAGACTTTTTGAAATAACGTACGGTCATGCCGACCTTCAGGAAATATCGTTTCTTTCAAGCGAGTTATTTCCTGGATGCAGGCTACACGATTAAGCATAAATCAGTTTATTTACCACAGCAGTGTTTATATTTTTTCCCTGAACCACATGAACAAGTATCATTACGACCAACTTTTGATTCAGCGCGACGTACCGTACCTGCATCAGCATCGCCAGTATCATCACCACCAAGTTTTAATGCCGCCAATTCTTTTTCTTTCTTCTTTTCAATCTCATGAAGCGTAGAAATAGTCTGTTCATTCGGGCGCATTTTGAATGCTCGATTAATAATATCCCAACTGATTTGCTCAATCATACGTTCAAATTCAAAGAATGACTCTTTCTTATACTCGATCAATGGGTTCTTTTGGCCATAACCACGCAACCCAATACCTTCTTTAAGATGATCAATGTTTTGCAAATGACGTTTCCACGCCTGATCAACTGTTTCAAGTAATAACCATTTTTCAGTCTGGCTCATCAAATCTGCATCAACTAATGCACGAGATTGTTCATACTGGTACCATAAAAACTCAATAATATCTGATACCATATTAGATGCTGGAAAATTAACTTCACGAATACCGGTTAGTTTTTCTAATGAATGACGTAATTCTTGTAACGCTTCCGGCTCACAAGTCTTGCCTGGACAATGGACCGCAAACATACGATCGACAACATCCGCAATCATATCTTTAACCAATCCAAGAATTTGATCCGACCCTTCAAGAATATCACGACGATAGTTGTAAATAACCTTACGTTGTTGATTAAGCACGTCATCATACTCAAGGAGATGTTTACGAATATCAAAATTATGTTTTTCAACCTTCTCTTGCGCTTTTTCGATGCTACGCGTCACCATGCGATGTTCAATGCTTTCGCCTTCTTTCATGCCAAGACGTTCCATTGTACGCTTAAGTTTTTCACCACCAAAAATACGCATTAAATCATCTTCAAGCGATAAATAGAATTTTGATGCCCCTTGATCACCTTGTCGTCCAGATCTTCCACGCAACTGATTATCGATACGACGACTTTCATGCCGCTCGGTACCAATGATACGCAAGCCTCCAGCTTCTAGTGAACCTTCTCCAAGTTTAATGTCAGTACCTCGACCGGCCATGTTAGTTGCAATCGTAATTCTACCACTCTCACCGGCTTCTTTAATAATTTCAGCTTCACGTTCATGTTGTTTTGCGTTAAGAACATTATGCGGCAATCCATCATGCGTAAGAAGCTTACTTAAATGTTCTGAAGCTTCAATGGAAATCGTACCAACCAATACTGGTTGCCCATTATTATGGCTCGTACGAATATCTTCGATAACCGCTTTATATTTATCATCTCTCGTTAAGAAAATAATATCGGCAGCATCATCCCGAATCATCTTACGATGAGTCGGGATACTCACCACTTCAAGTTTATAAATTTTCCAGAATTCAGCTGATTCGGTTTGGCCAGTACCGGTCATGCCTGCAAGTTTTGTATACATTCTGAAGTAGTTCTGTAAGGTAATCGAAGCTAACGTTTGATTTTCTTCTTCAATCGTTACACCCTCTTTAGCTTCAAGTGCTTGATGCAGCCCATCACTGTAACGTCTTCCCGGTAAAATTCTTCCAGTAAATTCATCAACAATAAATACTTCACCATCACGAACAACATAGTCAACATCGTTTTTAAAAAGCGTATGAGCGCGCAACGCTTGCGTTATATGATGCAACTCAAGCAAATTTTCTGGCGCATACAAATTAGGGATATGAAGATACTCTTCGATTTTATCTATTCCGGACTCGGTAAGATTTACTGAACGTTCTTTTTCATCAACTTCATAATCTTCTTTTTTTAATTTCACAATAGTTTTATCAGCAGTTTCATAGAAATCCGCTTCCTGATCACTCGCACCGGAAATGATAAGTGGAGTTCTTGCTTCGTCAATCAAAATCGAGTCAACTTCATCCACAATCGCAAAATGTTGTGCTCGTTGCACATAATCTTCAAGGCGATGCTTCATGTTGTCACGCAAATAATCGAATCCAAACTCGTTATTAGTTCCATAGGTAATATCAGAGCCGTAAGCCTGTTTCCGCTGCGCATCTCTTAAATTATTCTGAATAATCCCTACACTGAGCTCCAATGCTTTATAAATAGGACCCATCCACTCAGCATCTCGGCGCACAAGATAATCGTTAACGGTCACCAGATGAGCACCTTTACCAGCAAGTGCATTAAGATACAGAGGCAAAGTAGAAACAAGCGTTTTTCCTTCCCCAGTTTTCATTTCTGCAATTTTACCCTCATGAAGCACCACACCACCAATAAGTTGCACATCAAAATGTCGCATATTTAAGGTACGTTTTCCCACTTCACGCACAACGGCAAAAGCTTCTGGAAGAACAGAGTTCAATGATTCACCGCGAGAAACACGTTCACGAAAGAAGTTAGTCTTTGCAGCAAGTTCTGCTTCTGATAGATTAAGCACCGATGATTCAAGCGAGTTTATGTGATCAACCATTGCTTGAATCCGCTTTAGCTCTCGTTCATTTTTAGTGCCAAATATCTTGGCGAGTATGGTAGTAATCATAACTAATCCAATCTTTTTTTCAGTACCATAATTTTCATTGGTACAGCATAATTATTTTTCTAGGAGTATAACAAGATAAAACTTTTAAATCAGTATTCTTCTGAGTAAAAACCCATTGAAGGGTCTATTGTAGCATGATAATTGCGCAAGTGAGAATAACTAAAATAAATTATCTATTGACAGATTAAGTCCATCAACAACTAAACTTTTAATATTATATCATTTTTTATCCCAAAGGAGATTGCTTCAATGAAACAAAGCATAGGATTACTTGTCTACGCTTTTTTATTATACACTCATATAACAAAACCAAATAAGGCAACAGAAGATCTGCTTGAATCATCCGGCAATTGGCGATCACAGCAAGAAAATTTCAAAAAATTACTTGCTGAAGGTGCAGATGTCAATATTCCAAATGCTGACGGAGTCACAGCATTTATGAAGACTGTTGATTCAAGGCACCCTAAACGCATCAAAGTTTTATTAGACGAATCAAAGGAACCTATTTCTGATGAAAATATGGGATACCTTCTTGATCATCTTGACGGAAAACTTGAAACATTTGATCACGAGCAAATTGATAAAGCCAGAACAAAATTGGAAGTTATTATTAAACACAATAAAACTCTTTCATTCCTGCGCAATGATCTAAAGGCTGAAGCCTTTAAGCTCCATTATACATTAGTTACAAGAGCTAAGAAATATCTAGAAGACGGAGAAAAATTATTCAATGAGTTAGCGTCTGGAAAAAGAGTTGATGTAAATCTAGAAACCCAAGAAGAATCTATCGAAAATATCGTCAGCTTGTATTGGTATTTCTACTCAAAAGCAGTTGAAAAAAAACAAACGTTTACCAGTGGAACTTTTATTATCCATGGAAAACAATATATGCCTGTATTTGATTACTTATTCAGCTATGTTCGCAAGTATAACCCTAAAGTAAAATCAAAAATGTCTAAAGATAATGAAGACTGTAAGGCTGGAAAAACAGGGGGAACAAATCCTTGGGGATATCCAAGACTCTCAACTCATTTTGATGCAGATGGATCAGAAAAGTATTCACAATTTGGGATTGACGTGAGAACGCAAGATCATAGTGACCCTAAAGCTCTAAAAAACCCTAACCCTGAAAAAATTCCCCATGGCGATCTTCAAGAACTCTTACCAGCAAATCGTAGACATATTCTCTGTGGCAAACTCAACGAAACATCATTCTTTATGAAAGCAGAAAGTCAGGGACTTTTACGAGGAAAAGATATGATTAACCACGGACTAGCGCTCTTAACTAAAACTGCTAACGTGGGAACTCGCCGAGAAGACGTTCCAAAAGAAGCAACTAAATTATTCAAAAAACTCCAACCAAATAAAAAAGCTGAATTTATTCGAGATATGGTAAAAGCCTTTAAAGAAGGTAGCGCAGAGGCAAAAAAATTTGCGAGTTATTGTACAGAGAATCAATTGGACCATCCAGAAATCCGCTGGGGTGGAGAAGTTATTTTAACAAGCAAAGAATTTGATAACTCATTCTCAACCAACAGCTACAACTAAATCAATACCATTATGAGTGGTTATAAAGTTTTTATAGCCACTCATAAACAGACTCTTCATCAAAGATAAATTTGATTTTTGCCTGCAATCATATAGCATAATTGTGCACATTGTTTGCACATAAAATCTTTAATAAATCAACCAAAATCAGCAAGGATCATTATGAGTTCCCCTCTTTTTATAGCAAGCGCATACCTAGCATTAAGCAGCATGACTCCTACCCCCGCAGAACATTCATACTCCTACACAGAGAGAACGGTAACCTCAACCGCTACGACAGAAACCGTAATTGAAAAAACATTTACGACAACCCCTACAACCAAGTCTATTTCAACTTCTTCTTATACACGCCCCATTACTACTATATCTATGACTGAGTTAGTAGCTCTGATTCTAGAAAACGAAATGAACACAGCTACAGAACAAGATTCATACGTTATATCAGTTGAACTAAATACTCCGGAAGAAAGCGACATAGTCGAAACAGAAGAAGAGGAAGAAGAAATACTTGAAGAGATAGAAGACGGTCAAAACGAAACGGCTCAAGACGAGTCAAATCAAAGCAATGATCTCATAGTCTTAAAGTAATCAATCCAAAAAATACTCGCAAAAATAAGAAGAAAAGGTTCTCCTGGAAATCTTAGTCGTGCAAAACCACAAGAGAGCGAGAGCCCAACAAAAAGAGCCATAAAAAGTATACCAAGCCATCCTTCTGGATGGCTTTTTTTATAAAAAATTAATCGTATAAAAAACCCTAAAAAACCTAGTAGCAAGAACAGAAATAAGATAATTTCCACGTAAATAACCATGATAATTTTTTTATTGTTTACCTGGGGAACTAGAAACCGTTTCAACATCTCCCACCATGTTCGAGTTTGATCATACCCAGGCAAAGCGCCATGAGCATCCATAACCAAAAGCTCAGACGAGTAAAGCGAGAACATTGTTTTTAACATATTTTCTATAGCATTTTTTAGGACTCTTCCAGGATTTTCTCGCATGTAAGTAACTGAAAGATTTTCAGCTAACCTGCTTTCTTCTATTTCAATCAACGACCGATTTTTTATTTGTTCTTCTTGCATTACCAGATCTTTAAGTTGCCCATAAACCTGCTCACGCGCCTCTTGCCAACTAAGCCCCTGCCGCTGCATAACCAACCGCACCGCAGCATGATTCATAAAATGTGGGCCAGCTAACGTATGAAAAAAAACATACCCGGTTAACAGATAGTTGCGTAATAACCAGGGGGCTATAATCACGAACCAGCCACTTGATAAACTCAATATTTTCTTGGCTTTATCCCCCCAAGACCATCTACTCACCAGCAACATGCCACTAGATAGCAATAAAACATACTGCCCAACGGGACGCATCAATGTCGCCATACCTAACACAATCCCAGCAAGCATCAATAGCCAATAACAATTACGCTGCTTAAAAGCGAAAAAAAATAAGCATAAAAAAAGTAAAAATAATAATAAAAATAACGTCTCGGTCATCACCAAGCCGGAAAAAATCAGCAACCCAGGGTGTACCGCAGCACAACCAGCAGCCAACCAAGCAACCCATAATAGATATGGAAACATAACCTGGACTAAAAAAAAGATAAGTAATGGAATAAGCGCGGCAAGAACTAATTGTATCATAAGCGCTCGATTTATATCAAAGCCAAAAAGTTTATAGCATCCAGCAAGAAACAGGGGATATCCAGGAAGCCGATAAAAGTATGGTTTTTCTGCAACCGTAAAACCTTTCCCCTGTGCTAAGCTCACCGCCGGCCCATGATAATGAGCCGCATCATACATAAGCCTACACGGGTTATCTACTAGAAATAGCTGAAAGAAAATAAGACGCAGGAGCAGCGAGATAAAAAATAAACCGGTTAAGTAATACTTTTTATGGGAATCTTGATACCCAATCATAAAATTCAATCTACGTTTAACGTAAAAGCGCATTTACCAACATAGTCACCCAAACCAACAATCCTACAAACAAGATAGAATCAAAGCGATCAAGTAATCCACCATGCCCTGGAAGTAATGATCCAGTATCTTTAAGCCCTTTTGATCGTTTTAAGTAAGAAATCATCATACCCCCTGCAAAAGCAGTAAGCGTAATGAGTACAGAAAAAATAAGTATAGTAGAAAAACGTTTGGTTAGATCATAAAACGGCTCAATGGTAATTTGTTGTAAGAAAAACACGTTAGCTAAAAACACACCGATTAAACTTCCCATCAACCCTTCCCAAGTTTTCCCTGGACTGATTGTTGGACAAATTTTATGATATCCAATCGCTTTTCCAACAAAATATCCCATGGTGTCATAGACCCAAGAAATAAGGAATGGATAAAGAGGCAGCAACATATCTACTGAACGATAGCAACGATTTAACAAAATAAGACTGAGCATGGGAAAAATCGGGTATAACAAACAAATAACGATAAATCTAAACTTACGAGTGATATCAATCAATTTTGACCATTCAAACACCGTAATAATAAACAATGCCGCTAACAATAATAACGAAAATAACAACGTTGAGTGAAGGTATGCCCAAAAAAAACAACCCAATAAAACAACCGCGGATATCGTTCTCGTAATCAACTCAGTCATCATAATATATCACCTTTCTTAAACACAAACCCTTCCCATCAGCCTTCAATAACGTTTGTTGAGGGTTCTTGCTATCTATAACTGCCTGAAGATAGTCTATCGTCAAATCTTTTCGTCGTGCAACATCTAACGCATATCCGATCATTCTTCGTATCTGAAAATGTAAGAATGACTTACCTTTAATGCTAATCAGTAAAGCCGACCAATGCTCAAGTTTTTTTACCGTAATTTCATCAATACGCCTGATTGTCGACTTCTTCTCATCTTCAACCTTGCAAAACGACGCAAAATCATGCTCTCCAACATAACGTTGCAAGCACGCATAAAATTTATCAAAATCAACAAAGTGAATAAAGCGATAATGCCATCCAAACCGCGCAACGAACGGCAACGGTTTTTGAAGAAAGAGAACGTAGTAATAAGTCTTTTGCCTCACTCGACGACACGGATTAAAAGAATTATCAACCCGTTCAAGCTTTCTTATATGAACACTTGAGGGCAAAAGATCATTCCAAGCTTTCCTGATTACTTCCTCTAAAGCGGTAAGTTCGGCATGGAATTGTGCCACTTGCTCTAATGCATGAACACCGGTATCAGTTCGGGAAGCCCCTAGAATTGTAATTTCTTGATTAAAAATTTTAAAAAAGCTCTTCTCAAGCGTAGATGCAACGGTTACCTTGCCTGGTTGAGCGGCCCAACCGGAAAAATCGGTCCCATCATAAGCAATAATAATCTTAAATTTTTGCATCTTTTTGTTGCCTGAAGGATTAAAAAAAACCCCCATCCAGGCAGAACGCCCGAACAGGGGAAATGGAGGTTATCAATAAAAGTACGATTAAATAATTATCAATCATATAGCGTGTAAATCTATGGTATATGATCCGATTTAAAAAATCAAACGCTATCTAACTATTTTTTGCATAAAAAATGACATTTTCAAAAATAGTTAAAACAACGATAAAAATATCTTACTTTATTGAATTTAAAAATTCAAACTGAATTGTAATTAATAATATCTACATTAACTATTTCACCAAGAAAACCAATTTAATGGCCCTCAAGTCAAAATCTTGACAATAAAAATGGTCCCTCTAATCTTGGTTTGTGCGTTTTAACAATATTTCGTTTAATCCCTATACCTAGGTACTATTTCTTATGATCCACAAAAAATTATCTGCGCTACTTTTTGTAGCAGCTTTTTCGACAACACAAGTATCATCTCTTGATAAATCAGGTGCCGTTGGCGTAGGGCTCGGGGTTGGACTCGTAGCTACTGCTCTTGCAGCCATCTTAGTCCCAGATCATGACATTCCAACAACAACTGTACATCGTCACTGGGCCGGAGCTTCAATTCACCACGGACATGTTCCATTAAACTGGATAGTCGCTCTCACACTCGGACCACTAAGCGGATTACTCGCCTATCAAATTGCTTATCACTCATTCGTTAATGATGGAACCTGTAGCCTTTGTCATGATCGTATCAACAGCTGGAGCCACTCATTCGACACAGAAGTAAAAGTAAACTGTGGTCACCGCTTCAGAAAAACTTGCTTGTCAAACTTCATGAAACGAAACGGCGATCGTTGCCCAACTTGTGGTGCAAATGTATACAACATGTTTAACGTTGCACAAACGGTTTATGTACACAATGACCCGTTAATCATCATCTAAAACACACGCACATAAAGCTACCAATAAAAAGGCCCTCGATATTTCCTGGGCCTTTTTTCTGTTCTCATTATTCATAACCGGACACGCGACTCATGACACATAAAAAGCTCTCTACATTCTCTTTGATCATAACACTCTCAATGTTCACACAAATTTCTCCTCTTACCAAAACTACTGCCGTAGGCATCGCCCTGATTACCGGAACTACCGCTGGCATCATTACAAAAATGATAGTTAAAGAATCACACACATCTCCTTACCATCGCTATGATCACGATAATTTTATTCCTACAAGAGGCAACGTAAGTTTATTCGTCGATGGCGAAATTTCAAAAGTTACCGCAAGTGGTATTGTCGCAGGAGCCACCACAGCTATTCTTACTTATCTAATACTTTATCACTGCTACGTTATTCCTGCTGTTGAAGCACCAATTGAACTGATTCAAGATATTAAAAATTGATGTTTTACTTTAATTATAAAATTATTAATGCCGGGTTTCATGCCCGGCATTTTTCACATCACGTCATATCAATCTTCACTCATAGACGTCAAATTAAGAAATTATCCTTAAGAATTTTGTTAAAAAGTAAATCCATACGTCATCCTCGCGAATGCGGGGATCCAGGTCTTCTTTCTTTTTTAAAATTTTTATCCTTCTTTTTTTAAAAAAATTTTTAGAAAATTAGTAAAAGCAAGTAAGGCCTGGATCCCCGCGTTCGCGAGGATGACGTGTCTAAGCAGTTTATAGCTTATTTTTCCTTAAGCTGACGCCTATAAACCTTCGCTGGGATGACGTATGAATCCAATAAACCAAAAATAAAAGTCCCAAGATTTTTACATCTAGGGACCCTATTAAATTAGTATATTTATCTTGCTTAGAGTGCGGTGTTGTATCCTGACAACGCCTGCCCTACTAGCTCAAGAGCAATCTTCTGATCACTGATTCCTGGCTCAAGCTTGTAAAGATACTTGATTAAACCATTCTCACGAGCAATGGAAACTTTATAGTTCTTAATGTGTCCTTTAGTTAATGTTTCTAAATCGGTAAGATCATGATAATGCGTAGCAATAATCGCAATATTATTTTTTTGTCGATTAAGCAAGTTAATCACTTGACGAGAACCTTCTTTTCCTTCTTCAGGATTGGTTCCGGTGAAAATCTCATCTAAAATAACAAAACTAAACTGATTCGCATTAAGCCCTGCGATACTGTTAATTAACTTTTTAGCACGATTCAATTCCGCTTGGAACAATGATTCACGACCAATAGTATCAGTCACGTTCAAGTAAGTGTTAATCAATGCAAATGGGGTTAAGCTCATTTGAGAAGCAGGAGCGATACCAATGGTTTGTGCAAGCACTACCGCAATGGTAATCCCTTTAAGTGCAGTAGATTTACCACCAGCATTTGGACCGGTCACAATCATATTTTGTGCCATACCATCTTGCCCGCTCAATGAAGCACTGTTTTTTACCACGTTGTTTGGATCAAGCATCGGATGCCAGAAATCAACTAAATTTATTGCTGGTGCAGAGGCTGATACATAGTCCACAAAGCAGTACTGCGCATTTGAATTAGCTGCAAGTTTTTTGTACAACTTAGTGATGGAAAGATACGCATCAATTTGCCCACCAAACTTCATTAAATCAATAACATTTGATGATTCTTTTTGCATCAAGTTGTATGAGTTTAATACTTTTCCACGCATGCTAAAAAAGCCTGCTTCTCCGGTAAATGTCGAGGTTGAAAAATTTTGAAGTAGCTCGCTTAGTTTTGCTTTTTTTGAAACTCCGGTAAACGCACCTTGAAGTTTCCCAACAGAACTAAGCCCTTGCTTAAGTATGTCATTCTTAAAAACAATATTACCAAGATCATTGATGGTCTTTGTTAACGTTGCGGTTGAAATTAATTTTTCTTGGATTTGATTGGTAATTTTATTATTGATACCTGCGGTCTCAACGGCTGTAGAAACTCCTTTGTAGTATCCATACAATCCTAACGATGCAGCGGCAAAAACAGCTACTCTTACTCCAGCAGGAATTTTATGAGAATGTTCTCCCATAAACGTCTCTTTAGCGATCGTTTTTACCAACTTACATGTATCTTTAAAAAACTCCGTATAAGTTCTTTTGTCACCAAAAAATTTAGATTGAATGTACCAAAAAAGCATATGTGAAATAAACGGCGACGCTACAAAATATGCAGGACTTAATACCGTACGTTGACGATTAACTAATTCAAGACCTGCTTCACTATCATTATACCCTTTAAGAAACCCGCTTTGGATATAAGGAATATCGTAGTACTCAGCAATGGGTTCATCCTGTTGACGACAGAACCATAACACCTGTTTTTCAACATCTTTAATAACTTGAACTTTTGCAGCAAGGTCATTAAATAGCTGTTCGTTACTCAACAATTCTTTAACTACATTTTGCCGTCTTACCAACTCATTAATGTCGCTGGTTGGTTCATAGAGCATTTTTTGTAGCTCAATTTTACCCGAAATCGTTTCAGTGTTGTCCAAGAAGGAAAAAAGATGATGCATCGGATCAACTTTATCGCCATAAAACAACGTAAGATCGTTACACACATTTTTTTGTAGGTACGTACTTGAAGCACTTAGCTCTTGCGTATCGGTCTCTTGAAATGTGTTGTAAATAAGACGAAGTGACTCAACAGATTTAAGCTCTTGATCCTGCACATCCTTAAGTTTTTGTGCTTTGCTCTTTTTGAAAATCGTAAACGTTTTTTGCTCTTGCGATGCTAAGTCTTTGTTCTTTTTATTGAGCTCAGCAATGTCATGTTTTTCTTGAACATCAAGTTTTGCAAGTGATGGTAAATGTAACAGCGCAAGCTCATCATAAACGCCACGTACTTTTTGTTCTTCAAACGGAACCGGCGCCGCGGTTGCAGCAACGACTACTGAACTAAAAGTATTTAATCCCATAACAATAAGTAATGTTTTCGCAATAAGTAGTCGATGATACCTCAGTATCTTAAGCATAGACGCTCCTTGGGGTTAATTAGTGAATAGTAAGAAACCACGAGAAGCGAGTTTTGCAGAAAAAGATACTTAGGTCAATAGAGAAAATGCTGGATTAATCAGGTTAATTTCAATCAAGACTTCTACCCTAAAAACTTCTTAAAGAACCCAGAGATCCCACCTGAACTTTGCTGTTTAATTTTTTCAGCATAATCAAGCAACACCTGTTGTGAGGCAGCATCAAGCTTGGTTGGAATATCGCATTGTGCGACCACAACGAGATTTCCACGACCACGAGAGCGAAGCATTGGGAATCCTTTACCCGCAATAATGATCTCACGACCAACCGGACATCCTTTAGGGATTTTAATCGATTCCCGTACCCCATCAATAGAATCAAACTCCATGAGACAGCCTAAAACCAATTGAGGGTAACTGAGCGTAAGACTGATAACTAAGTCATCACCTCGACGAAAGAACGTCGTATGAGCTTTAACCTGAACGGTAAGATACAGATCGCCAGCAGTCCCACCAAACACCCCTGCATCTCCTTTGTGAGGAACACGAAGTTCAGCCTGGTCAAAAATGCCGGCTGGAATGGTGATGGTAAGCTTGTCATGTTTTTGAGTTCTGGTTTGACCGCGACAGTCTGCGCACGGAGACGTTATGGTAAAACCCTGCCCATGACATTTAGAACAATTTTGACTATAGGTAAGAAAGCCCTGACGAAACTGAACAGAACCATGTCCTTTACAGGTGGCGCAACTTATAGGCTTAGCGCCCGCAGCACAACCATTCCCTGAACAAGAGTCACAGTTCACGTAATGATAAATTTTAACTTCTTTTTTACAACCTTCATACGCTTCTTGAAGGGTCACTTCAATGCGCTGGGTTAGGTCATGTCCACGTTGAGCAACCGGGCCACTCTTTTTCTTTTGAGAACCTTGCCCGAACAGATCACCAAAAATATCACTAAAATTCTCAAAAATATCTTCCATGTTGCCATGATGAAAATCTTGCCCGCCATGCATACCGGCATGACCAAATTGATCATATTTTTGACGTTTCCCTTCATCTGAAAGAACTTCGTAAGCTTCAGCAGCTTCTTTAAACTTCTCTTCAGCTTCTTTATTGTCAGGGTTACGGTCTGGATGAAATTGAAGTGCAACTTTTCGATAAGATTTCTTTATTTCTTCTTGGGATGCAGTTTTTGCAACACCGAGAATTTCATAGTAATCACGTTTTGCCATGGTTCTTTACACAAAATGGTTGAAATTTTTTCTTATATTTTTTTAGTGGAAGTAACTCAAGAGATCTCAGATTATAGAGCAAAACAACAAGACATTCAAGACTAAAAGTCTGAAGGTTTAGCTCACATCACTGCAAACTAAGCGTTTAACGATTTATCAGAACAACTTTTCCACCAACCACGTTAACCGGTTTACCCATTATTTTAACCGATTGACCAACTTTAAGAACACCAGGATCTCCGATAAATTCAACATTACCAGTAACTTTAGTGTTCCCTCGAAGTTCAACATCAATATTTCCATCATCTGAATCTGCAGATTTTTTCAGCGCTAGATCTCCATTTATAGTGCAATTTTTAATAATAAGCTTATTGCCTTCAAGGAAAAGAACGCCTTTAACATTCGAATTCGCAAGAGAAATAATTAAAGCGGTTAACCAAACCCGAGGAGCATTGTAAGTAGAATTGCTTAATTTAATACTTGAAGCCTTAATATCAATCTCACTCTTTTTACTGTAAGTCTCACCGTCCTGTGTAACCGTTCGATCAGTTTCGATTTTTAATTTTGCCGAATTATTCGTTTCAGTGTATGTCCCACACTTTTCCGCAGGTTTTGCCACGACCAAACTGACCATACAAAATAAACTTAAAATAGTTACAAATAGAATTCTTTTCATAATTTACCCCTTTATAAAGCGCTAGTAATATAATTTATTGTAGAGAAAATCTCGTAAAAATCAAACGGGTAATGGATTGCCGAAGAGGGGAGTTGAACCCCTACCCCCGTTAAGGGACTAGACTCTGAATCTAGCGTGTCTGCCAGTTTCACCACTTCGGCATCTAAGATGGAAAATTTTGCCCAGAATATCAGTAAATAAAACAGCGGTCTATTAAAAAAAGGAGACTTTCATCTCCCCTTAATTATTTAACAAATGTAAAACTTAATCCCTTAAGTCCCCTACCGACAAACCATATTCATGTATTTACTACAATTTGCCTGCGAATGAAGAATATCTCCTTCTCGTGGCGCATCAAACACCACACTACTTTTATCAATGGCAAGCTCTTGTTTAAGCTGATCAATCAAACCAAACAACGTCATACTTTTTCCTGAACCAATATTAAAAATATCACCCTGCAACTGATCAAGCGCCGCAATTTGTAAATTCGCCTCTACAACATCGGCAACATTAATAAAATCACGCGTTTGTTTACCATCACCATGAATCGTTAACGGTTTACCTTCTTGGAGCAATTTTCTGAATTTAGCAACTACTGAAGCATAATCTCCATGCGGACTTTGCCGATCACCATAAACATTAAAGTACCGTAAACAGGCTGTTTTTACGTTATATTTTTTAGCGTAATCAAGACATAAAGCTTCTGCTGCAAGTTTACTTTTTGCATACGGCGTAAGCGGCTCAACAACGTCCAGCTCACTACAATTCTTATTTCTATTCCCATAAACCGCCGATGATGATGAATAAATAACGGTTGGAACCTTATTTTGAAGGCATCCTTCTAAAATGTTATTGGTTCCATCAACATTAATTTTGTTACATAACACCGGTTGTTGCACCGATTGTGGCACCGAAATAAAAGCGGCCAAATGAAAGACAATATCTTTATTTAAGGTAGCTTTAAGCGCATTATAAGCGGATGAAACATCGGCATACAAAATCGTAAGATAACTAAATACCGATCGAAGATTACTCAATTTTCCCGTAGAAAAATTATCAAGAACCGTTACCTGAGCCCCAAGTTGAACAAGCCGCTCAACAAGATGTGACCCAATAAACCCGGCTCCTCCAGTTACTAATACTTTTTTCCCACGATAAAAAGTCTCTAAATGCTTCATCGCCTTCACTCCTTACACTCCTCGTTTACGTAAATTATACCGTAGAAAAACGTTCTTTCTTTCTCTCTTTTTGCGCGGAATAACGTACCGCCGAACCGGTATTTTTTGGGGTTTGTTTACCAGCCATCGCTACAATCTCTTCCACTACAACCTTTCCATCAAGTAATGCCTCCTGCATACTTGAATACTTCCAAGCGCCAAAGCGACCTATTGAAAAAACATGCTCCTGCTTAAGACTATGAAGTAATTGATCAAGATTCTTTTCACGCCATTGATCATAAATCACATATGCATGATCAAGATGCAGTATTTTTTCAGTAACAATATTTTTGCGCTCAAGATGAAGAAAATCAAGAACTTGATCAATTGCCGTATGCACTCTCCGCTCACTAAGCTTCCCAATTTTCTCAGAAGGAAGATAAGAAAGTTCACCATACAAAGCACTATGACCAGATTTTACCGATGCAGGATTAATGTTTTGCCAGAATCCTAACCGGTAAAATGAATAATGTTTTTCGGGGAAATAAATCCAATGCTTATCATTAATGTTTTCTTTATTAAAGCCTAAATTAATATTTACAACCGCATTACATAAAAGTTTTTGTTGTGCCATTTCAAATGTAAGATGAGCAGGTGTTTTAAGTTGTTTTAATAAATGATCAAGCGGCATAGTTGTAATCAAAGTATCGTAGCGTTCTTGATGTCCATTACTAAAAAAAATAGTTTTAGTTTTTATATCAATGCTCTCTGCACGATAATTCACGTTAATTTTATTATTGATCTGAGATACTATTTTCTTAATTAAAAATTCAATACCACCAAGCTTAGGGTATAAAAATGAGCTATTGTACCCAACATTACGCACGGCATCATTGATAGACCCCTGAAGAATAGCTTTTAAGCTGGTTTGTGGCACAAAACGCCCTGTCCAAGATGGCATTATTTTTTTTAAATCATACGATAAAAGTTTACTGTTGTAAGGAAAAAAGAAGTGCTTACCAAAACCTGAACCAAAATGTTTAAGCACCCATTCTTTAAAATTTTGAGGATTACGCTTACGCACTTCTCGCTTAATAAAGCCTTCAATGCATTCATACATAACATCGAACGGCAAGTCGCGAAGATTCATTTGAAAAGGATAATCGGTATAGGAATTATGACTATAAATCGCGGCCCGTCTGGTAACCTGTAACAGATTATCCATGCCAACAACCGTATTTAAAAAGTCACTAAAATATTCGTTATTGGAGTGTAGAAGATGTCCGGTAAAATCGAAGGTAAAGCCATCTTGTTGAAACGATCGTAAAAGACCACCTGAACGTTCATGCTGTTCGAAGATTACATAGTCAGAAAAATTTTCTTTTTCAAGATGGTAGGCTGCTGACAACCCAGTTAACCCTGCACCAAGAATCACCACTCTGGCCACGTACGCTTTCTCCCTTTTAGTTGATTAAGTTTAAACAATGATATCATTCCATTGGGTTAAAGCAATCCGGGGAGCTTATTAAAAGCCAAATCGGTTAGAAGTAACATGAATAATTCTGGCAGTTTTATAGATCGTCGTATTGAAATGTTTTGGTAACGGTGGAAACGGCGCCGCAGCCTTAAGATTTTGTAAAATAATATTATCAAGCATTTGAAAGCCACTCGATTGTAACAGCGTAGGTTCTAAGATATTTCCCTGTGCATCGATTGAAAACGTCACAACCGCTTTTCCTTCAGTAAACTGTGGGCTCAGATTTCGTTCAAAATTACGCTTCCATGATGACTGCAACTGCCAGTTAATTCGCTGTTCATACGAAAAATATTTCATCTCTTCAAGCGTTGGTCGCTTTGAATCATCACCATCACGCTTAAGCCAATCATCGCCCTCTTGCGTAAGATTTTCAATAAACCCTTTGGTCATCGCAATAATATTTGCTTTGCGCTTTGGCTGCATGACGATTCCCGTTTGCTGTTGTTGCTGCGCCTTCACAACAGGTACCGGCTTTTTCAAGATTGAGATTTCAGTTTCACCACGCGCAACACGATCACTTATCTCAGCAAAACGCTGCTGTTGCTGCTCTATCTCTTGAATTTTTTTCATCATATCACTATTAGCATCAGGTTTTACCTGTTCAGAAGCTGGATCAGCGCGCACAACCTCAGGAACTTGTTTTTCCAGAGGCTGCTCTGAAATCATTGGTTGTGCAATCTGCTCATTAAATTCTGCGCCAGGAGCTTCTTCACCCTTTTCAAAGCGACCAGGAGCATCGTCTGGATGCTGTGCGGGAATTTGTGCTTGAGCTGGATCATCAACATACGCCTCAGTCCCAAACGTTGATTTTCTTGGTTTTAAACTTGCAGGAAGTTCTGATGCCGGGTCTTTAAAGAATATTTTCTGATTCTCAGCTTGTTTTTGATGTATTTTTTTTAAGTGCTCAAACGACAATAATTTTTTTGGGCGATCTTTTTCTTTGCATAAAAAAAGCATCAGACAAAGCACAATATGAACAGCAAATGATAACAGAAAATAAAGCGTTCGACGCTTTAGTCTTCTATTTTCTTGTGATTGCAAAATACTCTTCATCAGAATAACTCTCCATAATCGCCTTCAGTAACCAATCTAAGTGGGTAATAGAACTATCTTTAGACTACTTAAACTCAGTAGAATTATCCATAGATTCCATATTTTCAAGCCAGAATAGACCTTTTCGTTTAACTACCATCCATCTCACATTCAAGCGATGTGTCCCACCCCCAGGAACCATTAAAAACCTTATTATTTCGCACAAAAAGCTATCGCTTGGCGTAAAAGAGGCATTTTCTTGGATAAGCCAGTACAACAAAACACGCTTTTGTAGCTGCGATTCAAGAACCAGAAATTCAGCTGTGTGCGCTACGCGTTTATCCTGAAAAACTCGATCAAACGTCTCTTTCGTCAAGCGCTCCAAAAGCTCATCATCCGCCCTCAGATGCTCCATGAGCCGCATAAAATTGCCATCAAAACGTGTATCACAAGCCTGCATAGCCGGTAACACCTGCTTACGAATGCGATTACGTAAAAAATCATCTGAATCATTGGTCTCATCATGACGATAAGAAATGCCCTGTGCATGAAGATAATCAAGCATTTCTTGTTTATTTGTTTGCAAAAGTGGTCGTAGATAAACCCCTGAGATTGCCTGCATCCCACACAAGCCACTTAACGTTACCCCACGCAACATACGCATAAAAAACGTTTCCTGCTGATCCTGCAAGTGATGCGCAAGCATAATAAAATCAGCTTTTTCCTGAATTCTAACTTGCTCAAAAAAATGACGACGTATTTTTCTACCTAGCTCTTCTTTAGAACCGTTGTACTTAAAATCTAAATTAATATTCTTTGCATGCTCAATGGTAATAGGAATGCCTAGCTTCTCACATAGATCACGACAAAAATCAGCATCACCAACGGCGCTTTCGCGCCAGCCATGATTCAGATGGGCAGCATACACCGTTACCAACTGTTTATCCTGTAATTTTTTTAATAAATACAACAAAAAAACTGAGTCTGGGCCGCCAGAAAGACCAAGAATTATTTTTATAGGCCTGGATCCTGAATCAAGTTCAGGATGACAAGCAGGAGATTCAGGATGGCAAGTACGGGCGGCCTGAGAAATTAAATTTAGCGTGTGTTGAATAAGAAGATCACGCATAATTATTTTACATCACCAGTCAATGTTACCAAGTATCCTTCGATAAACGGCATCAAATCGCCATCTAACACATCATCAGGTTGATGCGACTCAAGATCGGTTCGATGGTCCTTTACCATTTTATAAGGGTGTAACACGTAGGATCGAATTTGTGATCCCCATTCAATTTTCTTTTTTTCTACTGATTGATCTTTAGAGCGCCGCTCTGCTTGCTGCTTTTCAATCAATTTAGCTTTTAACATTTTCATGCAACGTTGCTTATTCTGCAACTGCGAACGCTCCGCCTGACACTGCACCACAACACCGGATGGGATATGCGTAATCCGCACCGCAGAATCAGTTTTATTCACGTGCTGACCACCGGCGCCACCGGCACGATAGGTATCGATACGAAGATCACTTTCATTAATTTCGATAGCAGCATCCGCCACTTCAGGTGTAATTAACACGGCTGCAAACGATGTATGCCGACGTTTATTGGCATCATAAGGGGAAATACGCACTAAACGATGGATCCCGGATTCAGATTTAAGCAACCCGGCAGCATTTTTCTTCTTGATAAACAAAATCGCAGACTTGATCCCGGCTTCTTCGCCACTTTGATAATCTAGGACTTCTACAACAAAGTTTTCACGTTCACAGAAGCGAACATACATACGCAGCAGTATATGCGCCCAATCTTGCGACTCGGTCCCTCCAGCTCCAGCATTTATGCTTAGAAAGCAATTACTTGCGTCTTCAGACTCATGAAGTAATAATTCAATTTTAAACTTACGAATGCGATAACAAAGCTTACCGATCTCCTGCTTGATCTGCATAAGCTCTTGCTCGTTATCTTTAAATAATTCAATGAGTTCAAGAAAGTCTTGAAACGACTGAACAATGTTATAATAAGACTCAGCTTCTTCTTTGAGTCCATGATTTTGTGCCAGAAGCGTATCCCGCTCAGGATGTTTCCAAAAATCTTCCGTGTTGATAAGGCTTGAAAGTTCCTGTAATTTTGCATCCCGCTTGGTGTTTTGCCAAAACAACTTAACGGTTGCAACATCAGGCTCAGCCGCCTTGAGCTGTTCGCGTAATTCGTCTATAAGCATGGTTTGTACAAATCATGTTAAAAGGTGAAGGTCAAAAGTAAATTCCCAGGCTGTTTAAACCTGGGAATTTTTATATCTCTATCTACCTAGTAAACAACAGATTTGCAATCAGTTCAAGCACTTTTAATGCATTAAACTTTACGATGACCTGAATGACTCTCATTCGTCTTAGGCCAAGTCCTCTGTAAACGCTTACCATGTACATGCGCATCCGCTACAGGCATACCACCTTGATTAAGCGGATCCTGCCGCTTATGATTTCCTAAAGGTCTAGTTTTTGCATGTGCTGATTCGTGTTGAATATCAACATTCGGGTATTTTGCATTGTTGCGTAGAGTTTTCCCCATAGCTCTTCTCCTTTAATAAATAACCATTCTTGAGCTTGCCAATAGCAATAACCCTTAATTTCTAATACTTATCTTGACAGAACAGCAGAACAATAGTCAACAATTAATTTCAAATCGAAATAATATAGTAAAAAAAAGGGGGGAGGGAGATCTAAGATTACACCTTAAATAAAGGCATAATCTGCCAAAATTTAAATATTCTTTCAATTAAACTATTTATTCTATTAAATATAATTTCAACCATTTTTCACTTTTAAGGAGATAAGACATTAAAAGACTCTTTAATAAAATTTCTAACCTAACCATAAAAATTAACCCCCGTTTAGATTCACTTTTGAACTTAATCGGGGGTTAATTTTTATAGAAAAGTACTTAACGAACCACAAAACTTATAAGACGATTAGGTACATAAACCACTTTAAGTACCTCGACGCCTTCAAGATATTTCTCAATATGCCTTCGAGCCAATGCTTCAACCGTAGCTTGATCAGTATTCTTCAACACCAGAACCGTACCTCGAAGTTTACCATTAACTTGAAGAGCAATCTCAACTTCATTCACTTCAGCAAGTTTTGCATCAGCAATCGGCCACTTACAATCCGCCAACTGCTTACCAAGAAGCCTTTCAATTAGCTCACTTGCAAAATGCGGCACCATAACTGACATTGAAACCAAAAGCATCTCAAGTAGCTCATGATCAAGTTTCATTTTATTCGCTTGTACATCATTAAGCCATTCCATAATCGATGCAATAGCCGTATTAACACGGTACCCAGCAAGCCGATCTTGATAATCTTTCAAGAACTGATGAAAACGTTTTCTTGTTGGGTTATCAGCAACTTTTTCTTGTGATAAAACATGTGCAGGATTGGTTAAATGAGCCCATAGGCGATTCAAGAAACTTCTAACACCTTTAATCGAATCATCCTGCCACTCAGTATCCTGCTCTGGTGGCCCCATGAAAAGCATATACATGCGTAACGTATCAGAGCCAAGCTCTTTCACAATGTCATCAGGATTAACAACGTTACCTTTCGATTTCGACATCTTTTCTACACGACCACTCGTTGGTGACTTCATGCAGACCATGCCCTGATTAAAGAGCTTACTGAACGGCTCATCAAACGATAGATGACCCAGATCATAAAGAACTTTGACATAGAACCGAGCATACAGTAAATGTAAAATCGCATGTTCAATACCACCAACATACAAGTCAACCGGCATCCAGTAATCCATATCTTTTTGGTCGACAATCTTATCGTCAAGGTGTGGGCTTGGGTAGCGTAGAAAATACCAGCAAGACCCTGCCCATTGCGGCATGGTATTAGTTTCACGTTTTCCTGGCCCCTTACACTGCGGACAGGAGGTGTTAACCCAAGAGTCGATACCGGCCAACGGTGACTCACCGGTCCCGGTTGGTTGATAATTTTCTACTTCAGGCAACACAATCGGCAATTGATCTTCAGGTACCGGAACAATCCCACAGGTTTTACAATGAACCAATGGAATCGGTTCACCCCAGTAACGCTGACGCGAAAAAACCCAGTCGCGCAATTTATAACTAGTTTTGCGCTGCGCTAATCCTTCTTTTTCACAGTAATCGATAATCGCATCACGACAATCACCTGAACGTTTTCCCGCAAATGCAGCGGGTGCGGTCAAGATGCCATCAACCATATCGGTGTAACAAATTTCTAAATTTTTGACCCGTTCAGCCTCTGCCTTGTCAGCAGGGAAAAGTACCGGGTTCAGTTTGATACCATATTTTTTGGCAAATTTGAAATCACGTTCGTCATGGGCAGAACATTTAACAATTCCGGTTCCATAGTGAGCTATGGCAAAGTTCGCCACCCAAATCGGCAATTCTGTTTTACTAACAGGGTCAAGAATGTAACGACCGGTAAAGATTCCTTCCGGTTCCGGGTCCATATCAAGTTTACGTTTATTAATAATTTCTTGGCAGTAATCCAAAATTTCTTGTTTATTAGCGAGACCGTCAAGGAGTTTTGGCAGTAACTGATGCTCAGGCGCAATCGCCACAAATGTGTCTGCAACGAATGATTCAAAGTGAGCACTAAAGGTTTGGATGGTCATATCCATGTCTTTTACCGGCGCCGTAAAAATAAGCCCGTTACTTTTACCAATCCAATTTTGCTGCATCAATTTTACTTTTTCAGACCACTCAAGTTTATCTAAGCCAGAAAGCAGTTTTTCAGCATAGGAAGTAATACGTAGTACCCACTGACGAATCGGTTTTTGTTCTGTCTTAGATCCACAACGATCACACTCACCACCAACAACTTCTTCGTTCGCTAAGCCAGTTTTACATTGGGGGCACCAGTTAATCGGCATAGATGCTTCATACGCAAGACCAGCTTTGAACATTTGAAGAAAAATCCACTGTGTCCATTTGTAGTAAGCAGGATCGGTGGTATTAACTTCTTTATCCCAGTCATAAATAGCTCCAATATGCGCTAATTGACGTTTAAATGTTGCAATATTACGTTCAGTACTAATTTTTGGATGCATGCCTTCTTTGAGTGCCGCATTTTCTGCCGGCAACCCAAAAGCATCCCATCCCATTGGATGAAGCACATTAAACCCTTGAAGCCATTTCATCCGTGCATACACGTCTGAAAAAACATACCCCTTCCAGTGACCAACGTGTAAGCCAGCCCCGGATGGGTAAGGAAACATATCAAGACAATAATATTTTTCACCCTTATCACGGGCTTTAGTTTTGTAATACGAGTTTTCTGCCCATGATTTTTGCCATTTTGATTCGACAATTTTAAAATCGTAACTCATCGTACACTCTCTTTTTTAAGATAATACAGACCTTATGACCCCTAGGCCAACCACAACCGCATCAACGGCCCGTAAGATCGCGGGCGTAAGTTTATAAGACTTCCACCCTACCTCCATCAATCGTTGTTCTTCTTGTTCAGTTAAGCCACCTTCACAACCAATTAAAACATTGAGTGGAGATTTTATGTCTTGAGAACACTCATTTAGAAACCCAAGAAGCGGCGCTCCTCCTGCAGAGAAAAAGATTCGATGAACAGATCCGCTCAAATCCTTCGAGACGCAGCTTTGCAACTGCTCCTCAGGACAAGCGGCGTTAAAGACTCGTTCATTCTGTTTTTTAAAATTATCCTGCCCGCTCGTCCTGAGGAGCCCGAAAGGCGTCTCGAAGGATTTGAGCGGTTCCAAAAGATCCGAAATTTTTACCGGATCCTCAAGAACGGGGAAAACAAAGTTTTTTGATTGCTCAGCCGCAGAAATCATAATTTTATGAAGCCGTTCACGTTCTTTTTCAGGATCAAACTTACGTTGCACTTTTGCTGAAATAACCGGAACCACTCGAATAACACCCATCTGCGTTGCCGAATACATAATTTCTTCAAACGCTGTTTTTTGGGTAAGGCATTGGTAAAGGATAATTTCCGGTTCGTATGATGTGTTTGAATTAATTTCTTGAACAACGCCACGAATACTATTTTTTTTAGTATCCACCTGATCGATTTTGATCAAAACATTAATCTGCTCATCAAAAATAATCAACTGGTCGCCAACACCAAGGCGCAAGACGGTAATAACTCGACTACCAAACAACTTATCATGAATGGCAATAGTATCGCCAACAGCTTTATACTGAGCATCTTGAGATACATTTTTAAGATAGAGAGCAAAGATATGCCGTTCTGTGTTCATAAAACTCATTCAAAAAATACTTACGCGACACTTCCATCAAGAGGCATCTCTAACTCATCAATCTTTTCCACCTTGAACTCTTGAAGATTCTTTGATTGGTTCATGTACTGATCAAATTGATACTTTGCATACAGCGTTGCTAACCCGATAGTAGCGGTAGAACCAATCAAGTACTTGTACTTATTTTCACGCAAATGTTTTCTAAAGTAATAAGCAAGTGAAGCAGCCGTAATGACCCCAAGCGCATAAATACCTTTGTTTTTACTTATATGATCTTGAACAAAAGCTCCAATAACTTTAAAAAATGAGGGCGGATTATTTTTTTCCCATACCTTAATAGCTTCAAGATCAAGAATGTCATCATCATCGTCACCGAAATCAACAACACATCCACCAGAAAGTTGATCTGCACCATCGATAGCATCGTCAGCAAATATATTAGTGTTAAAAAAAGAAACCATGACACCAAGAGAAATCAGTAACATAAAATTTTTGACGGATACGTTCACCAAGAAACCCTTCGAATAAAATTATAGCGTAATATCTTTACGAAATGACAGACGCAGCGATAAGCTGCACAAAGTACCCGTTCATACTACCAACACAAAGTTTGGATGTCAAAATGAGCCTAGACAAAAGCATTTCTCCGACTTTACTGGTTATTTTAGATGGCTTTGGCGATAGCCAAAAAAACCATGAAAATGCCATTACACAAGCCAACATGCCAACCCTTACCCAACTCAAAAATCAGTACTCTTGGACACTTTTACAAGCATCGGGGGAGCACGTTGGGTTACCCTCTGGATACATTGGCAATTCTGAAGTTGGGCACCTGACCATCGGTGCCGGTCGCATCATAGAAAGCGACTTAAAACGTATTCATGAATCCATTGATAACGGATCTTTTTTTACCAATAAAACTTTACTCAACCGACTGAATCAACTCAAAGACTCTAGAAAGACGCTCCATCTTATAGGTTTACTCTCAGATGCCGGGGTTCATAGCCATGAAAAACACCTCCATTCACTGCTAACCTTATCAGCTCAAATTGGACTCAACCAGGTAGTTATCCATGCATTTATTGATGGCCGCGATGTCCCGCCACAATCAGCAACAACCTATCTTCAACGACTCGATGATCTTTGCCAAAAACTTGGTATTGGCACCATTGGAAGCCTTCATGGCCGATTTTATGCCATGGATCGTGATAATAATCTTGACCGTACCCAGGTTAGCTTTGATGTACTAACCCAAAGAAATCATATTGCATCAGTTTCCTGGCAAGAGGCCCTTAAGCAAAGCTATGCCAATAACCTAACTGACGAGTTTTTCTATCCACAAATTATTGAGAGCAGAGGCCACACCGCCGCTCGTGGTGAGAAGCCCATAAGGGCGTCTCGAACCATAGCGATAAACCATACCACTATTCAGCCCGAAGATGGGGTAATCTTCTTCAATTTTCGCCCAGACCGGGCCCGACAACTTACAGCTCAATTTCTTGGCAATCCCAAACTACCGCTAGCCTTTTTTATAACCATGACCCGATATCAAAAAAAATTCACAACCGATGTCTTGTTTGAAAAAGAAATAATCAAACATACGCTTCTTGATGAGATTGTCGCTCAAAAACCTCAAGCAAAGCTTTACGTTATTGCCGAGACTGAAAAGTACGCCCATGTAACTTATTTTTTCCGAGGCATGCGTGAAAAGAAGTTTCCAAACGAAACACAGATGTTAATTCCCTCACTCAAAGTAAAAGATTATACCGAACGCCCAGAAATGTCCGCTCAAGCCATCACAGATGCTGTTATCAACTCAATCACTCATGATCCAGCATATTTTTACTTAATCAACTACGCCAATGCAGACATGGTCGGCCACTCAGGGAATCTGGAGGCAACAGTAAAGGCCTGTGAGATTTTGGATGAACAACTTGAGCAGTTATACAGAAAAGTAGTCTTGGAGTTTGGAGGAACTATATTCATCACCGCAGATCACGGAAACGCAGAAGAAAAATTAGATTCTAAAGGCAACCCGCTAACGGCCCACACCACCAATCCGGTAATATTTTTAATGATAAGAAAAGATTTTAAACAAAAAAAAATACTAGCCAAAACTGGTCTTGCAGTAATAGCACCAACTATTTTATATTATTTGGGTTTAAGAATTCCAAGAGAAATGGATGAACCAATCACATTTCTTGATTGATTAAGTTTTTTTATTGCCAGGCAAGGAATACCATCCAGACACGCATCCCAGTATAGTTGAATCAGGTTACTTTTTTGCCGATGGTAATCTTCTTAACTGTCCTTTATGTTTTTTTTGAAGCTCCTGAAGAGCCTGTTGAGATGCTTCTTCGCGCTTATTATTTTCGTTAACCAAACGCATACATACAAGCCAATCATCTTCTTCTAGATGATTTTCTTTTATGCTCACATCAACAAGATTACTACACCCAGATACATCAAGTGTAATGAGATTATTAGCACTAACGGTTAATTTTCTAAGGTTTAAACAATCTGATACATCTAGTTTCGTTAAATTTTCTGCATCAACCGTTAATTCCTTAATATGCTCATTGCCTTCAAAAAATAATGCATTCACTTTTGAAGAATGAATAACAAGCGATTTAGACCCAATATAATCAGATAAATCTACAAGATTTCTGGGGTGACTTAACGCATCTAAACACTTTTGAAGTTGTTCTTGAGATAATTCAGGATTAGATACCATCGTATGAACAAAAGAAATACTATTGGAATCTCTACGAAGAGAAGGAAGGAATTTATTTCTACTGTTATGAACTGAAGCGTGAAAAACGGCATTTTTTTTATGAGGGAAAGACCAAACGTTATATTTTTCTGGAGTATCACGGCGATCAGAATTCAAACAAGGACGATATTGATCATCTTTACCATAACGATCCTTATTTCTTCTTGTCCATCTTTCAACTATAGCTCGAACCTCAGAGTCTCCATCCTCTATAGATATTCCAGATTCTTTCGCTATAGCTCTTTTTAAACGACAACTAATTGGCGCACGAGAAAAACTTAGTAACCCTACCTCTGCATTAAAATGAGATGGTAGAGATCTAGGATCGATTATAGAAAGAGCATGCGTCTCGTCATTAAGTCCTCCAGATAAAGGATTAATTCCTTTTTCAAAATCACTACCAGAATCTTCAGGACCAACAGAACTATTACGAGACCTTGTATCATAAGGTTTTTCCATTGATAAAACGGTCGCTGAAAAAACAAGTACGAACAATATTGATTTAATTACGTTAAACATCTTAATCCTCACTAATAACCGTTACTTGAGAACTCATTTCATACGCTTCAATCAAGCCTAAAACATCTGCCTTGCTTAATTTACAACCTGAAATATCAAGAACTATAAGATGTTTACAATTATAGAATAAAATAGCAAGAGTTACAAGCCCCACCATAGAATTATTTTTAAGTAAAAATTCCTGTAAATAAGGGGTTTTTCTTAATATTTGTCGAATATTTTCCTCTGATAACAGGTTGCAATCAGAAATATCTATAATCTTAAGGTCTTCTGCCTCTAATTTTAGTTCAATAAACCTAACACAACCGGATATATCTAATCGAGTAAGATTTTTTGAATGAACCTCTAACATTTCAAGATGCTCATTCCCTGAGAAATTTAATTCGTCAATCTCTGAAAAATTGAGTTTTAAAGCACTTGAACCTTCATAACTGGTTAAATCAACCATATCATACATGGGCCTTTGCAATATTTTTGAATCTCTATAAATAACCGGCTTTTTTAATGCAACTAGATAGATCTGAAGGTGCTCTTCAGACATTTGAAAATCAGGAATAAAGATTCTAACATATAAATCTAAATGCTTTTCCTCCCGCACTTGAGCCAACGAACATTGAGTAGGAATTTCAATAATTGAACCCCGTCGATTCGTTGCTTTTTCAAATTCAGGTTTCATTTTAGGTTCCATCGAAAACACAACCGTCGGGCAAAGCAGCATAAAAATCATTATTTTAATCATGTTGGTTATCATAGATTTCCTCGGAAAATAAAAGACAAATCATGTTTTTCGTATGCTATGCTATTTCGTTTTACAAAAAAAGCAATTCCATCTTAATAAAAACAGAATATTCTTAATTTCAAAAGCTTTTTACTACAATCCTGTTGGGACATCAATAAACTCTGTCTGAATGCCATACTGCCCAGCAATATGATGCGCCAACGCCTTAATGCCCACGGTTTCTGTGGCATAATGTCCAGCAAAAATAACATGCATACCAACATCTTTTGCTAGATGATAAATTTCAATAGCATCACCTGTGATGTATAGATCAACACCAGCTTCTACCGCCTGACTAAACAGTTTATAACCACCACCACCACTACAGATAGCAACACGTTTAATTGTCACAGGCCCAAACGGCAAAACTTTACACGTAGTAGCTAGTGCATGATTAAGAATCTCCACAACCGTTGTAATCGTTTGTGGTTGCTGAAAACTACCAACCCAACTAATACTTTTACCATCAAAAAAAGCAAACGGTTGTTCCGGCGTTGCACCAATAGTCTTAAATAACTGCGCATTATTCCCAATTTCCGAATGCGCATCAAGCGGCAAGTGCGCAGCGTATAATGAAATATTCTTATCCATCAAGACTGAAAGCCGTTGCTTCGCCCATCCTGTCAACACTGGGCTCATCGATTTCAAAAAATGCCCGTGATGAACAATAAGCAAATCACCCTGCACTTCAACTGTTTTCTGAAATGTCTCGGTCCCCGCATCAACCGCAAAGACTATCTTTTTTATCTCTTTTTTCCCTTCAATCTGCAAACCATTCCAGATGCCATCATGAAATTTATCAATAGTCAGGTAAGTATTAAGATACGCCACTAAGTCAGGCAATAAAATCATTAGATTCTCTCCTTTAAATAAACATATAAAAAACTTGCTGAAGTATCTCATAAAAGTCTGATTGATGCTATCCTGTATAAAAAGTGATCAGGAATATTAATGAAGAAAATCATCGCGCTCATGTACGCATTTACACTCGTTTTTTACATGTTAGTGAATCTAGTTTTGGCTACAAGCTCACCCCATTTAATCTGGGATGACGATTCTTCA
>CAYHBO010000001.1:30900-95213 GCA_964354855.1 uncultured Pseudomonadota bacterium | reverse complement strand
AGCGATTTCTATTCTATCTGAAAGGTGTTGCATTTCAATTTAGACTAAGCCGTTATAAAAAATCTAAAGGGGGTTGCTAGAACAAGTAAATGGTTTCTAGAATTCATAAGATTTAACTACATGATTAGGCAAACGCAACAATCAAAACAAGAAGCCCTTTTTCTGTGCGCCTGAGACTCTTCAGTCGGCGCTTCATCCATAAGAAGGCACGTATTCAAATTATTAGCAAATGGATCTAGGTCTATTTCTGATTCAGATTTATCTACTACATGCTCAACTTTTCTCTGGAAATTATGATTAGAACTAAAAAGCCTTAATGCCTCTTGTTCTGTAAGTCCCTCAACTGACTGATCTTTTGAATAATGTAGCCCAATAAATTCAATGCCAAGTTTTTTGCACCAAGCCTGAATGCTCAGCAGGTTGTCCATCTGATCATCAATAACAATAATACGCTTGGGACGCAGTTCGTCCTCAAGGTTCATAAGAAAAGCATAAAGCACACTCCCCTTTGTATAGTTTGCAGAAGATATCATGCCTGATTTCACCAAAACTTGGGTCGAATTTTTATGACCTGTCCGCAACTCACAACGACCCAAAAAATGCCCTTCATAAGGCCACGGCTCTACCAGCGGCGATGACTGCGAAAAATCTATACTAAAGCCCTTAAGGCATGCAATTTTCCAGTCTTCAATTGTTTGTTTAAAATAATCGACGTAACCAGTATGGGACGCAGTCAATGCCACCACTTTTACCCCTTGGCCCTGAAGTTGCCGTATCACATGAGGAGCACATATTTCTACAAGAATTCGATGACCTGACGATAATAGACCTTGTTGAATAAGCACGTCATCAACATCAAAAACAATAAGATCTTTTTTATTAAAAAGCGTGGGGTGTGCAACAAGAATAGCGAGCGACTCAATACGATAAATTCCCATCGCTACCGTAGAACCAAAAATACTCAACCAACAAAAAATACAGTATAATAAAATTCGATACCTTATACTGGCAATGCTCATAAAAAAAGCCCTTTGCTGGTAATTTTTTTACCTCGCAAAGAGCTTAGATTGTTTTAGTTTCCGAGTAAATGGTATTAAGTAGATTCTTCTGAATTACCCCTAATAAAATTCAAAACTTTCTTTATAGTTTCTTCTTGATTCAACGCATTTGTGTCAATTACCAAATCAAAATCAAGTCGCGAAAAAATAGGAGTCCGAAGCTCTCTTTTATCTAGCCCAATCGCGCTTGTCACCGAAAAGCCCATATGCGCCTGACCTTGTCTAACTCTTACTCTTTCTTCTTGCGTTAAAACACCAAAGCGGCTACCAACAAATGATTGTTCCATCAATGGAGTTTTACAAAGAAAAGGAATGTCTTCCGGAAAAACCGATCCTACTGGAGCAGAGTTCGGACGTCCCCCTGAATCTGGAGATGGGATCGTTGAATACATCTCAGAAAAAGTAAGTACCGGTTGCTGAAGTAAGCGATGCTCCCTAGTATCAACGTTACGATTACGGCTTGCAACACGATCAATATAGTCAAGGAGCGGACAATACAAAAGAACCGTTATGATTTCATATTTCTGAAACTGACCTTTAAACCACGATAACTCTTTTTGAGAATCAATAACTGTATCACATAAAACTTTCGAATTCTTTTTTAATGCAATGCAAACAGCCTTGGCTAAAGCATAAGTTTCAGTTGATAAATATTCTGGAATTTTACTATTAGGCTTTAAACTTCTCTTGTTTTTTTCTTTTTCATATGCACCAAAATCTTCATCAGAAATATCATCAAGACGAGCATTCCCCCACCGCCCCATACTCTCTTCATTATTTCTTAATATAAAGAAAAGCTCTTTAGTTAATGTTGTTTTTCCAACGCTTGATGTTCCAATAATTAAAACAATTGTTCCAATTTTTTGATTAGAAGAAGAAACAGGCACAGGAAAAGCATCTGGTCCAAGCTCAGGAGAATTGCCAGGTTTTCTATTAGAAGGAACAGAAGGCTGACCTTGCATAAAAGGATGCTCTCCTTCAATACTTGCTACATCCAAAGGAAGCGGAGAACGTCGCATCATAGCAAAAAGACTTGCCTCAATAATAAAAACTCCCAATAGAAGCCATACAAGAAGTCGTTTAATATAAACATAGTTCATAAGATTTCCTTTACTTAAAAAGTTATTATAAAAATTATTATAAAAATTAATAATAACGATAAACAATATAGATATATATATTATATTTCAAATAAAAAATATTACAACAAGCAGGGACTAAATTCTGTACTTTTTATCAAAAAAGCCTCTTTTTTCTAAAATTACAATAATAATCCAATGGTCCCGTTGTGAATAACCTTAAGCCCAACCGCCTGATATTCCAGCATTTTAGTCGGCCGCGATACCCAATTAACCACATCTGCTTTACGAAACAACAGCCCCGCATCAGCTGCTGCCAGATAATAAAAAAGCTTACTGGGAGGAACGGGAAGAACACGATACCAGGTTTCTGAAATTTTACTAGCTTTTAATTCGATAAGAAATTTCTCAGAATCTTGCGACAACACTAAGAGAAAACTTTTATTATCTTCATAGTAACGCTGCGCGACATAAGCAATCGACTCTGAAGCACACTGCCAAGGCTTATGTGAGCCGCTATAGCAATACACATAAGCATCTTCTGGAATACCTAGCTCTTGACGCGCTTGCTGGCGCCATCGAGAAACTTGTTCTGGAGATATTGGTGTTGGAATATCATAAGAGGCTATGGAAATTTGTTCGGGATTGGCATTGAACATACTTACTAAGTACTTTTTGAGAGCTGGGCTTACAGCTTCGATGGTAAAAGAAAGCCTGGATCCTGAATCCAACCTACGCCAAGGCTTCGGCGGGCAGGCAAGTTCAGGATGACAAGTGTTTCGCCCATAAACTTTCTTCTCTAAACACTTAAATTGCTGATAACGCAACCAATGCCACGGCCGCACAAACCAATACGCCTGTTCATGAGCATAGCGGTATTCTTCGGCGCATAGCCCGCGCGATTGAATGATTAATTCTGGCTTTTGACTGGATCCTGAATCAAGCTCAGAATGACAATAAGTAAAACGTTTTACTACTCGTTGTACAATTAAACCAGCAATTGGCCCACGGACGATAATCAAATAAGGCCTAGCCCCTGAAACAGGCTCAGAACAACAAATAGAAGAAAACTCCCTCGCTGCCAACAATAAGCTTCCAGGCATTATAAATGGCAACCGCTTAAACAACACAACCCGCAATCGATCTTGCTCTGGAATAATCTTAATAAGCTCTACGTGAGAATATTTTTTTTGCTCAAATGAGATTAGCGTAACCGTAATTTGAGAACATTCTCGCAAGCGTTTTTGCAAGGGAATAAGCACCTGACTTTGAAAAACTGAATTTTCTATGCCATCATACACAACAAAGATAATCGTGTGGTTATGCGCATGCTCCATAATCTCTTTTCTCTCCTGATAAAAAGTATGAAAGTAGTGTATGAAATTTATTAAAAAGTTCGAAGAAATTAGCGTCAATGATATTCCCATTGTTGGTGGAAAAAATGCAAATCTTGGTGAAATGATTCAAAAACTTTCCGCAAAACAGGTATCAGTCCCTTCAGGATTTGCCATTACCGCCGATGCTTATCGTGAACATATCAAACAAAATAATCTTGACACGGTCATCCAAAAATTACTCAGTCAGGTAAATAAAAAAGACTTAACTACCTTGGAACGCTCCGGCAAAGAAATTCGAAAGCTCATCGCAAATGCCCCGCTCCCTGAATCTGTCATTCAAGAAATTCGACAATCATACCAACAAGCTGAACAACGCTATGGCACTCTCTGTGACGTTGCTGTCCGCTCATCAGCTACCGCAGAAGACTTACCTGAAGCTTCATTTGCCGGTCAACAAGAAACATATTTAAATATTCGTGGCGCCGATGCACTTCTAGAAGCATGCAGACATTCATATGCCTCACTTTTTACCGATCGCGCCATTTCATATCGCATCGATAATCATTATGAACACATGGATATCGCCCTTTCAATTGGGGTCCAAAAAATGGTTCGCACCGACAAAGGCTGCTCAGGCGTTATTTTTACGCTGGATACTGAAAGCGGCTTTCGTGATGTTGTCATGATCAATGCATCCTATGGACTTGGTGAAAATATTGTTCAAGGCACCGTTATCCCCGATGAATTTTATGTACATAAACCAACGTTAAAACTAGGATTTAAACCAATCTTAAAAAAACGCGTAGGAACTAAGCATTTACGTATGATTTATAGCGAAAAAGATGGCTTAACCGTTGAAAATATTCCAGTACCAAAGGAAGAACAAAGCCGTTATTGCCTAACCAATGAAGAAATTCTATCGCTCGCGCAACAAGCGGTTATTATAGAAGATCATTATGCACAACTTAAAAATAATTGGTGTCCTATGGATATAGAATGGGGAAAAGACGGGCTTGATGGCAAACTATACATCTTGCAAGCACGCCCTGAAACCGTATATTCATTAAAACAACATGACACGTTCATTGAAGATTATACGCTCATAAAATCTGCAACGAATAACCTAAACATTATTTTAGAAGGCAAAAGTATCGGCAGAAAAATTGCCGTCGGTAAAGCGCGCATTATCACCTCAACCGCACAGATGAGTTCAATTAAACCTGGCGATATTTTAGTGACCGAGATGACCGATCCTGACTGGGAACCGATCATGAAAATTGCAGCCGGCATCATCACCAATCGTGGCGGACGCACCTGCCATGCCGCCATCGTCAGCCGTGAACTTGGCATCCCAGCAATCGTTGGAACTCATAACGGAACTGAACTCATCAAAGAGGGACAAGAAATTACGATCGATTGTAGTAACGGCGAAGTTGGCGTAGTATATGATGGCATACAAAAATTTGAGATAAAGCGGACAGAAACCCTTCGAGCCGGCTCTTTGAGCCTCCTCAGGGCGAACGACAAAAAAACCAAAATAATGTTAAATATAGGCAACCCCGACGAAGCATTTTCTCAATCAATGCTCCCGGTCGATGGCGTAGGGCTTGCTCGTCTAGAATTTATCATTAACGCCGGCATTAAAATCCATCCAATGGCACTAGTACATCCTGAAAAAGTTACTGACAAAAAAGACCAAGAAGCCATTGAAGAACTCACGTCCCAATACCCCGATAAGAAAGAATTTTTTATTAATCGACTCGCGCAAGAAGCCGGCACAATAGCTGCAGCATTCTATCCTCGACCAGTTATCATTCGTTTATCAGATTTTAAAAGCAATGAGTACCGTAACCTGGTTGCCGGCAATTATTTTGAACCCAAAGAAGAAAACCCTATGATCGGATTTCGCGGAGCTTCACGCTACCACCACCCTGCTTACCAAGACGCCTTTGCACTCGAGTGTGCTGCAATGAAAAAAATACGTGATGAAATGGGATTAACTAACGTTAAGCTTATGATCCCCTTTGTACGAACCGTAGCTGAAGGCAAAGCGGTAATAGACACCATCAAAACCCATGGGCTTACCCAAGGAGTTAATGGGTTAGAAATTTACATGATGTGTGAAATTCCCTCAAACGTAATTCTCATCGATCAATTTTTACAGATCTTTGATGGTTATTCAATCGGATCCAATGACCTTACTCAAATGATCTTAGCGGTAGACCGTGACTCAGATTTGGTTGCCGACATTTTCGATGAACGCAATGACGCAGTTAAAGCATTTTTACAGCAAGCCATTGAAGGCGCAAAGCGCAATAATAAACCGATCGGCATTTGTGGACAAGCACCGTCTGATTACCCAGAAATTGCAAAATTTCTTATAGAGCTTGGGATTGATTCAATGTCACTTAATCCTGATGCAGTGTTGAAAGTCATAGGGTGATATTGTTTGATCGTCTTATAAAGGTTGTTAACACTTATGTACGTCATCCTCGCGAAGGCAGGGATCCAGACCATTTGAGCCCTTATGTACGTCATCCTCGCGAATGCGGGGATCCAAGTCTTCTTATAAAAATTATTCAAAAAAAAAAGAAAAACAGAAGTAAAGCCTGGATCCCCGCATTCGCGAGGATGACGTTCGGATGTTTTTTATTAATACTCCTCATGAGTGCCGTTCGTGGTGAGGAGCGAAACGAAGTGCAGCGTCTCGAACCATTTGAGCGGCTTTCCTACCACTCCTTCTTTAACAACCGCCCCCTCAACATTCTCGTCTTCTCTCCACACCCTGACGACGATATTATCGGCTGTGGCGGCAGCATCATTAACCACCTACAAGCAGGAAATTATGTCGCAATCGTCTACATGACCTCAGGAGAAGTGGGAAATCCAAGCAAGAAGCACCCAAAGAATTTAGGAACTATTCGTGAACATGAAGCACGCGTGGCTACAACTTTTTTAGGCGTAACTGATATAACTTTTTTACATATACCCGATGGAAACGTAACCTGCAATCAATCATCAATCGATATCTGCGCGCAGCTTATTAAAGATAAACATCCCGATATTATTTACGCGCCCCATAGCGAAGATAATCATCAAGATCACGTAGTTACATTTCAGATCGTAAGGGAAGCCGTTACACAATCAGCAAAAGATATAAAAAAAATACTCTGCTATGAAGTCTGGACACCTATTCAACAGCCGTCTTATGTTGAAAATATTACTAACGTAATAGACAAAAAAATAGAAGCATTACGCTTCCATAAGTCTCAAATTAAAGATATTCAGTATGACGAAGGAGTAAGAGCCCTTAATCGCTATCGCGGGGTTATGACAGAAAAAGGTGATTATGTTGAATGCTTTAAAATAGTCGACGCGTACGCGCCTGACTCTGAAAAAATTCTACCAAAAGATAAAGGACGCCATAATAAGCGCCCCAATCAGAATAAATATTCGTTATAATTTTAATCCAACGATTCTTTCTCTGGACATTGATGTTTTTGATTTAAACGAAAGACCTCAGAACAAGAGCGGCATCGAGAAACCCCTTTCATAGGCCTCGGTCGTCTTTCTTCAGCTTCTGAATCTCTGCCAGTCACGTCTCCTGTAAGTCGACGAGAGAAAGGCCTCTGATGATGTTCACCCTCTTCTCTTCTAGAACACGTATGCTTTCCACGATAAACCGTTTTTCCACAAGACTTACATTGCCATGTCCCCTTCAGAGGTCGTCGAGGCGCATTTTCTTCTTGAGAGAGACTAGGTCGTGATTCCTGAGTATCCTCATCTAATATTCCTCTTCCAGGACACGTATGTTTCCCCCTATAAACAGTTTTATGGCAAACCCTACATTTCCATGCCCCCTTCAGAGGTCGTCGAGACGCATTTTCTTTAGCTTCTAAATCATCTCTACACATTAGAACAGGCAGTCCTAACGGGCTAAGTATTTGCAACGCTAACATACCTACAAGGTACATTTTTTTTCTTTTCATCATACTTGTCTCCTTTTGAAACTAGATAATAAAATTCCTAATATAAATTATATAACTAAAAGAGATCAGAAGTAAATAATTAAGTTATTGGATTAACGCCCTAATAAAAAATCTGAACAAAAAGCTAAAAAAGTGCGATAAATCCGCTAAAAACTTCATGAGCTTGGGCTTGAAGTACCACCCGATTTTGATCATCAATAAAACCAGAAACAGCCCCGCCAAGAAAATTGAGCTTAATGTTTTCGTTTAACTGGATTTTATTAAGAACAGAAAGCGTTTTAAGAATAGCCGAAGCAGCCGAGCTACACGCTTGAGTGATCCCACACCCACGCTCAAAAGTAAGAACGACATAGTCGCATTCACGCTTCCACACAAAAGAAATATTCGATTTCTTGGGAAAATCAGCATGTGATTCAAGCTCTTTGCCGTACTGATAAAGCCATGCGCACGTTTTTTCTTGAAATACAATGAAATGCGGGTTTCCCGCATCTGCCTGATGCCCCTGCAAAATACCACCTGAAAAACTTAGTTCGTGAGGTTGCTGGTACTGAACAAATGGAATTATAGTCGATACTCCAAGACCAGTCACCGTACAAAAAACTTCTTTATTGCCAATGCCAATTGCAAAGTATCCTGAAAATTTGTGATAAGTGCCCAAGTGCTGTGCTACGCACCGTAGGCCGTTTAAACAATTTTCAGCTTCGGTTCCATCAGCGTTAAAAATACGCATAAACGATTTCTGATTTTTTTGCATAATGATTAGAATCCCGTCAGCACCAATACCGGTATGACGATCACAAAGCCTGATAACCCGTTGAGGCCAAGAGGGGCCTGAAAGCATTTGTTGCGTGTGTTCTTCAGAATTTTCATACCAATCGAACACGATAAAATCGTTCCCAAGGGATTGGTATTTAAAGAAGAGTTGAAGAGAAGGGTTGAGATTTAACATTTTTTAACCAATCTTATTAGTTCTAACATTTTTCAGCCAGATTCTAAGTTATTCAAGGTTATCTCTGTTACGTCATCCTCGCGAAAGCGGGGATCCAGATCTTCTTATAAAAATTATCCAAAAGAAAAAAGAAAGAAGTAAGGACTGGATCCCCGCTTTCGCGAGGATGACGTAAGAAATAATGATAACTTAAAAAATACTAACTTAACTTAATCATCAAGAGTCAAAAGAATTTTAACAACAATGCTTTTTTGATGGCGCAACGTCTTTGAATTTTTCAAGAATCGACGCTTGAACCTTCTGAGGATTAAACACTTTACTCAAGTAAGCACGACCAGAGTCAGCAAAAATCAACACCACAACATCGGTTGGAGCAAGGGTTTTAACATACTCCGCAGCAACATGCATCACTGCACCACTGCTGATCCCCGCCATAATGCCTTGCTTGAATGCAAGTCTGCGGGTAGCAGAAAAAGCGTCATCATCGGTAATCGTAATAATTTCATCAACCACTTTTTGGTCAAACACATCACTGATAATATCGATACCAAGGCCTTCAACATTGTATGCTTTAGGCTCTTTGCTTGAAAAGAATGAAGTTGCCGCGTCTACACCGATAATTTTTACGTTCGGATTTTTTTCTTTAAGATAACGACCAACACCTGAAATGGTTCCACAGGTCCCCGCACCCGCAATGAAATGCGTCACAGTACCGTTAGTTTGTTCCCAAATTTCTGGGCCTAGGCCTTGATAGTATGCATCAGCGTTAACCGGGTTAACATATTGATCGGGCATAAACGCCCCTGGAATTTGTTTAGTCATAGCTTGCGCACGAGCCACATACCCAGCTGGATCATGATGGTTAGCGGTATTTGGACACACATAAACTTCTGCGCCATACGCTTTTAAGATAGCCACTTTTTCTTCTGAGGTGCGATCAGGAACGGTGATAACCACACGATAGCCTTTAATTTTACCAATCATAGCAAGCGCTATTCCTTGGTTGCCAGACGTTGCTTCAACAATGGTACCACCTTCTTTAAGGAGCCCTTTGCGCTCAGCATCTTCAACCATATACAAAGCACTACGATCTTTAATGCTGCCGCCTGGATTCAAGAATTCAAATTTTGCATAAACGGTTGGTTTAGCGTCAATATCAAGTTTTACTAAAGGTGTATTGCCGATAAGCGATAAGGTGTTTTTATTAAACATAATAATAACTCAAGGGATAAAGTGTTTTTATTACCATTTTGAAAGCAAAAATAAGCATAGCGGGTTAGGCAAGATTATTCAATATTAATCCCAAAAAACTCTTCTGCTGCCTCAATTCCCTCAGGAGTATTCCTGACAAATAAGATAAGAATGCGACGAGATAGTCCTGATGTGCTTTTAATAACAATATTTGGCCAGAGATGGCACTTTAAGATAAGAAACCGAATCAACATCTCTTCGCTTGTTATAACATCTAATCCCCCACTTTTTACGGGCGCATCAGACTCAATAAGCTCATGATCTAAATAAAACTCAACAACCTTAGTGTAACAAAGCCATTCGCTTGAGTTATATTCGGAAAATTCTTTCTCAAGAGTCTCTGAACAATGCTCATTTGAAAGATGCCAATTCTTACGGATACACGCATTAAGGGTTTCAAACTCAGCAATAAACCGTTCGGATAAAATACCTTGATAAGGACACTCAAAAGAAATACAGGTACTTACTCTTTGCACCTTGCCCTCTTCTGATATCAAGCCAATTTTAGTATCATCATCCAGGTGATAACACTGAACCCCATCAGGGTGAAATATTGAGGTTACCAATCCAAGAACTACCCCATCTTCAGGACTTGTTATAGGTAAAGACTTCTGCCCCATAACATTATGAATTTTTGACCATGACAATGCATCCACTAAATGAGCATAGTAAGAAGCTAACGCCATAAACCCTTGCGATTTTCTTGCTGCAACCGCAGCATCAGAGACGCCTAGAGACACAAAGCGCCGCATTGCACCAAGTTCGACATAAGCATTTAAATTAAAAACTGCTACTAAAATAAATATTCTTTTCATAGTTACTCCTGCGTGCTTTGTAAAACTGATGCAACCGTAACATTATCAAGCGAAACCATTGTAATATTTCTTTCCATCCCTTTGTCCCGCCGGGCCGAGTGCCAACGATCATCACACATCGTACAAACATTAAAGTCTTGGTTTATGTTTTTTTGGTCAACCCCAGACTTTCCCAACATACGCATACACAGCAATGCCGTATCAAAATAAATTTTACCATCACGCTTGATCAATAATTCTTCACGATCAAACCCTTCAGGAATTTCTCGTTCAAACCCAGGCGACACTTCATAGCAACAGGTACGCGCAGCCGGCCCAAAAAATATCTGGACCCGTGACGGATCTGTTCTAAATTTTTTGACCATAGAATCTAACGTAACCCCTACCACATTTTTTACCGCCCCCTTCCACCCAGCATGCGCAACGCCGGCAGCATGATGCTCAGGATCATAAAAAACAACTGGTAAGCAATCGGCCGAAAGAACGCCCACCCCAAGGCCAGGTTTATTCGTCATAAGCCAATCGCCAGATTTTTCAAAAACGGAAACCCCGGGCGAAAGCTCTTCATGTGCCTCATAACCGACAACGCCGTGTTCTTGATATAAAATAGCTAATTCATCAAGTGAAAGCCTCTGGGCAAAACCTATGCAAAAATCTTTAAACTCGGGAGCCTCTTTGGAGACCGGGCATGATGCCTTATCGCCCCAAAAAATGCGTAACGATCCTTGACGGAATGTAAGCATACGATAACCTCTTTTTATAATATTAATGTCGATTTTGCTATGGTATCCAGAGGATTTTTCATGTCAACCAAAACTCGCGGACTCTTCGTTCCACCGACAACAAGCTTAATGGTTTTTCTTATAACGTTTTTCCTCTCAAGTGAACCTATTCATGGAATGTTTTTTTATACAAAAGTAAAAGAGTTAACGAATAGCTTTATACAAAAGCTTGCAACCCTAGAAGAGCTCGCTCACCACGAGCTGGAGCACTCTATGTACATAGAGGCGCTCAATGATTACATAACAACGATAAAAGACCGGTTCATAGAAGAACTTAAAGAAGCCAAAGCAGGACGTATAGACAACATAGAAGATTTGATGACTCAATTTATACAAGAACTTAGAGAACTCGGCATAAATAATATAAGTACCCTCAATAATAATGAAGAAAAAATGCTGGCTAACATCATAAACACAATGACCTCGGATATTCTAACTGTTATAGTTTTAATGATGGGATACATGAATATTCCCAACATAGTGCCAAATGGAGAAAAAGTTGAATGCACCACAGCAATTATGTGGGTAAAAAGAGAAGAGTTATATACACGACTCAAATGCTTAGTGGTAAAACAACATAATTATATCAATACCCTGACTATTAAATTAGAAACATCCGAAAATAAGGTTAGAGAAGCCATTTACAATGTAATAGCCAAACGAAATCTTGCATCAATAAAAAAAACCATTGAAGCATCAATTAAAGTTTTTGGACGAGCTCTAACAGCAGACGCTCTTGAATTATACATGGCCCAACTCTATACACTTCATGCCGCATCAGAAGTTAATTCTAGGAGAAGTCTAGAAAAATATGGCCAAGAAGAAGCCGAAATAAATAAAATGTCTGCAATTCAAGAAAGAATTAAAGAATCAGCTGAATTACAACTAAAACTTTGTTTAGAGCTTTTTCGTTGCCCTGAGATTGCAGAACAACTCACCCTCATTACACCACAGGAAAGACGTGGCGGATGTAAAGTTTTACAACCCGAAGATATCATCAAATTTTATTACGCACTCTTACAGGGGCGCCTTTTTTCCAGGCTTTAATAAACAAAGGCCCTTGACGGAATACGTGCATGAGATAACCTCTTTATTACATTTTTAACGTCGATTTTGCCTATCGTATCCAGATGATTTTTCCAGAGGATTTTTCATGTCAACCAATATCACACGTAACGCCAACATATTGCTTACTCAGATAAAATGGCGTGAATTAAACTATGACAAAATCCCTATTATTGGCAGCCAACACGAGCCCTCTCTTCAATCTCAAAGAATTCATTTTTATGAAGAAAAACTAATTGAGTTTGTCAACATGGGACGTACATACCGTTGCTTTTGCTCAGAAGAACGACTTGAAATAATGGGGAAAAAACAGATTGCTATGAAAAAGCTACCACATTATGATCGCCGCTGCTTGAATCTTTCTACCGATTGCATTACACAAAAAATGGAAGCCAAACAACCTTACATCTGGCGTTTTAAAATTAATGAACATCAAGCGCTGTTATTCAACACCATTAATCACAAAACCCACACGATTGACATGCAACACTTTGCAGATTTTGCCCTTACCCTTCAAGACGGGTCATTCACCTTTATTTTTAGTAATTTTGTTGATGATGTTCTGATGGAAATCAGCCATGTCATTCGCGGAGAAGATCACTTAAATAATACGGCATTACAGTTATCAATGTATGACGCACTTGCCCTCAAGACGCCAATGTATATACATGAATCTATAGCTTGTAATAATAAAGATGAAAATCTATCAAAACATGACTTTGGATTTAAGCTACGCGATTTACAAAGGACGAGCCGACTCTCTTTCTATGTGCATGAGCCAATTTTTGATACACAGGCCCCTGTCCCTCAGCCCAGAAAACAAACAGAAATCGACGCTAAAATGATCGTTAAGCGATTCGAACGAGCCGGTTAAGCCAACCTATTTTTCATCTGCTCAAGTCCATCAATGTACCCATGTGTCGTAAGATATTTTGCTGCGTGAAGAAATTCCTCTACAAGGCCCCTTGGAACAAAGAACTCAAACTTATCACTACGACCATCTAGCGCACGCACAAAGGCAACGTTGTCTTCATTTCGGAACACACCCATAACAAACCAGGCGCGCTTCTTGTCAACATTAGCTTGATAATACACACAAGCCATAAACGGCTGACTAATTTCTTGATTCATATACTAAGCCTTTATTTTTTAAAACAAAGGCTTAGTATACAGGTTTATTACGGCGTTACCACCCCATCCCCCATCAAAGAAAGATAGTGATTTCTATTAATTAAAACATGCTTTAAAAGATCGGTCCACATACCATCCTGAGCAAAAGAGGTCCTCTCATAAGAAGGATCAATCATATAGCGGGGAAAGTAAATTGATACCCCTCGTGCTTGTGTCATATGCTTCCCTGCAACGTTTGAAATGACAATGTCTTCAACATTTTTAACACCCAGATCAAGAGACCCATTTAACATGTTAATTGCAACAATAAGATCGGTAGATAAATTTTCATCAAACTTATAGAAAGCTTTCACTTCACGGGAAAGCTCTTTCATAAAAGAATGTAAATCTACATAACTTACCGAGCTAAATTGCTGACAACTCTGCCGAGCTCTTTTTACCACCTGGCTGAATGATAGGCCATCTACGGCATAACAGGTCATCATATTAATAGAAACATCATCAACGGCCTTCTTAAGCTGTTCTACCTTATTTAAGTCAACTGCTGATTGAGTATAAAAAGGAATCTTGCTTTTATACATAGACTCATAAGACTGCACAATTGCTTTAGCAACATGAGCCGGAGAAATTATTTTTACTGAAAGATCTTGTAACCATCCTAAATAATTCCATCCATAAGCAAGTTCGACCTCTTGAGAAGTAACCATAAAGTCTGCGCAGTCTTTTATCTGATAAGCAACCTCAATCATTCCCATAAGGCACGCATCCATGCCTATTATGTCAATTTTTTTCCCATCTAAAACCTCATTCTTAATCTGTTTTAATGCAGCAGCCAAAACTTGATTATTCATATAGGTTTTACTTTGTTCATTAAAAAGAATCCCTTTATTAACATTATTTTCAGCCATAAGCATCATTGTTTCATCAAACTCATAACCTGTATCTTCAGTAGTAATCCCCGCTATTTGTATTTTTGGGTTATTAATTAAATATTTTTTGTTAATTTGAACTGAGGAATTACCCCATATTGGATCCAAAATACCTACTCCATGGTTCCATAAAATTAAACAATATTTTTTAGCGGGATATTTTTTGACCGCCCAACGCATTGCTTCAACAAGATCCTGTGCACTATTCCCATCAGAAGGGGAAGGAAGATGAGCATCTAGATTAAGTTGATTTTTTTCAATCTTATAGCGCCATACCCCTTGATCTTCAGGCTTATACCATTGCACCAAGAGATTAAGGTTTTTTGTTGAGCCTACTGCCGCCATATCACTAAAATTTCTTCCAGAAAAAGAACTTAAATTATTACGTGCTTGCACATAAACAAGAATAGTCCAATCAGCATTTTCTGCTGCAGTAGGAGCAGCAGGAGTGACTTCAAGCCCTGCTGCGAAAACAACAAAAAAAGATACCAAGTATGTGATTTTTTTACTCAAAAGATAAACGCTCTGTGTACTAAAGATCTTCATTGCATCCCCCTAGGATAATTCGTTTTTAAGCCCAATTGCTTATCTTCACCATCCTAGGACATTTATCCACCCTTGATCAATATACTAATAGAAATTAATGACTTATAAGCCATTATAAATAACTTTTTAACTTCAGATAATAAAAATTACATCTAATCTTTAAATGTTTCAGGTTGAAATAAATAGGGAAAATTTCATTGTTGATAACTATGTTGATAACTTGTGGATAACTTGTTGATAACTTTTTTTCTTGTCATGAAAAGGTCTATTGGGTAGTTATTATAGAGAATTATCCATTGAATAAGGCTTATAGCACGATTAAATGAAAGACTTAAAAAGTTATCAACAAGTTATCCACAAGTTATCAACAAGTTATCCACAAGTTATCAACAATTCAAAACCGGTTGATAACGCGTTATAGAACGATATAATTTTGATTTTTTTTTGAGTTATCAACAATTTTCGCCGAGCCTACTACTACTACTAAATATAAATATTTATATTTAAGAAGAAGGAGAGAAAAAGTTTTTTTTCAATAAGAAAAGATTAAAAATGAGAAATGTCTTAAAGCGTACTCGGTATGCCTTCACTTTTTGGAAAAGTTCCGATAGACTACGTGGGTTGTTGATAATTCTTTTTTTATATCTCCAAGAAAAAGATCTTAAGTTAAATGAATGTTAAAAAAAGGATGGCTTGTGAAGCTAACCGAAGTAATTGATAGCCTAATCGAAGAACGTGGCCTTAATCGAGAGCAAGTCTCAGAGATTGTTTGTGACGGAATCTTAGCCGCTTATGAAAAGAAATATCCTCACGTAAAATTCAGCGTATCGCTTAATAAAAAAGTTGGCGATATGGAAATTCTTGCGGAAAAAACAATAGTTTCCGTTGTTGAAGATGAAGATATTGAGATTACACCTCGTAAAGCAAAGGCCATTAATGCTACTGCAAAATTGGATGATATTATATTAGTTCCCTTTGATGGAGTTATTGGACGCATAGAAATACTTGCGGCAAAAAATATTATTGCAACCAAGATCAGAGAACTTGAGCAAATGGCCATCTGTAACGAATTTAAAGATAAAAAAGGCTCTATTGTTACTGGGGTTGCTCATAAAAAAGAGCACGCAGGACTTGTGGTTAAGATTGGAGAAGTCTTAGCAATTCTTCCTGTTGATAAATCAGCCCAAGCAGAACAGTTTCGTGTAGGGTTCCAAATTAAAGCCTTACTTAAAGAAGTATTGTCAGTTGCACGTGGAGATTATCAACTTATTCTTGACAGATCTTCCGCTGAATTTGTTAAAAAATTAATTGAGTTAGAAATTCCAGAAGTTTATGAAGGTACCGTTGAGGTAAAAAAAATAGTACGCATTGCTGGATACAAAACCAAAGCGGTTGTTGCATCTAGTTCAAAAGAAATTGATCCTGTTGGAACCTGTGTTGGAGTTGGTGGAGCTCGTATTAAACCGATACTTCGTGAGCTTGGCCAGGAAAAAATTGATTTAATTGAATGGACAGAAGATTTTGAAAAATTAGTTGCTCAAAGTCTTAAGCCTGCTGAAATTGATAATGTTGAAATTACTGAAGATGGCAGAGCCATTGTTTGGTTGGCACAAGATCAACGCTCAATTGCCATTGGAAAAATGGGACAAAATATTTCCTTGGCAGCTAAACTTGTGGGAGTTGAAATTCAATTACAAGATGTTGTTGGACAAAGAGCTGAAGAAGGTTCTCTTAGTGCTATAGATCGGGAAAGTATTAATAATAGTTTCTTGGATACTGATACCATTCTTGATGATAAAAGTAATGAAGATTTAGAATAAAATTAGTTTTAATGAAAGATATGAATTGTGGATACGCGTGTTTATGTGTTGGCTAAAGAATTAGGTCTTTCAAGCAAAGATTTATTGGCTTTTTTTCAAGATGCAAGGGTAGATGCATCAAGTCATATGTCTATGTTATCTGACCAAGATTGTGAACTTGCACGTAAAAAATTTAGCAAAAGCGTGTCTCCAGAAGTCCCTGAAAAGAATGTCACTAAAGAAAATCAAAAAAAAGAAACTTCGGTGAATAAAAATGTTGTCCCCTTTGCTAAACCGGTGGCTTCTTCAAAAACTGCTTTAAAAGAACATCAGAAAACAACTCCTAATCAAGAAGTGGAAAAATTGGAAAAATTACAACAGGCTCCTCGTGCTGAAACGCCTCGTTCTTATGAGTCGCAGAGTGATATGTTTTATGAGGAACCTAGAAGAAAAGCAACTGAGCTTCGTGCCGTAACTAAAGAAGAAGAGGCGATATTACGTGAAGTCGTTGAAGAAGCTGTTTCAGAAGGCGGGAAAGTTTTAGGGCTTAAGGGAGAAGATAAATTCGCTCGTCGCTTTGCGATATCTAAACCAAAAAGACGCTCTTCAAGAAGAAGAAAAAGACGCACACAACAAGAACAGGTTACTGAGTTAATTGCAGTTACCGAAATGGTTATAGATAAAGAGCGGCCGTTGTTTGAAATTGCAGAACTTATGGGAAAGCCAGCCTCAGAATTAATCTCTACCTTGTTGAAACAAGGAAAAGTTTGTAATAAAAATCAAATTCTATCGACTGATATTATCAAAAATTTGGCGCAACAGTTTGAGATTACTTTCTCAAATGCTCCTGTTGTAGCGAAAACAGAATTATCCAAAAAAGATCTTACGGTAGACGGTGGAAAATATCGTTGGCCGGTTGTTGTAATCATGGGTCACGTTGATCATGGAAAAACATCTCTTCTCGATTATATTTTAAAGACCAAAGTTGCTGCACGAGAAAAAGGTGGCATTACTCAACATATTAGTGTTTATCAAGTTGAGAGTTCTCGTGGCAAAATAGTTTTTCTTGATACTCCTGGACATGAAGCCTTTTCTTACTTGCGTAAGCGTGGTGCACGTGTTACTGATATAGTTGTTCTTGTCGTTGCTGCTGATGATGGTGTTATGCCGCAAACTATAGAAGCAATTAAGCACGCACAAGAAGCAAAAGTTCCAATTATCGTTGCTATTAATAAGATTGATAAGCTTGGCTCGATGACCGGATTGGAAACAATCAAACGTCAACTTGCTCAACAAAATTTAATGTCTGAAGATTGGGGTGGCGATGTTATTTTCGCTCCAGTTTCTGCTAAAACCGGTGAAGGTGTTGAAAATCTGCTTGATATGATTACACTTCAAGCTCAAATGATGGAACTTAAAGGTCATGCTGAAGAGCCGGGTAAGGCATTTATTGTAGAGTCTCGCCTTGATAAAGGGTATGGTCCAGTTGCTACGGCAATTTGTACAGAAGGAACCATTAAGGTTGGTGATTACTTTATCTGTGGTGACGCGGTTGGAAAGGTTCGGTTGTTAATTGATCCTTTTGGTAAACGCTTAGAAGTCGCAGGCCCATCAACTCCGATCAATATCGTAGGATTTAATGGTAGTAATGCAATGAGTGATTGGCTTACTGTAGTTCCAGTTGATGTTTATTTAAAGGCTCGTGCTGGAAAACGTGATGATAAGAGTAGCGCAACAGGGTTCTTGCAACAACAAGATCCATTTGCGCTGACCAAAAATCAAATCACTCTCATGATCAAAGCAGATACACGAGGCTCTCTTGAAGCGATTCTTAATTCCATAGAAAAACTTTCAAAAGCTAAAAAAGATATAGGCTGTTCAATCGTTATTGCTTCAAGTACTATTGGCGATATTACTGAAAATGATATAGATTTTGCTGCTGGTATCGGGGCTGAGATTATTGGGTTTAGTGTTAAAGCTGAAAAGAACGCGATGTTAATTGCAAAAGAAAAGCGCGTTATTATTGAGTTATACGGTATCATTTATGAGTTGATTGAATATATTGAAAAATCACTAGATGCTAAAAAAGTAATTAAAAAAGTTTGGAAAAAAACCGGGGAAGCTGTTGTAAGAAAAGTATTTGATATCAAAGGAATTGGTATTATTGCTGGTTGTTATCTTCGCGAAGGGATCTGCTCTCGTACAAGTAAAGTTATTTGTATGCGCGATAGCAGAAAAGTTGGCGAAGGCAAAATTACTAGCTTGCAGCGTGATCGTAAGTCGGTTAAAGAAATTCATACCGGATTCGAATTTGCATTCTCCTCAGATGTTTTCCATGAATGGCAAGAAGATGACATTGTACAGTGTTTCACCGAGGTTGAAGTTAACGACTAATTGTGAAGATCGTACAAAACATTAGCGCATGGCTACAACATTTTTGGAATAAAACACGAGATCATAAAAAAGTAAGAATCGTAGAAAAACTTCTATGGTTCTTACTTTTTTTCTTAGAAACGTTATATTGCCTCTTCTTTTATGTCATTAATCGCTTTAAGTTACTACGTAAACCATATCGGGCCCCTTGGCCGGTAATATCGGTTGGAAATATTTCGCTTGGTGGAACTGGAAAATCGGTCTTTGTTCAATTTTTGATGACCATTTGCCCTGGAAACCCTGCTGTCTTATTGCGAGGGTATGGGGGCACTACCAAGGGAAGTCTTATGGTTAGTGATGGGCGTACGGTGTTTGTTGATGTAGTAACAAGTGGTGATGAGGCGTTTATGTTGGCACAAGCACTTAAGGGCCCTGTTGTTATTGGTAAAGATCGGGCTGCGTCATGTAAGTTGCTTGAACAGCACCTTAAACAATCACATGAAAATATCGTTGCAATTATTCTTGATGATGCATATCAGCACCATTCGCTCTATAAAAATCTTGAAATACTTTTGCTTGATGCGCGCTATCCATTTGAAAACGGGCATTGTGTTCCTGCTGGAAGATTGCGAGAAAAAGATATTACACGCGCAGATGTTATTGTTCTGACTCATGCTGATCAGGTGAATTTAAGAGCCTTGCAAGTGATTAAGAATGATCTTAAAAAAACGGTTCGCGCGAACGTCCCTGTGTTTACCGGAAATCATCACGTTTCTGGCTTATTTTTTGAAAATTATGAACGCGTAGCGGGCTCTACGTTACAAGCACCATTTTTTATTTGTGCAGGTATTGGGTCATGGAATGGCTTTGTAGCAAGTGTAAAGCAAGTAGGGGTTGTTGTTGGGGCTCAAGCAAGATTTGAAGATCACCATAATTACTCTCTTGATGATATCGCTGCAATCATAAAGTCAATGCGTGATTTTGGTTTACAGCAGGTAATTACTACTGAAAAAGACTGGGTGAAAATTAAGCCGTTATTGAGCTCTAATCAGTTACATGATAAGGTTTCCTGGTATATTTTACGGGTAGAATTTGCGTTTTTATCTCAAGAAGAGCTGAGTTTTTTTATGGCACTTGTGAATGGGGCGGGGCTATAAGCAAAAAGGGAGCAGTTTAACATGTATGAAATTATTATTCGTCATATATTGGTATTTATGGTTTCTTTGCTGCTTGGGTATTCTTTGGTTCCCATGATCGCTCGTGCTGCATATCGTTTACGTATTTTAGATCGTCCTGATGGTTCTATTAAAACTCATGAAGCGCCTATTCCGTACCTTGGAGGTGTTGCGGTTTATGGCGTTTTTATTATGACTCTGGCACTTTTCTACCCATTTAAGAATATGGTTTTATGGTTACTCCTCGGCTCAACTATTCTTTTGTTTGTGGGATTGATTGATGATTTAGCCGTGTTAAAGCCTGGTCAGAAATTTGCAGGGCAGCTATTTGCGGTGCTCTGCTTTTTAAAAGGTGGATTTTGGCTTAAAACGGCCTTCTTTTCTTCTTTCTTTAATTTCTTTTTATCCGGACTTTGGATGCTTTCTATTATTAATGCCTTTAATTTGATTGATGTAATGGATGGGCTGTCTTCTTTGGTGGCGCTTATTGTTGCAGGTTCATTCTTTTTTATGGCGCTTTTTTTCCAGCAGTATGATATTAGTTTACTTCTCTTGGCGTTTATGGGGTCAATCCTGGCATTCTTTCTGCACAATAAACCCCCGGCAAAGATTTATTTAGGAGATGCAGGGGCTTTGTTTGTTGGTGGGTTCTTGTCAGCAGTGCCATTATTATTATCCTGGAGCTCTCAGTCATTTGATGCATACTACGCTGCTCCCGTTATCTTTGCTATTCCCTTATTAGAGCTCTTTTATCTTGTGGTTATTCGTACGTGGCTTGGTATACCCTTTTACAAGGGTAGCCCTCATCACTTTTCTATTTATTTAATGAAAAAGGGGTGGTCTAAGGTTAAAATCCTTATATTTGTTGCCTGTGTAAGTTTATTAATTTTTGCCGCATCAATGGCTTATTTAACCGGGTTCCTATTGATTTATTCCCTAATAACGCTTTCTGTGGCCTTTTTTATCTTATGGTCCTTAATTATATTTTCAACCTGACATATCTACCCAGAGGGGCGTTTGACCTTCACGGTTTAATGCTTTAGTCTTTCGGTATGGCTTATAAAGTTATTAATTCAATCTGAATGATATGGTTAATAATGTTGATCCTTCGAGATGCCTTTACGGGCTCCTCAGGACGAGCGACATTTAGGGTTGGTGGGATTTTTTAGGAGATTTATTATGTTATTCAATCATAAACTAATTAAAGCTGTTGTTTTGATGCTCGTGCTTTCTTTAGCTAGCCAGATAAGGTCGGAATCAGAAAATGGTTTAATGGCTGGTTTAACTAAAAATACGGCATTTGGTATTTCCGCTGGAGCAGGCTTTTTAGGGCTATGTGGGAAACTTGCTTGGGATAAGTTTAAAAATAGTAAAACTATTGGCATGAAAGAAATGCTGTGGGGTTCTTTCTGTGGCTTGTTTTTAGGGGGTATTACCTGTGCCGTTTTATTGCCGCAATCTGTTGAATGGCAAGAACAAAAAGAGCAAGAGCTTTTTGAGAGCTTTTGTAGTTCTGGTGAAAAAAAACTTGAAGAGGCAAAACTTCTTACTCAAAATATACGAGCAAAGCTACCAAGAGTTAAAGAAGATATTCGAGCTTATGCTGCTAGAGTTTATAAAGAATCATGGTCGCTGTGTTTAGCTGATAAAAATTTGAATCCATTAAGAGAACAAGTGGTAAAGATACATGATGCGTTGGTAAAACAACAGGAAGAAATAACAGCGACGATTATGCCTAAGTTTACTTCTTCAAAATTTAACATTCAGGGCTTTAAGTCGCGCATTGATGCTTTAGTTAAAGAATTGCCGGCTTTGATAGCAAGTCTTAATGCTGTTATTGGTGATGTTACTTCGTGTATAAAAGAAATACAGGGTCATTCATATTATGCATTTCATTGTGAGCAACATGAGCTTGAGCAAAAAATAGCAAAGTATGATGAGCTTGAAGCTGATCTTAAAAATATAACTGAAACAAATGCCCGTCTTCGGGATGAGGATAAGGTTAAATTTGCACAAATAAGACAACTACAAGAAGATATAAATAAGTTAAGACTAAAATTTGGTTAAGAATTATAGTATCTAGGGTTGGTGGGTTTTTAGGGGATTTATTATGTTATTTAATTATAGACGAATTAAAGCGCTTATTTTATTATTTATGCTTTCTTGTGCAGGACAAACAAGTCCAAGTATAGATGTAAGTAAAAATGCAGTATTTGGTATTTCAGCCGGAGTAGGGCTTGCGGGATTATGTGGAAAGCTTGCTTGGGATAAATATAAAAAAGAGAAGACTATTGGCACAAAAGAAATGCTTTGGGCTTCAATTTGTGGGCTATTTGCTGGGGGCTTGACCTGTTTAGCGGTACTTCCTCAAACAGTTGAGTGGAAAGAAAATCAAGAGCGTGGTGTGTTTGAATCCTTGCATAATGATATTGCAAAACAGCTTGATGATGCAAAAAAATTCGTTGAATCTATTCCAGGAAAATTGCCATTAAAGAATGAAGACTTGGTGGCGTATGCGAAAAAAAGCTACCCAGGGGAAGCCTCTCTTTATGTGGCCTACAGAGACTTGAAAAAATTAAGAGTTCAAGCGTCAAAGATAAGCGAAGAACTTAAGAAGCAGTTGTCGGAAAACAAGGGTTCAATTGCCGCTAAATTTGTAGAAACAAAGGTTGATGTGCAAGGAATTAAAACTAAAATTGAAGGCTTACAGCCACAGATAGCTGTTATGGTAAAGAAACTTGAAGATGCCTTTATTCCTGTTGCAGAATGTGTTCAAAGAATAGGAAATCATCATGAGTTTCAATCTTGTTATGAAGAATATAAAAAGAAAGTTCTTGAACCAAAAATTACTAAATACAATCAGGTTAAAGCTGTTCTTCAGAAACAAAAAGAAGAGAATAAAAATCTTCTTTCCTCTTCAGCGCGACTTTCCGAAAAGATTATTGAATTAACAGCGGCTATTGTTACTCTTACTCAAGAAGCAGAAAGTGGTACTTCTTCTGGGGTTGTTGCGGGGGCTGAAAGTGATATATGTCCTATTTGTCTTGAGTCGCTTGTAAAGAATGTTGTCTTTACTAACTGTTGCAAAAATCAGTTTCATAAAAAGTGTATTAACGATTGCTTAAAGAGTAATCCTACGTGCCCTTTATGTAGAAAAGATCCTACCCCATTACGGTAGCCTTGAAGACTTAATTCTTGTAACTAATTTAAAACCCCCGTTGATCTAAGATCTGCGGGGGTTTCTACATAAGAGCTATTTTTATTAAAGTTACTAAGCCTTACAGCAACGCAGTGCTTTAAACATGGCATAACCAAGAGCGATTACGCCGAGCAACATCCCCGCGTACATGATGCGTAATGGATTTGTATCACTCAAATTCATCCAGCAGAAGTAAGCAAGAGCGCCACATGATCCAAAACTGAGGACGGTAACAACACTTGCAATATAAGCTTTTTGTCGAAGTTGAGCACAAAGAACGCTTAGTGTTGTTAAGACTAAGGTTAGTACTACTGCTAAGTTTGCCAACTCAACAACTACTTTGATGTTTGGAACAAAGGTAATTACTAAGAAAGTTGCAAGACATTGTACAACTACAGCCATAACAGGACGGCTGAAGCGATTCAATATGGTTAATATTGAAGATCCAAAGATGAGCTTGCGTTCTGCAATGTTGGCGAGATTGGTTACGTTAGAAAGCATGTTTCCATAAACGGCATTTGAGTAAGTTAAAATTAAAATCCAACCAAAAATGATATTGAACCATGCCAGCATTGTGGTTGAATTAATGCCGAGAAATAATGGTAACGCTTGAATTCCTGATGCGCCAAAATCTTGCGCTCCCATGATGTGCATAACACCAAGATGAAATAAACTGTAAAGTATCGTTGTTGTAAAAAAAGCGGTTAAAATTACTTTAAAAACTGTTTGAGGTCCGCCTTTTAAGTATTGTCCGATGTTACTACATGCTTCGAATCCGAAGTATCCAAACAATGCATATGAAATCGTAGAACCAATCCCGGCATATGAACAAGCGGCGTAAGAAATTTGTGGATCCCAGTAAAAATAAAGTAACCCAATGACCAGAATGATAGGGGTCAACTTGAGAATCGTTGCAATTCCTTGGATGCGACTTACCCAGGCAATACTGAGCATGCTGAATAGCGCTAGTCCAACAATAAATAAAACATTGAAAAGAATGGGGAAGTGAGCAACAGCTGGGAACTGTGTTTTAACCACACCGGTCAATGCAAGGACTTGAGCTGAAACCATGCCAACATAACCAACAAGGTACGACCAGATAGAGATAAAACCAATCGATTCATTGATGCCACTTTTTCCGTAGTTGTAAAAACCACCTTCTCCTGGAAATACACGGGCGGCAAGTGCGGTAACCCAAATAACGGGAAGTAAAAGAACTGCTGCCGCAATCCAACCAAGGAAACTACACTCCCCGGCTTTTTGTACCATGAGCTGTGAGTTGAAATAAATACCAACACCGATCATCACATTGATGCTCATCAAAACCGCCGTAAAGAATGAAATCTTTCCTTGTTCGTTCATGATTTTCTTTCAAAAAAATGAATAAAATGATTACGTTAACGATTAACTCTTACAATTTACTATACCAACACTTAGAATAGTTGTACACGGTAAGAATGGCGTATTGAACAATAAATAATTAAGGGTTTTTTCCATGTTGCGAAAACGTATCGGCGATCTTCTTATAGACCTCAATATTATCAGCGAAGAACAGTTACAGGAATGTTTAAAAGAGCAAAAGAAAACAGGCAAGCTTCTTGGGCAATTACTACTTGAGCAAGGGCTCGTTTCTAAAATTGATCTTGCACGTGCGCTCGCAGCCCAGGTTGAAGTTCCGTTCATTGAAATGGTGACTGAGCAAATGGCCGATGTAAGCCTACTAAAAAAGACCCCGTTGAAATTTCTACGTCAAAATTGCGTTATCCCAATCATGTTTGAAGGCCAAAAAACTATTGTTACCGCAAACCCGCGGGATCTACAACCACTTGATGACCTTGCATTATTGATGTCGGGCGATGTTCGTTATGCGGTTGCAACTGAAATTAGCATTAATGATGCCATCAATAAATATTACCCGCTTGAGACCGGTGGGGAGATGATGGAAGAACTTAAAGAAGAAGAAGAGGCTGAATTTGGCATCATGGGGGATATTGAAGAAAAAGATATCATGGAGATGGCCAATGAAGCTCCCATTGTTAAATTGGTAAACCATCTTTTGTTTCAAGCGGCTAAAGAAGGGGCTTCTGATATTCACATTGAAGCATACGAAAAAGAGTTACGGGTGCGCTATCGTATTGATGGCAACTTGTATCAACGGATGATCCCCCCCAAACGATTTCAAGGCGCCATTGTTTCTCGTATAAAAATTATGTCGAACATGAATATTGCTGAAAAGCGGCTTCCTCAAAGTGGACGGATCATGATTAAGGTTGCCGACAAGCCACTCGATCTTCGGGTATCGGTGCTGCCGACAAACTTTGGTGAAAAAGTGGTAATGCGCTTGTTGTACAAATCAACCGGCACGCAAGAGCTTGAGAATCTTAATCTTAGTAAAACAGATTATGATAAAGTGGTGAACATTATTCAGCGCCCTAACGGGATTATTATGGTCAGTGGACCAACTGGTTCCGGGAAAACCACAACGCTTTATTCGATACTTTCTCGGCTTAATGAGCCTGATGTTAACTTAGTTACCGTCGAAGATCCGGTTGAATATACCATTAATGGGATTAACCAGGTGAACGTTAACGCTAAAATTGGGCTAACGTTTGCGACTGCATTGCGTGAAATTTTGCGACAAGATCCTGACATTGTACTGATCGGGGAAATTCGAGATACCGAAACGGCGCAGATCGCAACGCAAGCAGCATTAACCGGTCACTTGGTGCTTAGTACAATTCATACAAACAGTGCTCCCGCAACGGTGACGCGATTGATTGATATGGGCATTGAGCCATTTTTAATTGCCTCTTCGTTGATCTGTGTTATCTCTCAGCGGCTTGTACGAAGATTGTGTAAAAAATGTAAGCGAGCATATATTCCAACCTCAGATACGCTGTTGCGCATTGGTTTAACACCAGTAACCGCAAAAGGAATAACTTTTTATGAGCCGGTTGGGTGTGATGAGTGTCTTAATAAAGGCTACCGAGGACGCTTGCCATTGTTCGAAATTATGGAAATTACCGATCAGATTGCTACGTTGATTATTCAAAAAGCCGATGCGGTAACCATTAAAAATAAAGCGCTAGAACAAGGGATGACGCTATTGATTAATGATGGTATTCGTTGTGTTGCTTTGGGAATTACCACAATTGAAGAGGTTCTAGGTGTGGCGCATTTTGAAGAGGCTAATGAAATATAAGTTACCTATTAATAGGTTATTTTAGTTCTTTGAGGCGTCATCCTCGCGAATGCGGGGATCCAGGTCTTACTTCTTTCTTGTTGGTCTTTGGATTATTTTATTCGAAGGTCTGGATCCCCGCATTCGCGAGGATGACGTGCTGAAAAATTAAATAATGTCATAAAAATGCGTTAAAAGGCGTTTGATTACTGGAGAGAGGCGTTATGAAGATAAAAAATATTCTCTTGTGCTGCGTTGTTTCTTCTACCTATCAATTTATATTTGCTATGCAGGTTAATCAAGATAAGCGACCGGCATGGGTACAGGCTCATTCTAAGATTCAAACACATAAAATAATTACCGCTCTTCATGATGATATAATTCGATTGTATAAAAGGGACCCTGATGCTCGAGTAAAGCTTGAGCAAGACATAAAAGCCAGTGTTCCTGAATTGAGGTTAACTCCTGATGCGATTTTTACTTTGAGAAATGGCTATCGACCTGAGGCTTATTTTCAATTTTTTACCGACGTTCTTCTTAATGCAGAAGAGCTTGGAGGGATTGATCTTGTTGCGAAAGTTGTGAGTGGGTATGAATATGTTTTTGATGCGTGGCTGCGGTTTAAACCAAGCGATCAATGGTTATTACCAATGTATGATGAAGTGCTGAATCATTCGGTTATACGAGCGCTTTATAATCGACCTAAGACAGAGCAAGATTGGGTAAAAAGTGAACGAGTAGAAAGACTTAAGGCCAGAGATAGCAACGAGTTTGGAGAGCGCTTATTGCGAAGACGATCAAAAATGGGTGGTGGAGGGGGAGGATGAAAATAAAAAACTTAGCGGTACTGTTTTGGTTGTGGGGCTTTGGATCAAATGTTATTGCCATGCAGTCAGCAGACGAGAACTTAAATCGGGAATTAACACAAGAAGGCATAACGGTTACAGACGAAGAAGGGGTGGGCGTTGTTGCGGTTAAAACGCCGGGGTGGTCCTTAGAATCAAGTGAAGAGAACCCAACTCGCTTGGGAGCCTTGGATAAACCACTCATTGATGTTCTTCATGGTTATTATTATGGTGAAATTATGAAATTTTTTAATCAAGAAGAAGAGGTTAAAAGTTTTGATCAGGTATTATTTCATCAATATGTCTCTACTGTTTTGCTCAGAATGGGTCCAGAAGTAGAAGAATTAAATAGATTGGTGCAGGGGCTAGTAAGTGATGTAATCGAGGATGAAGATGGCTCCAGGGTCATTCTTGAAGCTAAGAAAAAAGCAATCACCAATTTTATTCGAGATACATTTATTAATGCTAGAGATTTAGGCGGGCGTCAATTAGTAAGAGAGGTGGCGGATTTCTTTAGAGATGAAGTTATAAAAAAAATTGTACCCAAAGGATGGGGAGTCTTATGGAAGCCTCTTGCGATGGTAAGAGACAATCTGCTTCTTTGTGAAGGTGGGAGAGTGTTTGAAAAAATAGATGAGCAAAAATATGAAACTGCAGGAAACTTGAGCGTTGTTAGTCCAGTTGAATACTATGGAGCTTTATACAAACGATGAGTTCAGGTTCTACAAGAACAATCTGTTAAAAAAACTTGATAATTACAATTTGTTAGCGAAACCTATTGACGAGTAGGTCGATTAAAAATATACTGCATTTCCTTAAATCGCCTTGTACCAGCGACAATCGAAGAATAGCGTACAAAAATAAATTAATTATAAGGATCTTTCTATGACGATAAGAAATATTATGATGTTAATTCTCGCTTGTGGTTTTACTGGTAATATTGTTGCGATGGAGCAACGTCCTACTGGACTAGATGGACAACTTGTTGTCCCAAATAATTCTTTTCAAGAACCAGCATCGCCAATGGCTGCTGAGTGGATTAAGGCGCTATCTAAAGATCAAAAAACAGCAGTTAAGAAAACCTTGAGAGATGCACTTCATTCAAGATTTTATCCAAAAGGGCCTCATCGTTCACTGTCTCTTGTAGATGTTGTCAAAGGAGGCTTTGGAAATTCTCTTTCTGATGATCAAGTGTCTGAATTAGTTAGTGTTTATGCTCCTGTTGTATACCGTGAATATCTTGTGCTTAGATTGAATACTACTAACGATCATGAAGATAAAATTAAAGTTCTTAAAGCTTGTAGGCCTAGTCTCGACATAGCTTTTCTTCTTGATATTTATATAGAATTTGCTGAATCTAACGCATAATTTTTTATCAAATTAACTTAAGGGGAGTAGTTATGAAGATTAAAAATATTCTTTACGTGACTTTTGTGAGTAGCTTCTTTGGCAATATTATAGCAATGAATCAACCAGAGCAGCCTGCTGTGGAAATTCCCGAATTTATTCGAACGCTGGTGCCGGATAAGATTGATAAAATTAAGGCAATTATCAAGGGTTACTGTTTGTTGCGCTTTGGGGAAGCGATAATGGTTATAAACACTGATCCAAAAAGAGTTCTTTTGGACAGTATTGTAAAAGAGGGGTTTAGCCTTCAAGAAGCAGTTCTTTTGGTTAATACATATGTTTTCGATGTTTTCTTTAATTATTTAAAAAAAAGATTTCTTAATACACTGCACCGTAATCCAGACCTCAAACATTGGGAAGTATGTCTTATCTTATCTAGGTGCAAGCCAGGTGAAGGGGAGTTAAAACTTCTTGCTGCTTATGATGCTGTACTGAATGATCTTGAAGTGAAGCCTTTGTACACAAATGAAGATTTTATAAAGTCAGTGAATCGATAAATTTATTTTGACTAAATTTTTTGTAAATTAATAACTGGGGGGGGTGTTATGCAAATAAAAAATATATTTATATTGATGATGTTTTATGGTGAATTCAGCTCTGCCATGCAACCCAGCAAGCCTCAATCTGAACAAGGTCCTCGGTCTACGCGTAAATTTTGTTCTAATGCCTCTTCTTGTGGTATTTCGTCAAGGTCTCCACAAAAAACTGATTCAAGTGATTCTTTTCATTTGCCTATTATAAGATCTGATGCTTATCATCGGCCCCCGCATCATTTCCAAGGCAAAAATATTTTTAATCATCATAAAACTTCTGATCCGCAACTTCACATCCCATCAAAAGAATCACTCGATTTATTAGAGCAACAGATTACCTCTTTTTCTTCAATAGCATCTAGAAAAAACTCTCTTCTTGCTCTGCTGAATGGTAAGCAGCGAGGGTTTATTGTTACTGCTATTTATGATCATGAAGTTCGCAATGCCTGCTGTGAAGGATGTAATGATCGTGCGGCTCTTATCGATGAGGTTCAAAAAATTGTAAAAAATCAATTACCTATCGAAGACATAGAAATTTTAATCAAAGAGCACAAAGAAGAGGCTTATGATCTTTATTTTGATGCTGTTTTAAATAATGCTGAGGCCCTTGGGGGTATTATGCTGGTAGCGGAGTATATTTACCTTTATTCTTATCATGAATGTAAAGATTCTAAGTTTTCATGCGCATTTTATAAAGCTCTTGCAATAAGGAATATAAATGGCATTCGTTCAAAATTCTTTACGGTGGATGAGGATAAAAAGTATCGTAAGGCGATAAAATTTCGCCAAAATGATCAAGAAAGCTTTAACAAGACCCTTTTTAAGCAGCGCCGTAAGCCTCAATACGAAGCTATTCCTGAAATAGTTGTAAAATGCTTAACCCCAAGGCCCCCTGCTATTAACTCAATAAAACAGCTTGAACTAGCAATTAAAGGCATTAGTCTCATGCGTAAACGTGAGAAGCCTTGATGTGTTGAATTACTGGGGTGTACATTAAATATCGATTTTTTATAAAACGAGTAACTCAAGGGGGGTGGTGTTATGACGATAAAAAATATATTGATGTTGATAATGTTCTGTTTGGCTTACGGTGGTGGTGTGAGTGCTATGAATCCTAAACCGTCTGGTAAAAAAGGGACTCAATGGCCGAAGGGTTCTGTTAGATCGCCTTACTTGAGATCCTCTCCTCAACAACCAGGTTCAACTTGCTCTGTGTTATTGCCTGCGTTAGCGCATCCACAAGAAGAGCAAGAAGTTACTGAGCTGACTGAACAGCAACATGATGCTATTGTTAACGCAATTTATGATGATCTTTGTAGAAAAACGAGGACTACTCAAGCAAGTGCCAGTGATACTGATTTGATAGAGGTTGTTCGAAATATTATAGGTGTACGATTATCGGATAAGGCTCGTGTGGTGATAAGAGATTTAATAAATAAACATGAAGAAGAAGCTTATGATGCTTTTTTTTATTCTCTTTTTAAGAATGCAGAAATATTGGGAGGTCTTCTAATGATGATTCAGATGATTGATTCGTATTCACAAAGCGAGGGGCGCTTGCTGCATGCATATCATAAAGCTCTTGCGGTGAGATATATAGAATGTTTAAGAAATAGGCTTCCGGGGACAGACGAAGCAGAGATTTATGCTCAAGGAGAACAGGTAAGTAATGAGAATCCTGAAGGCTTTAAAGATGAGCTTTTAAGGCGACGTTTTGAACCAGATCCGGAAGATGCTCAGGGGGCTTGGGAAGAAGAAATTGATAAAATATAGTCTCGAGAAGAATAAAAATTTCTAAAATTATTTACTTATGTTTATTGAGCATCATATCTTACAGCAAGATTAGAAAATTCGTCTTAATGGGAAATGTATGTCCTTCTGGCTTCATGAATCAAAAATGAAAGCAGGCCTGCGTGGGATTGATTTTCCTAAGCGCGTTATGCTGTCGATGACGGTACTGGGATTGACGACCGGTATCATCTATCTTCACCTCCTTCATCCTAAAAAAATAGACATAAATACTCATGAGAGCTTGTTAAAGAATTTACATGAGAAGCATATAAAATATACTGATTCTGTAGGCGTTCATGAAAAACTTAAGACACAATATCATGATCTAAAAGAGCAGTATAAAAGTTATGGAGAGCATCAAGGGCTTATTGACGATCTCTTTCATGTATTTAAAAATTCCGGGCTTATCTGCTACCAGTTTGCGCCACCAGTGACATCGAAGGTTGCTGGTGAGATTGTGATGGGTCTTAATGGTTCGTATAGCAACTTGCTTCGTTTTTTTGAACTTATAGCGGTAAAAAAACTATCGATAGTGGTAATCAGGCTTGCGGTACAATCAGGAGGGCATGGCCTTCTTCAGATTGATCTTTCAATAAATATGGGGGACGTGTGATTAGGGCTGTTTTATTCTTGTTCGTGGCGTCTGCATCAATTTTTGCTACCCCAAAAAAACTTCGAGACCCTTTTTCTTTTCCAATATCTGTTGATCAGCAGCGAAAACGCAAAAAGCTTTTTCATATTATCGGGGTTGTACAGTATAAAAAATTACGTGGCATTCTTGTGCAGGATGGTGAGAAGCAGCGTACGTTGGGGGTTGGGGATAAAATAAAAGGTTATACGCTGCATACAATTGCAACGGATTATGTTGAGTTTATGAAGAAAAATAAGATTAAACGTGTTGAGATTGGGTAGTAATGAAAAGAATGTTTTTGTTAGCCGTTCTTATGGGTGTATCGGTTCTTGGGGCTGATGAACAAGAACAGAAAGAAGACTTCTGGCCGCATGAACATTATGGTATAACCATTCCGCCAACCAATTCGTTACTTGCAAAACAGGAGTATGATCGGAAAGAAAAGAAGCAACTTCAAAACATAAATTCGATTGTTGAGCGTGTGGTAAATGAAGAAAACGAAGAGTGTTATGACAAAAAGCCTGCCCAGAAAAAGCGTAAAAAAAATAAACATAAAAATTGTACGAAGTGTCCTCGCGGAAATACGCAACAGCAGGCTGCCACCAAAGCAGTTGTAGATCTCTTGGTTCCTGAGATCAGGCTCTTATTGGAAAAGCAGTATGATGATATTTTGTTAACCGAAAAAAAAGTAACCATAAAATTACACGAAGTAAGTTTACGTAAGGCAATAGAACTTGTGGGTAAGCTTACCGATATTAATTTTGTTATGGATGCCGATGTTGATGGGTATATCAGAAATTTTTCGTTCAATGATGCGTCTTTAGCTGCGGTGCTTTCAATTTTATTGAGTAATAATCTTCCACGACTTGCGTTGATTAATGACCGTGGTGTATGGCGTATTCTTAAGCAAAATGTAGCTATAGAAGAGTTAAAAGTGAAGGCTGAAAAATCGATCGAGCAGGATACTGTTGCCGACTACATTACCATTCACTATGTAAATTGGAATGCTGAATTTAAAAAGCGCATTGAGCAACTTTGGAATGGTATTGTTGGCCATATTCTTATTAAAAGTCATTACATTGTGTTTGATGATGAATCACGTAAAATTTTTTGTCGTGGCAGAAAAAACTTTGTAATTGATTTCAAAAAAGCGCTACAGGAAATTGATATGCATGTGCCACAAGTGAGAATTGATGCACGCATTGTTATGGTATCAAAAGATTTTGAAGAGGCTATTGGTTTTGAATGGTCCGGTATGTATGATCGTAGTGCAAGTATCTCTCAGAATGGTTTTCAGTTTGCAGGGATTGGTGTTGGTACAAAAAATGGAAGTGAACCGTCCGGCTTTGAGAATCTTTTGGGGTGGGCATTAAATTTTATTCCAACTTCGATTTCTAGCATCAAAACTGTACAAATTCCGTTTTCTTTCGGAAATAAAAATCTGAGTACCAATCGGTTAAATGTTATGCTTAATGCTGCGGAAACAAAGCATGAGTTAGAAACCATTCTAAAGCCATCACTGCTCGTAAAAAGCCAGGAGTGTGCAGAGATTTTGGTTGGACAAGAAATGCCACAGGCAACCGTGTTGCAAGAGACGGTTGCGGGGAGCCCAACCAATGTTACAACGATTGGGTATAAAGATATCGGGATGAAAATAAAAGTTAAGCCGACGGTGGCGCCTGATCAGAAATCGATCTTCTTAGATATTTTTGTGCAAAATTCTTTTGTTAAAGCCAGTACCGCAACTATTTCAAGTTCGTCTAATACTTCACAGCTTGGATCATTTCCTTACACGATTATGACGTCTCGCTCTAGTAATCGAGTAGTGTTGTGTGACGGACAGACGACCATGATCAGTGGGCTTATCGAAAACTCGAAAGATGTTATTCATACCGGGGTGCCATGGATTCAGGAGATTCCGGTAATTGGATGGCTTTTTAAGGGTAAACGCAAGAAGCTTGAGGATAAACAACTGTTGATTTTTATTACACCGACATTGGTGTAAGGGGCTATGTTGAGGGTTTAGGTTTTAGTGTAGGATATGTCACTCTGAATTTTTCTGCACATGGATACTTTTATGATGCTGATTTTTGGACTTGTCATCCTGAACTTATTTCAGGATCCAGGCTTGATCGCAGGACACGTCATCCTTGCGAATGCGGGGATGACGTAAGGCGAGAATTGTGTGTTAAAAGATATTAAAAACTACAAGACTTCTTCTGAAAGATGCCCATACAAATCTACAATCACAAACTTATCCCCAAGCTCTTCTAACCCCAGCAACGAGTTGCCCACAAAAATCTTTTCAAACCTGCTTTCCTGAAGTTTTTTAACAGCTCCTTCAGATAAAACAGCATGAGAAAATAAGCCAGAAACACTTAAGGCGTCCTGCTCTAGCAATGCATTACATGCTGCGATGGCTGTATTGCCGGTGTCTAGAATGTCATCAATCATAATGATTTTTTTTCCAGCAACATTACTATCGATGGCGGTAATAATTACTTGGTTATTTTCGATACGTTTCTTGGTCAAGCAGACTAATGGGACCCCAAGTTTTTGTGCAATCGGCATGGTGCGTGCCATTGCTCCGTAGTCAGGGGTTGCTATACATATGTTTTTTAAGTCAGGTGGAATGTTTTTTATAAGATCAACCCAATAGTCGGTTGTACTTATATTTTTAATACCTGAAGGCTCCTGGTTGATGAGTGATGGGTTATGAATGTCATAGGTGATGATAATTTTGACGCCTGCTTGGTATAGCATGTTTATAATAAGAGGCATGGTTGTGTTTTGTCGTGCATAGGGCATATAAGGCATAAGAAGTCTGATGTTGCTTACTCCTATAACTTTGAGTGATTCTAAGATGAGTAGCAGGTCGAAGAGCGATTGGTTTATGGCTTGCGATCCAGAAGAAAACTGATGTACATGTAAAATATGCTTGCCGGTTAATCTTTTGTCTTCAAAACTAGTAACCTTAGTTTCAGAACTTGGAAATTGGCCAACGTGAATAATCAGATGTTCTTTGTCAAGTTGTGATGCAAGGGAAGGTGCCAGTGTTGAGTGTTGATCAGAAGTAATTATGTAATTTAGCATGTGATTTTTTATGATTTAAATAAGCGTGACCACCAGGATGATCGTTTTTTATTGAGCATCTCGGAAATTATTTGAGCTTGTTTGAATAATTCTGGGAGCTTGGTAAGCATAACGGTAGTACGCTTCCACTGAATGAATGATATAGAGGGAATGCCTGCTATTGTTTCACCAGGATTAACTGATGTCATAACGGCAGATTTTCCAACAATTTTTACACCGTCACCGATAATGATATTGTCTTTTATTCCGACTTGTCCGCCAATTTGACAACCTTTTCCTATGGAGGTACTTCCTGCAACTGCTGTTTGTGCAAGAATTGCTGAACCAGTTCCAATTTTTACGTTATGTGCAAGGTGAACTAAATTATCTATTTTAACGAGGTCTTCAATAATTGTTTCATCAAAAGCGGCGCGGTCGATGGTACAGTTTGCGCCAATTTCAACCTGGCTGCCAATTCTAACAATGCCGATTTGAGGAATTTTGCGCAATCCTTGTTTGGTTATTTGGTAACCAAATCCATCGGAGCCGATAATGGTGCCGGCATGTATAATGGTGCCATCTCCAATAATGCATTCATCAAGAATTTTAACGCCTGGATAGAGTAGTACATTATTGCCAATAATACAGTCATAACCAATATAAACTTGATCCATGATGATACTTTTTTTACCAATGACGGAGCCCGGTTTAATAATGGCGGTTGATGCGATATGGGTTGAATCTGGAATAATGGTAGTTTTGGTGGCTGCTATAATGTTTTTCTGTGTTTGTGCGTATAAAGCAAGCTTTTGAAAAGCATCAAGCGGGTCTTTAACGATTAAGTAATTTTTATAAGGAACCACTGTTTGTGAAGTAATGATGAGTCCTGCTTGTGACTTTTTAATAATTTCTTGGTTAACGGCGCTGAAAACTGAAGCATCACCACGGTCAAAGACCAAGGCGAGGTCGTTTTTGGTTGCGCTGGTAAGGGATGCTAGACGAACGATAGAATGAGTGAGGGGGGCTGTTAAGACCCCCTCACCGATAATTTCGATAAGTTGTGTTGACGTGAGGTTAAGCTGCATTATCGATTACGCCTTTTTAGCTTCGGCTACTGGCTTAACGGTAGCTGGTTTATTGCTTGCTATAACAACACCATCTTGTTTCATGGTGCTTGTTTGGCCGAATACTTCATCAACTTTTTTAAGCACGACACTTGTTCTGTCGATTGCTTTGTTAACGAATAAAACGCCAGGAGTATTTTTATCAACAACTAAGCCCCATTTTTCTTCTTCGCTTATAGTATTAGCTACAAGAAGTTGTTTATCACGAAGTTTGATTTGTTCACGTTGAAGTTCAGCACGAAGCCCTTCTTCGCGGTCAGCAAGAATTCTTTCGAAATCTTTCTTTTTACGTGTAAGACTTTCTGTTTTTTCTTGGAGAGCTTCTTTGCTTAAGACATCAGCTTTTTTGGTGACTTCATCTTGTAGCGCAACCATCTCCTGTTGTGACTTTTGAACAAAATTTTGGTAGTCGGTAATTTTGCCTTTAAGTTTTTCGGCTAAAATTTTTCCTTCTTTGGATTCTTGCATAATGTGCACGCTGTCGATTGAAACAAGCGGTTCATTTTTAGCAGATACGAATCCGAAACTTACTGCAGACAATGCAGTAATGAGCAGTAACGTCTGTTTTTTCATAATAGAACTCCTTTGGAAAAAAACCTAAGAAATATCTTACACATATGAATCAAAATGGCAAGAAAGCGTTAACAGTTTAAGATAGAGAGTTTTTGTGAGTAATTGAGTAACCGTTTACTTTTTTAAACTAAAACAAGCATGCTTTTTATGTGGGTAATTTTTAATTAAATGTGATGTTTCTTCTACGGGGGGTAGATATGAGGTTGAAAATTTTAAACCTTTTTTTTTTACTGGTCATACCATCTTTACTTGCCATTCCCGACGAATTTAAAACAGTTTCTGGGCTCAGGCAGCTTTTTTCTACCTATCCAGAAATTCCGCATTTCTCTAATACAAGAATTTCTATTTCTAAAAAAGACTTTTGTGCCTTGATGGATGAGTTTATAAGCGTTATACAGCGTAAGCTTAAGGGCGCAAATGCTTCAGGTGGGGTTGGGTATGCTCAGGGATGGGTGCTAGGCCCTGAACATCGAATTTTTGTGGTTGGAGATATTCATGGATCATTATTTTCATTGTTGCGGCAACTTGATCGTTGGGTTCTTGAAGGAGTGATGACGGAAGATTTAAGACTTCTCTCGGGGTACTCACTTGTTTTCATTGGTGATTATGTTGATCGAACAGTGTACGGCTTAGAATGTTTAACGATTATGCTTTTATTAGCATTAATTAATGAAGATCGGGTTGTGTTATTACGAGGTAATCATGAATCGGTTGCAATGAATAATTCTTATGCAGATTATGGCTTTACACAAGAGATTAGAAATAAGTACTCTAGGGAGGCTCAAGAAGTTATTGATCAGCTAGATCAATTGTATTTATGTTTTACATTAACGCTCTATGTTGGTTGTGGCAGTACGCTGTTGCAGTTTTGTCATGGGGCTCCTGAGCCAAAAAATCCTCCAATTGAATTAATATTGGGTCAGGATTCGTTTTTTTCTTTACTTGAAAAAGAAGAATTAGAATCGAAAAATGTTAATCTTTCACACTACTTGTGGACCGACATTATTCATCATGATCCAGCAAGAGAGGCTTTTCTAAAGCAAGGTGATTATTTGGCTATTGAATCGAGCTTGAATGCAAACTTATTTTCATCTTCTGCTCGAGGGCATGATTTGGTTAGTGCTGATTTATTTGCTATAGATCGTATTCTTAAGTCAACCTTTGTTGATGCTCTTATTCGTGGGCATCAGGATATGATAGCAGTATTAAAATTATTTAGAGAGAAAGAAGTGATTATTGATACGGATACAATGGTTAATCCATTTACTGATCCAAGAAATGCTCCACTTAACTGGGTAGATGTTGTAGAGGGTCGTAATCCAGAATTTTATATGAAAAACTATGGCCCTGTTTTTACCTTATCTGCGGCGTCTGGATCAAAAATTGATAGTGAGGGGTGTGTAGAAATTATTCTTGCAAAAACTTATGATAAATGTGTGATGAAAGTGTATGATTATCCCTTGCTCCCTTATAATCAGCGCGTGAATAACTGTTTTAGGTGGCGACCATCTGGCAATGTTTGGCCTCAAGATCCATTAGTGATTGAGCCTGTAAGAGATCTTTCACCTCAGGATAGATCGTTAACGCCATTGCCGCCAAGACGTAATTTGGCGCGGTTACAGCGACGAGGTGGTGAAGATGAAGATATTCCCTTTAGCCTTTTAGACTTGTCTCATACTGGGGATTTAGATGAAGAATATGGTGGAGATAGGTTTATGCGGCAGCGAAGAGAAACTGCTGCTGATGTAGAACCTGAAGTCAGAACGGTTACAGGTCGGTGGCCTTCTGCTCAACAAAATCCTGAAGATTGGCCTCAATAAACGGTTACTTTTTTAGAAAGAACGATATCTTCTGAGGATTTGAGATTTTATGAAATTTTATGAGAAATTGGGTTTTTGACTACGTCATCCTCGCGAATGCGGGGATCCAGAACTTTTTTCTACTTTAAAATTTTTATACTTCTTTTCTAACAAGTTTTTAGAAGGTCTGTAAAAGTAAGTAAGGCCTGGATCCCCGCGTTCGCGAGGATGACGTATGGCTGCGAAGAATGTTTTATGAACGAAGTAAAAAATAGTTGAGCACCTCATATGAAATTTAAATTTCTAATTACACAACTTCTTCTCGCTATCTTTCTTTCTCTGCATCCGGCCCTTCTTGCAGGTCCTGATGATTTTAAGCAACTTAAAGATTTCTATGATTTCAAAACCCTACAAGAACTTGAAGAGACGGTATGGTGGAGTGAACAAAATTATCCAGAAATTCCATTGTTAGATAAGCATCTGGATGCTCTTATTTATCAGAAAGATTTTTCTGCATTGATTGATATGTTTATCATAGAGACAGAAAGGCAACTTGCTGATTTTGGCATCAGCAATAAAGATGGCCATGTTGGCCATGCTTCATCATGGCATTTAACGCCAGAAGATCATCTTTTTGTCGTTGGAGATATTCATGGATCTTATTTTACGTTATTGCGGCAGTTGCGGCGTTGGGTTATTGAGGGAGTGCTCAATGAAGATTTAACGCTCAACCCTGGATGTTCTCTTATTTTTATTGGCGATTATGTTGATAGAACAAAATATAGTGTTGAATGCCTAGCTCTCTTGCTTTGTCTTAAAATGCTTAATTTTGATCGTGTTATTTTGTTGCGCGGGAATCATGAATGGGTAGAGATTAATAGATATTATGGAGCTAAAGGCCTCATCCGAGAAATTATGGATAAGTATTTGTTTAATGAACCTGAAGGTCTTATTGAGCAACTAGATACACTTTACTCATGTTTTGCATTGACACACTATGTGCGCTGTGGGGGTGCAATTCTTCAATTTTGTCACGGTGCTCCTGAGCCTAAATTTGATCCTAAGGAGCTATTATTGAGTAGCCAGGCTTCCTTTAAACCAATTTTTTTGAAAGATCTTTATAATCCGATTGTAGGGGTTTATTTTTCACATTACTTATGGACGGATATCATTCATCATGATCCAGAAAGGGCCATATTGGTTAAACAAAATTGTGATAATGAAGCAATCGAAGAAAGCTTGCGTAGAAAATTATTTTCGAAATCTAATCGTGGGAATGATATTCATAGTGCGGATCTGTTTGCCGTTGAATGTATACTTAATAATCAACAGGTAGATGCCCTTATTCGCGGCCATCAAGATTCTATTGCGGTGTTAAAGTTGTTCAGAGATAAAGAAATAAATATCGATGCAGACTTGCTACGAAAGCCATTTGAAGATCCTAAAAACAGGCCTTTGGACTGGAAAGAAGTGGTCTCTGGTGAAAGCCCACAATTTTACATGCAACATTACGGACCGGTGTTTACCGTGTCTACCGTATCAGGCTCTAAGTTGAATAGTGAGGGATGTGTTGAGATTATCCTTGCTGAAACGTATGATGCTTGTGCTATGAAGGTTTATGATTATCCATTAAGATCGATTCAGGAGCGTACCGGTAAGCGATTTTTATGGGTACCATCAGGCAGAACCTGGCCGCAAGATCCGTTGAATATTCTATTAATCCCTGACCCGGTGACGAAAAGTTGATTTGTCTTCTTAATTGTCATCCTGAAACCAACCTACGCCAAGCCGCCTACGCTAAAGCTACGTCGAGCCAGGAGCTTCGGCGGGCAGGCAAGTTCAGGATGACAAGTCTAAGAATCAGCTGCTAAAAAAATAAAAGATGGAGTTTATAAGTTTTAGTTACTTTTTCTCAATCTTTAAGTTCTTCCATAATTTTTTTCATATCTTCCCACACTGTATGTTTTGCAATGGGATTACGTAGTAAATATGCCGGGTGATAGGTTGGCATGACTGGGATGCCGCGATACTCAGCAAATTTACCACGAGCCTGTGAAATTTGTATATCATCTCCAAGAAGTGCTTTAGTTGCCGGTGACCCGAGGGTACAGATGATTTTTGGTTTAATGATGTCGATCTCTTTTACCAAAATTAATGTTTTACAAGCTTCGCGTTCTTGTTTTATTGGGGTTCGGTTATTGGGTGGTCTGCTTTTGACGACATTAGTAATATAAACTTCGCTCCGTGAAAGACCCATGTCTTCAATAATTTGTGTGAGTAATTTTCCAGAGCGACCTATGAATGGTTCGCCGTTAAGATCCTCATCTCGTCCCGGAGCTTCACCGATAAACATAAGCTTGGTATCAGGGTTGCCGACGCCGAAAACAACTTGAGTTCTACCGAGCTTTGCGAGTGGGCAGCCTTGGCAATTTTTATATTTTTTGGTGAGCTCATTGAGTAACGTCTTTTTTTCCATGGGATATCCTATCGATTATCAAATGACTATAACAAAGTGGATGTTTTTTCTAGGCCCCTGCTTTCCTGCTTAATGTGTGATACAAGCGGTATAAGTACGTCTTTAAAAATGTACTCCAGCCCGTTTTTTGATTAAAAATAGTTGGATAATATGATTGATGGATCGTGTGTATTGGAAAATAAAGTGACAGGCCCATGGCCCCAGGATTTATAGGGCCGGTTTGGTTTGCAAGAATACAATCACCCAGTAATGATTTTCCTTCGAGTGCAAGGCGTACAACCTCGCGACGTCGATGAGACTTTTCTGATAGCATTGGAGTAATAATGTTGATTAAGTCGTTATAAAAGTGGTGCAAATCGATATAATCTAAGTCTCTAAATTTGATGTTCGTATGTTCTCTAATGTTATATATTGCTTCAAAAAACTCAGGTTTTTGGTCGATGCATTCGGAACATAAGAGTGCTAATTGTTTAAGGTTGTCTTCAACTTTTTCAATGGATTCTAGGTTAATAGCTGCATGTGTGATTGATTTCCCGGAATTTTTATGTTCGTTGATATAACTATCTACTGCCCATCGAGCAAATCTTTCTGAATTTAGATGATCTCCATCAGAGTCGGTGAAAACGCTAAAAAGATCGGTATAATTATAGCCAAGAAATGGTTCTGTGTCTTGAGAGCCTACGAAAAGTTTTACCGAGCGCTTAATTTGAGAGCAAATTTCGACCATTGACATAAAGCATGCATCCGTAAGTACGAGCGAAATCTTGCGTCCACCAAGAACGCGTTGGGAAATAAACCTAAGAGCTTCTTCAAGGCCTTGATTGGTGAGATAACAGTTGGCATGGTTATTGATGGCTATACCGCGTTTGGTTTTAGCGTGACTCCAGTAATTGCGATCTTTGATGCCATCACCATGGTTAGAAATAATTAAAAATAAATCTCGTGCAGGAAATTTTTCCATACCCCATTGTACAAAGGATGCGAGGCTTGCGGGGGTGCCACTAATGGCTTCAGGGCCTTCTGATATTTCTTCAAGTTCAATAATATCGTTCTTTGCTATGTAATATCTTTTTACTTTGTGTTCATTTAAAACATCAAGCTGCGTAATAAAATTTACATGAAACAAAGAGCCAATGACCGCCATCTGTTGCATCTGTTTAACGCATATGTCGTAAAGGTCATTGTTGCCGGCAAAATACACCATGACGTTAAGTTGCTTGGTTCCTACTTTTGATATTTCTTTTGATTTAGTAATGGTGGCTGGAGTTGCGCAAATAGATACTCCCTCTAAAAAGATAACAAATAATAGACCATATCTGTTTTTCATAACGCTCCCGTATGTTTTTTATACTTAGATTATTTTTTTTACCTGTTTAACCGAACTTATCTGTGAGAACCATCCTAGAACAAAGGTCAGTGCAAAGGTGAGTTGGAAGTCTAGGAAAAATAGTTGTATGGGGTTTAGTAGTAACACAAACAGGCAGGTGACCGTAAGTAAATGTAAAAAATGCGTTTGCTGATCGAGAAAGTGGGCTATTCTTGCTAAAACAAACACAACGTAAGCGCGGAAGAAGGGGATGCTTGACCAGGAAAATAATGCATACGTGAAGCACACTAAAAAGAGGATGATTCTTTTGACAATGATAGATAGCGGTAAAAAACTTAAGAATAATTGCCAGAGCCAGATAAAAAGCATGATGTGTAGGCCGGCGCGTGCAAGAAAATGTGCCAGTCCCCAGAGGTTAAAGACTTTGCGAAGTTCATGGTTTTGTGCGAGTTGTTTATACCCTAAAAAGATGAGTGCAAAATATGAGTACGCTAGTGGAGAAACGCTTTTTTTGATGGTACTTAAAACGCGAGTCTTTTGCTGCCAGATCCATTTGCTGAGTGAAAAATTAATTCTGTTGATAATATTAAACATGTCCTTTTTTTGTAAAAACACGGCAGAGACAATATTTTCTTTTATCAGATAATCGCCGAATGGGGTATTTTGAGCAAGAGAGCTGCTTGAAGGAAGGGGTAGGGTGATATTTTCAAAGAATAATTCATCACCAACTTCAAGGTCAAAAGCCTCTTTATTGTAACAGAGAAAAGAAAATGATGTGTTTTCATAGTGGTCATCTTCGATTGGTTTTATACGGTTAACCGTTAAGTGGGCAATGCCTTCAAATAAATTACCGGGAGAGGTTTGCACATCATCAACTTCGGCAATAATAGTGCATGATTTGCCGGTGTAATGATCTCGCAGATAATCGTTATGGTTGCGTTGGAGGGGATAGATGATGAGACCGACACAAAAAAACAGGAGGGTAATGAGAATGGTCCTTCGAGACGTAGCTTGGCGCTGCTCCTCAGGATGAGCGAGAGGCGATTCCGTTCGCCCCGATGGAGTGAATGTAATGAGCGAGTAGAGGAGAGCGACTAGCCCTATAACCATCGAAATACCTATCCCCCATACTAACGAGCACCCAATAAAAGATTGCAGGGTAATCCCGGCTATAAGGCCGACAAGGGGAAAAGCGAATAATGCGTTTACGGTAGGCTTGTTATGGACCATGGGAGTATTTCAATAAGTTCGCCATCAACAGTTCTGATGATAATGGCATTAGTCATAATAGTGATGATTGTGCCCTGGATGCCGGTATTGGTGGTAATAATAGCCCCTTCGCAGAGCGCTGCTTGAAGCTTGGCTATTTGTTTTTGCATGATTCGTTGTGGCTTAATAACAAGCGCATACCAAGCAATAACAAGCGCTATGATAACAATAAAAATATGTAAGTAGGGGAAAAATAACGGGAACACGACAACTCGTTTTTAAAACTCTATATGAAAAAAAGATTGAATTACGTTGATCGATAAAGCATAGCTACTTTTTGTACTTTTTGATAATTAAATGGTGTTTTTAAAAAATATAAGTATCTTATCTCTCCCTAGGTATTTTTAATAACAATTTTTGAGAAGGATTTCCTAATGAAAAAATTAATGTTAATTGCGACTGGCCTTTGTTTTATTAGTAATATGTATGCTATGAATCCGGATGTTAATTCATATACTTTAGGGGCATTTGGACAAAAAACTGATGCTGTTTTGGTTGTTTATTATCAACAAACTAAAGATCTCTATCGTCAAGTTGATGCGGGGGTAAATTTCGCGGTAACTCATAGAACAGGGACGACGCCTTTGATGGTTGCGGTAATGTCTGGTGACGTTGAACAGTTGCGAGCAATAGTTCATAGTGAAAGCGCTATGGTTAATGCCAAAGATGAAGATGGCAATACAGCGTTACATTTTGCTGTAATGGGTGGGCAATGGACTAAAGCTTTTATTTTGATAAAAGAAGGTCGGGCATCTGTGTATGTTAAAAATCATGAGGGGAAAACTGCCTTACAAGTTGTCAGTAAGCAAGGAGTCTCTCTTGTTTCTGCGGTAACAACTTGTAATGACCAGGATGTGTGTGAGTGTTTGAGAATACAAGGCGTTTTTGATTCTCAAGATAATTCTTTCGGGGATATACTCTTAGATGCTTGCTTGGTTGGTAGTTTGGTAAAAGTGCGTCAGCTTTGTTCACGGTCTGATATTCTAGCTTTTATTAATCACACAAATTGTTTTGGTGAAACAGCGTTGCATATTGTTGCCAATGTTGATGTTCATGCAAATGAAGATGCGTTAAAAATTATGCATACATTAATTATTGCAGGGGCGAATCGAAATATTGTTTGTAATGGCGAAACTCCTGTTAATGTAACTGCTAGAGTGATAGCGTCACAAAGGCTAGATTCTGTTGGATTAAATATATATTATCAAATGGGCTTGTTGCTTGCAGCGTAAGAATTAAGATAAAAATATTGCATTAAGTTTATAAAAGAGGCTTGGTGAAAAAACGAGTCTCTTTTAATTAATTAATTCTGCAGCCTAGTGGGATAAACTTAAAATCTGTTGCATTCAATAAGCTTGCATTGCGCATATTACACACTTCTGCCTTAGTGACTGGCTCGTGAAGCTGTTTGATGAAAATGTTAAGATCATCAGTAAATTTACTCGGTTCGATATGCCAGCCTTGCAATACATCAGGCAATGCGATAAAAAAGAGTTCATTAAATGACATAAGAAGCGCCTGATCGGGCGCTTCTTTAAAATCTTCTTGTCTCACAAAACGACGTTCTAATGTATATGATCCAAGCTTTTTCCCATCGATATTAGCAATAAACCAGACTGTTTTACTTGGGTTAATACTTGCTTCTTGTCCATCTTCTAATCGAGCTATGAATGACTTATTCTCTTCTTGATAACTTGTTCTCGTCATGATGATGTTCTGTGTGTCAAAAACAATTTGATCTCCAATGTCGCCTTTTATAATCCATGCCCACTCATCAGCATAGTATTGTGGTTGTGATGGCAACTGAGGATCAATCACTTTAATGTTGTAAATGCCATGAGTGATGAGTTGATAAATATCACTCCCTCCTGCGACATAAACAACTGTTTTTCCTTCTTCTGATGCTGTTTTGAGATCGCTTAAACATTGTGTACTCCAATTGTGCCAGCCTGAACCTGAAAAGCGTTGATGCATGGTTGAAAAGAGGAACTGTGCGGTAGCGCGGTATTTTTTTTGGAGTAACATTTCTTGAAATAGGGGGAATGTTTTAGGCTCAAAACAAAAATTAGCAAACTTGTTGGCAACTTCAAAAAGGATAGCAGTGTCTTTTAGCGTGTTAACTGAGCTGTGTTGGTTGTCTTGACCAAAGATACAAGAACATAGAGCGGCATTGGTTCGTAAGCTGTTATCAATGACATCTTGTGTAAATGCTTGAGGAATACTTAGAGAATGTTCGTTGAATGATAAATTATTGAGCATGTTGATAAATGTTGGCATATCGTTTTGTGCCGCCACGTAGAGTTTGGTTAATGTTGATCGAATATTTTCATGTCTTAAATCAGTGATCTGATGTCCAGCTTCGCTTACTTGGCTATCAGTAAGTTTTTGCAAAAATGGCGTGTGGTAAGTGCGAAGGAGCGGAAGGTATTGTTCATAAACAGTTTTAAAGTTCTTTGAAAATTGTTGAGCAAGTTTTTCTTGTTCGTCAGCAAGGTTTACTGGGGTAAAGCACTCTTGCCAGGTAAGCCATTTTTTAAAGACATCGGAGGCGCGTTTTGCTTCGATGGCGTTGATGGAGGGGATGATAAGTAGAATTAAAAGAACGTTTAATGTTATTTTCTTTGTGGTTGAGAGAAGCCAATGAGGTTCTTGTGACGTCATCCTCGCGCATGCGGGGATACATGCCTTCTTTGTTAAAAGCTGCTTATTTTTAAGAAAAAGACTGGATCCCCGCATGCGCGAGGATGACTTAGAGGTAAAAAGTAACAGCATAAAAAATAATAATGCCAAAAAAATAGTTAAAAAAAATATCATGGCGCGCTCCTTATGTTGGATCTGATGCAAAACTAATAAACTTCATATTTACGGCATTCATTGCAATTGCAATGCGCAAGTTTTGCAGTATTTTTTTGGGAACCGGTTTACGTAATTGCTTAACGATGATGACTTGATCATCATGTATTAGGTCAGGGTCGATGCCCCAGCCACTCAGCATCTCTGGAGATATGGCACATACAAGTTCATCGTATGACATAACAATGGGATTATTCTTAACGGTGAAATCGTGTTGGTTTGTGAAACGTCGATCAATAATGATGGAACCAAGCGTTGCATTGGTGCTACCATCAAGAACAGTCCAGGTGGTGGTGCTTTTTTTGATCATTACGGCATCGCCGGTAGAAAGTTTAGCATAAAATGAATCGCCTTCGGTAAAAGCGGTTCGCTTTAATGTAAGGTGCCGGTATGGTGGATTAAAGTTGATTTCATCATTGATGCCACCATCTTGAGTATTGCTTCTTACTAACCAATCCCACCCTTCTGTGTAGTAATCTTTTTGTGTTGGTAAAAATGGATCAACAATGGTGATATTGTATACGCCGTTTTGTAGGAGCATGTATACATCGGTTCCGCCTGCTGGGTACATAATTCTATTGCCTGCATCGGCTGACTGTTCTATTAATTCTAAGCTATTTTTATGCCAGTTGAGCCAGTTGCTGCCAACTAAGTTGTACCATAGAGTGCTGTGTAAAAATCGTACGAGGGGATAATCACTTTGATTATTAAGTAATGCTTGGTAGTGGGGAAAAGAGACTTCTTGAAAACAGTATTCAAAAATTCTATTGGCCATCCCAAGAAGAAACTCGTCTTCTTTAAATCGGTTTTCTTGTTTGAAAAGCAACCGTGACAGCATTTTATATTTTTCAACGGTGAAGTCATATTTACACGATTCTTCAATGTGATTAATCATAGGAGATGAAAATTGGAGGTGCTTTAAGGTATTAACAAATGCTTGTTGATTGTGTTCAAGTTGATCGTATAAAGAGGTTAAAGTTGATGTCATAGGCGCTGGTAATATTGATTCAAATCGGTATCCATGCTGGTTAATTTGCTCTGCGGTTAACCTATTTAAAAATCCAGTTAATGGTTTTAGTAGTGCAAAATTACTTTCGTAGTAAGCACGAAATTGAGTTAAGTAGTGATCGTTGAGGAGTGCGGCCATTTCGGTTGGAGATCGATCAGTTAGGATCGTTTGTTTCGTTACCCATTTTTCAAATACATTGGGTCCGTTTTTTATAACGGGGGTGGCATGAGAGGTAAGAAAAGTAGTCAGAAGAAGCAGTAGTAGAGTAGACCTGGATCCCAGCGAAGGCTGGGATGACGTAAGGCGTTGCAATGTCTGCAATAAGTAATTTAACTTTTTAAGCATGTAAGTATTCCTGAATAAAATTAATTTTTCTTTAAACAACATGACTTCCTAGGCCAATAAATTTGAACTTCGAACGATTAAGTTCATGGGCGTGATGCATGTTATCGATCATTTCTTTGGTAATGGGCTTTCTGAGCTGCTTGATAAAAAGCGTGATGTCATCTTGAAATTGATTTGTTTTGATCCCCCATTCACCATTGATCACAAAAAATAGCTCGTTCCATGAAAACAATAGCACTCTGTCTGGTGCTAATTCAAAATCTTTTTGTGTGGTAAATCTACGATCAAAGATAATGGTGCCAATCGGATGTTGTTTTTTATCAAGAACGGTCCAGGTTGTTTTTGATACTTGAGTACAGCGTTGTTGCCCGGATGGTAAGCTAAAGCTTATGTAGTCAGGCATACTTTCAAACCCGCTACGCTTAAGTGTAAGCCTTTTGTTGCCGGCAAGCCCGGTGATTTGATCATTCAGGCCATGATCAGGGCCTGAACCTTGGATTAAATAAAGATAATCATCAGGGTAATAATTTTTTTGGGTTGGTAAAATGGGGTCTATGACGATGATGTTGTAGATGCCATTGGTGATGAGCTCGTAAATATCACAGCCCCCGCCGATGTATACAATCGTTTTTCCAGAATCATGTTCTTGTTTGAGTGCTTTGAGGCAGGAGCTATCCCACGTACACCAGCCATGTTCAGCAAGCACTGACCACATGGTTGTGTACAAAAATTGGAGTGATTCGTGTTGAGTTTTATCGCTATGCATTTTTAAAAAGAGATCTGCTTGTTTGCCTGAGAACGATTGCTCAACAAGGTCATTGGTAAATTGCTGTTGCTCTGTTTTGGTTGGATATGTTTGAAAAAGTGTTTTTTTGTGGGTGTCGATTATTTCTTGTACTGTTTCTTTTTCTTTGCAAAAAATCTGTTGATTGAAGAAGCAGATAAGTAATCCGCACGTCATCCTCGCGAAAGCGTGGATCCAGGTCTTTTTAATAAAAAGTAATTCAAAAAAAAGAATTAAAAAAGAAGTAAGCCCTGGATCCCCGCTTTCGCGAGGATGACGTCTTATAAGATCAAATGATACGGTAAAAATGCGCCAAAAATTATTGGGCACTAAGAGTAATAATATCGATGTACGCTTCATTTCCTACTCCGTTACTTTTGGTAGAAAGCTTAGCGTACATCGTAATTATTGCAAAGTGATTATCGTATTAGTGTGAAAATTAAAGGGGTATTTTTTGATTTATATCCTGTTGGATTTTTTACGCAACTTTGATTTAGTGTAGTTAATAAATTAGAGGGAATGTTGTTTGCTATTTTGAGGCGATTTTGGGAGACAAAAGATGTAAGTGCTGTCTTAAAAATATCGTATTCTTCTTTAGAGTAGGTAATAAATCGAACCTCTTTGAGTTGTGATGTTGGATAAGCTTTAAGGTAATCGAGGACATAGCCAATAACAAGTTTGCTTTCAACTCCTAATCCTTGGTCCCCCACCCATGAGCCTAGTCCAGCGAGGCTTATCGCAACAGCCTCAAGGCCTTTGTAATTATTTTTATCTCCAAGTCCGATTTTAACAAGATCATCTGATGGCTTCATGTCGGCAAACGCCAAAATACTTTCGTACGTTTCTTTTAATATGAGCTTTCTACCCTCTGTTTTACCTAAACAGGGCCCTACGGCATGAATGATATAATTCATAAGTTGCGCTGTGCATAAGTTGCCAGCATCAGAAATAACGGCATTTCCTTTTGCCTTATCGCCAGATGTCCAACCCTTACCTTCCCAGTATGTTCTATTTTTTTTAAGTAAATCTCCCCAAGCGCTATTGCCGGTTGCTGCTTCAATAAAAGCACCTTCTCCGAGTCCTCCAGAATTTAAACTTGAATTTGCAGGGTTTACTGTTGCTGATTTTTGCCAATTTACAAAGCGTTGGTATGGAAGATCGGCGCCTTGTACAAGCGTGATGTAAACATTGTCTGTTGTATTTAATTGAGGTTCTTTTTGTTGCGATGGTGCTTGTGGGATTGTTTTTTGTAAGTTTTTTAATTTTTTTTGTAAGAACTTAATGGTTTCGCCGACTTGTTCTAGAGATCCTTTGAGTTTGGAAAGTTCGTTGACGGTGGCTTTGCCCGGAATGTTTGCTGGTGGAGGCGTGAGCGTTGTTGTGGAGTAATCGCGAGCCACTTTATCGTCTTTCTTAAACCCAAAATTTTCTTGTCCCGGCTTGGATCTGTCGATGATGTAAACCTGTATAGGATTTTTTGAATTAGGTGCAACCCTAACTATCGTTCCATTATCTTTTTTCAAAATTAAGAATCCATCAGTGTCCCATTCTACAATTCCAAGTATTGTAGGATGGCTATAGGTAGGTTCTTTTTCCGGGAGAGTAATAGTTACTATAACGGCGGCATGATCTGAGTAGAAATTGTTTTCGTCAGCTGTATTAAATGCTTTGCTGGCGACGTGTGGTAAAAGTAATTTAACATTATTTTTACTGCAAGAGGGAACGGTACATACAGAGTCTATTATGCCAAGTTTATCAATGTTGCGGCCATAGATGTAATCAAGTTTTTCTGGCTGATTAGTGTTAACATTTCGTGAAGTAACGGTAATTTCTTTTGTAAGTTCTTGAAAATCTTTGAATAGTGTTGGAAAGAACGTGGCATTATTAGTTGACCCTGTATTTAAATCACCCATGGCGAAGACGGGAATGTTTGTTAGAGGGGTTAAGGTTTTTTGGTGATCATATTCATACGTTTGAGCTGCAGGCTTAAACAATGCATGAATATTTATCACAACGAATTCTTGTCCTGTCATGGTTTTAAATCGATAAGCTTGAATACCTTTGCTTTGGTTTTCATGTTGAATGTCAGTAATTGTTTCTATCAAAATTAATTTTTTAGGATTAAATAAGATGGCAAGATATGAGCTTTGGTTACAATGGAAGGTGTAGTCAGTTATTTTTTGTAGTTCAGTAGCCCATGAAGCATCTGCTTCTTGTAAGCACATAACGTCAGGCCCTTGGGTTTTTAAGAAGGCTGTAAAAGCTTTTGCGCGTTTTGTAAAGTCCATTTTTTCGCACTTTACAAATTTCTTATAAGCATCTTCACCTAAAATATTAGAAGAAATAATTCTTATTTCTTGGGCGTGTATAGTTTCAGAAATAATGATCCCTAAAGATAAGATAACCCCGGTAATAAATTTACAAAAAAAGCTGAGTGATTTCATATGACTCCTTAAAATAACACCATAGGTATCGTTTGAAATAATACTCAACATAGTTTTTTGGCTGTTAGAATTCAATGATCTTGAGAGATACTTAAAAGATTGGTATAACGAAAGGGCATATTTTTACATTGAGGATAGGAAGCCATATGAAAAAGAAGAATTTAGTAAATATTGTTGCTGGTATGATGTTGACAGGTTTTGTGTTGAACGCATCTCCTGTAATAGCTACTGAACCAGTCGAACCAAAAAAAGCTGTTCGTGTTGGTACAAAATGGGTTATTGATAAAATTATTGCGCGTGTTAACGGAGCGAATGTGTTGAAGTCAGACCTGGAAAGGCCTCAGGTTGGCAAAGAAGGTGGATTTTATACCCTTAATGAGTTTATTGGTGAAGAGTTACTTTTTCAACGGGCACATGAGAAACATCTATTACCAACATCGACTGACATAGATCGTCAGATTGTGTCTTTTAAAATGCAACTTAATCTTAATACCGCTTCTAATGAACAATTTGAAGAACATCTTAAAGAGTATGGCTTTACCTTGGCAAGTTACCGAAAACAACTGGGCAGGCTTTTGGCGGTAAATAATGCCAAGCAGGCTGAAATTAGCGAAAAAGTTTTGATTACTTCGCAAGAAGTTGAAGATTATTACCAACAGAATCCTGCAACCATAAAAGAAAAATTTCATTTGAGTATGGGCGTACTTGATCGTGAAGATGTTGATAACTACAAGTCTCTTCTCGCTCAAGATAAACTTACCTGGAAAGATTTTGGGTTTGTTGATGTAGATGAGCTTGATCCTCGCTATGCTGCGGCTACTAAGCTTACAATCGGAGCCGTGACGCCTCCGATTGAAGTTAACAATAAGTATGTAGTAATTAAGCTTATTGCAAAAGAGGATGGTCGAATCTTAAGTCTTGAAGAACGTTATGGCGATATTGAAAAGACATTGCAACTCGAAAAACGTACCTCCTTTGGACAATCGTTTCAAGAAGAGCTTTTAGGTAAAGCTTTTATTTCTTTTCCATGAAAACGATCCTTGTTGTTGTCGGGACGCGTCCCGATGCCATTAAACTCATCCCTCTTTATCAAGCATTAAAAAAAGAACATTTTAAGGTTTTATTGTGTGCGACCTTTCAACATGATGAACTTTTACAACAAGTTTTTGATTTGTTTGGGGTAATTCCCGATATTCGCCTTGATGTGATGCGTAAAGATCAGGACCTTGCTTATCTTACCGCGACTATTTTAGAAAAAATGCGTGATGTGATTCATGATAAAAAACCACATCTGGTGTTGATTCAGGGTGATACGGCAACCGCCTTTGCTACGGTATTGGCTGCTTATTATTTTAAAGTGTTAATCGGGCATGTTGAAGCCGGGTTGCGCACTGGTAATATGCAAGCGCCCTTTCCTGAGGAAGCATATCGTTGTTTTATTTCGATGGTTGCTGACTATCATTTTGCTGCAACGAATTTAAATGTTGCCAACCTGTTAGCTGAACGAATCCCACGGGATAAGATTTTTTATACGGGGAATACGGTTGTTGATGCATTATTGGTGATTAAGAAAAAAATTGAAGAAAAACTGATTAATATTGATCCTTTCGTACAGGGCATGGTTGTACAAGCACAAAACCAACAGAAAAAACTTATCTTATTGACGGCTCATCGACGTGAATCTTTTGATGGTGGCTTAATAAGAATTTTTTCGAGTATCAAAAAATTTGCACTTGAACATTCTGATGTGTTGATTTATTTTCCCGTGCACCCAAATTCAAACGTTCATAAAGCAATCCAAGAGACTTCACTTCATAATGTTTCAAATATTATTTTTGCTCCACCGACTGCGTACCCTGACCTTGTGTATCTTTTAATAAATGCGCATTGGGTAATGACTGACTCAGGGGGGATCCAGGAGGAGGCAATTAGCCTGGGCAAGAAGGTGATCATTTTACGGGATACTACCGAACGTACTGAGGGGGTTTTGGAAGGATTTGGGGTGCTTGCCGGGACTAATGAAGGATTTTTATTGAGGGCGATGCATGACTTTTATAATGCTCATTTATCAGCATCAATCGTACTTAATGGCATTTATGGCGATGGTCAGGCGGGTAAAAAAATCATCGGGGTAATTAAGCAGAATTTGATGGAAAAAAAATTTGTTACTCAAAGTACATCTCAATTGCACGTTATATAAATTCTGTTACTCTGTACCCTGTATTAAAAACTTAAAAGACGAAGCGGAGATAATTTGATGAAGCGCGTTTCTATTTTGGGACTTGGGTACATCGGAATCCCAACTGCAATAGTAGCTGCCGAGTCTGGCTACGATGTTTTTGGATTTGATATTGATATTAACAAGATCAATAAAATCAACAGCGCTTCCGTAGATATCCAAGAAGATGAAATTAATGAGCGTCTTGATAAAGCGCTTAAAAAGAAAAAATTTAAAGTTGGGTCTACTTTAGAGTATGCCGACTGTTTTATTATCGCCGTACAAACTCCTTTTAATAAACAAAAAAAAGCAGTTCTTGACCATGTCTTTGACGCATCAAAAGAGATTGCAAAGCGATTAATGCCGGGTAACTTGGTGATTATTGAGTCAACCGTTCCTATGGGTACGACTGAAAAAGTTGCGGCCTTACTTGAGGAATTTTCCGGGTTAAAATGTAGTCGAGACTTCTTTGTAGCTCATTGTCCTGAGCGTGTTCTGCCTGGTAAAATTTTTGATGAACTGATTAGTAATGCGCGTGTTCTTGGTGGCGTTTGTCACAAATCATCTGAGATGGCGTTAGCATTTTATACAAAATTTGTTAAAGGCATTCTGCATATAACCGATGCAAAGACCGCTGAAGCAATTAAGTTGATTGAAAATAGTAATCGTGATGTGCAAATTGCGTTTGCTAACCAAGTAGCCGCGCTGTGTGATGCTGCGGGGCTTGATCCATACCAAGTTATTGAACTCGCCAATAAGCATCCTCGTGTTAATATTTTATCTCCAAGTTGTGGGGTTGGTGGTCATTGTATTGCTGTTGATCCATGGTTTTTGATTAATGATTTCCCTGAGCAAACTGAGTTGTTACGTAAAGCGCGTGATATTAATGATCAAAAGCCACACCAGGTTATTCAGCAGGTGATGGATCAAGTACAAAGAATGAAGACGCTTGGTAAAGATAAGCCAACAGTCTTGGCTCTCGGGCTTACGTTCAAACCAGATGTAAATGATTTTAGACAGTCTCCTGCGCTTATGATCTCACAAGCACTAACTAAGAAACAGGATCAGTTGAATTTTGTTGCGTATGATCCGCATATAGATTTGAGTGAATTGGCAAAGTTTGAGGTTTCTTTTACCACCAAATTGCAACGTGTTATGCTTGATGCCGATATCATTCTTGTTTTAGTAAAACATAAAGTTTTTATGTCACTTTCTCAGGAAGTTCTTGAAGGAAAAGTTGTTCTTGATACATGCGGCCTTCTTTATGATCTTAATAAAAAGAATCTTCAATCTTCTTTTGCAAACTTTACCCATGCAATTGGCAATTTAGAAACAGCAACGTTCTAGTTGTTGTTTATGAAACAGGTTTTTTTGCAGGCCGGGAAAGCGCAATTATTCGATACAGACATTCCCCTTCTTGGGGAAAAAGAAGTTCTTGTTGAAGTTCATTATTCATTTATCAGCAGTGGAACCGAGTATGCAACCGTTACGAATTCTGGTAAAAATATTTATCAAAAGTTTGTTTCAAACATAAGTCAAAGTACGACTAAAGTTCTTGGTTCGCTTAAAGAAAATGGTCTGCAGGGGACTACGTCACTCATTAAAGGCTCTATGACTCAAGTGTTGCCAGTTGGTTATTCCTGTTCAGGGGTAGTGATTGGTGTAGGGGTTAGAGTTACGCGATTTCATGTTGGAGATTTTGTGGCTTGTGGGGGATCCGGCAGCGCAAATCATGCGCAAGTTGTAGTCGTTCCGGAAAATCTTATGGTTAAACTTAATCATGAGGCTTCATTAAAAGATGCCAGCATTACTACCATTGGGGCGATTGCGATGCAAGCCGTTCGTCGTGCGCATGTTGAGCTTGGTGAAAATGTGTGCGTAGTTGGGCTCGGGCTTTTAGGTCAGCTTACGGTTCAACTTTGTAAGCTTTCTGGTGCGCGGGTCTTTGGTGTTGATGTACAAGATAGTCGTATAGGGCTCGCTAAAAAGTTTGGAGCCGATTATGTTTTTAATCCTAAACAAGAAGATTGGCGTAAGAGCATTGCGTTCGCAACAAGTCATCAGGGGGTTGATACGGTTATTATTACCGCTGCAAGTAGCACGGGTGATTTGATTAATGACGCGATGCAGGTTACGCGCCGCAAAGGTAAGGTAGTAATTGTTGGTGATGTGAAACTTGATTTTGATCGTGAGCAGTTTTACACCAAAGAAATCGATCTGCTGATTTCATGTTCTTACGGACCTGGTCGTTATGATGCGACTTATGAGCGTGAAGGAAATGATTATCCGTATGCCTATGTTCGTTGGACGGAGAATCGTAACATGGAACTTTTTGCCCGATTAGTTGAAGATGGTAAAGTTTCTATTGAGCCGCTGATTCAACATGAATTTTCTTTTGAGCAGGCTGATCTTGCTTATGAAAAGTTGCAGACGCAGCAGAGTTTAGGAATTGTATTGAGGTATAAGGATGCCATAGCTCCCCTCTACTCACTCGCTCCATCGGGGCGCAACGACATTACTTACTATCCCGCTCATCCTGAACCTGTCGAAGGACATTCCACTATCAATGTTGCCGTTATCGGCGCCGGTGGTTTTTGTAAAGTTAAGTTACTGCCGATACTGTCATCGATTAAAAATGTTTCATTACATACAGTGGTTGATACGGTGAATAGTGTTGCAATCAATGCATCTCGCCAGTACAAAATCCAAAACGTAAGTACAACTTATGAACAGTTGTTAGATAATCCTGATATTCATGCCGTAGTCATAGCAACGCCTCACTATTTTCATAGCGAACAAATCATAAAATTTCTTGAGTATGGTAAAGCAGTTTTTGCCGAAAAACCTGCCGTCGTAAATTTCGAGCAGCTTAAGCAATTAAAAAATTGCTTAGCTAATAATCCACAAAGTTTATTATCAGTTGATTTTAACCGATCATGGGCACCCTTCATGGTGCATACCAAAAAACTTATTACTCAAAGAACAACGCCGTTGATGATCAATTATCGGATGAATGTCGGCTATCTTACTACTGAGCATTGGACGCAGTCAGAAAAGCATGGTGGGCGCATTATTGGTGAAGCGTGTCATATCTTTGAGCTTTTTTGTTTCTTAACTGATGCAGTGCCAGTGTCAGTTTCGGCCATTCCATTACAACATAATATCGCGAGTATTGCGTGTACCGATAATTTTATTGCCACGGTGCAAATGTCTGATGGTTCTGTGTGTACGTTGACGTTTACTTCGACTGGCTCATCGAGTATGAATAAAGAATATATGGAAATTTTTTTTGATGGCAAGTCGATCACGATGGATGATTATCGTGAACTACGGGGCTATGGTATTGCTGTTGCAGATAATCTTAAGACAAGCAGTCCTAACAAAGGACATGAACATTTATTAAGGGCATTTTTTAAAGAAGTAAAAAACAAAGACGTTAAGCCTCAGGTATCATATGAGCGTTTATTGATAACTACTGAATTGACGCTAACGGTAAATAAGTTAGTACTAAATGGAGGCGGCAACCAGGCCTTTTTGGGGTAAAAATTGTATGATTAAATTAATTTCATTTGTTTTATCTGTAACAACGTTGTCTTTGATAGCACAAGGTGATTGGCAATCTTTTAAAGATGAAGTTGTCGTGAAAATAGAAAATATTTCTGGATGGTGTTCTCCAGAGAAGGCTGGATTGATGATGGACTTGATAAAAGAAAAACAGTTACGGTACTGTGTTGAAATTGGAACTTTTTCGGGAAAGTCATTGTTCCCTATCATTAAAACATTGCAGTATAATGGTGCAGGGTATGCTTTTGGTATTGATGCTTGGAGTGCTCAAGAAGCGATTAAGGGGTTTAATGTTAATGATCCCAATCATGCTTGGTGGAATAGCTTGGATTATGAGCATTTCTATCGGCAAGCAATCTTATTACTTAATCAAAATAAATTGAATCAATACGGTTCTTTAGTAAGGCAGACATCACAAACGGCCATTCATTTGTTTGAAGATGAAACCATAGATTTTATTCACTTTGATGGAAGTAAAAATGAAACGACCCTTTATCAAGATGCGACGACTTATTTTTTTAAAGTAAAAAATGGTGGATATATATTACTTAACGATCCAAATTCGTGGAGTATGAAAAAGACATTAGTTTTTTTATTAGAAAGAACTGAGCTCATATCTTCGTTTTCCTCTTCGGCGAGTTATTTTCTTTTTCGCAAAGACGAACAACGAAGTAAGAATGCACAAAAATTAATAAGTAGTTAAAAATCACGAATGAGAGGTCTATGAAGACTAAAAATAGAGGCATTGTCTTTGGTATGTTGATTACGATCTCTTTACCTTGTTTTTCATTAGAAAAAAGTATGTTTTGGTGGAAGACAGATCGTGGAAGTATTAATTTTGGTGATGAATTATCTAGAGTAATTGTAGAAAAAATTGTTGGTTATCCGCTTGAGCATAATAATTTAACATTGAATAAAGGCCAAAACACATTGTTAGCGGCAGGGTCAATTTTGCATTTTGCGCGTAATGACGATGTTATTTGGGGTAGTGGATTTCGAGAAAATCCTTTATTAGAAAATAGATTTACTCGTCTTAATATTCGAGCTGTTAGAGGACCTCGAACGCGAGCATTCCTTCTCGAGATGGGAATAGATTGCCCCGAAGTGTATGGTGATCCAGCGGTATTAATGGCAGATTTATTTCCAGAATTTAAGAATGTAAAACCTGTGTATGATTACATTATCATTCCAAACATAGGAGAGATGGATTGTTTTAGCTCGTATAAAAATGTTGTGTATCCTGTCTGGTCATGGGATGAGATTATAAAAAAAATAACACAAAGCAAGTTTGTCATCTCTAGCTCGCTTCATGGCATTATTGTTGCTGAATCATTTGGAATCCCTGCTCGATTACTGAAAATGACCTGGATTGAGCCATTGCTAAAGTATCAAGATTACTATGAATCTACCGGCAGGCCAAACTTTCGTTATGCAACCTCGGTGCAAGATGCGTTGCAAATGGGAGGAGAGCCTCCTGGATTTATTGATAAGAAAAAATTAATAGACGCATTCCCATGGGATTATTTTAAGGCTGAATTAACGGAGACAAAGCCTTAATCTTCATCTTGTCTCATTTCAAGCCACATCATGATACCAACAGGAGAATCGCTATTTTCATCACAAATTCTAAGATTTCCACCTTACTACTGAGCATTGGACGCAATCAGAAAAACATGTTGGACTCATTATTAGTAAAGCATATTATATTTTTGAACTTTTCTGTTTCTTGGCTGATGCAATTCTTGTTTCGATTTCAACTGTGTCGCTTCAGCATGAAATTGTAAGTATTACTAGTACCGATAACTTTATAGCTACGATTTCATTGATACGGACTGGAGTAAATAGTCAGATTGTTAGGGAGTATTAATAAATTTACATCGCACGGAAATACTTGTAGGAGTTTCTTGATTATGATCAGGAGTATCAAGATCGCTTTCGTCTGTTGCAAGAATAATCATAAGAACAAGACTGCCGTTTTCTGCGGCATAGTGCATAGGGGTTCTTCTTTGTGCGTCTTGAATTCTTGGATTTGCGCCTTTTAAAAGGAGATATTCAATTATTTCTATTGCAAGATCTTCTTGTACAATGTTTTTGGATGCCATTGCTATATAATGAAGAGGGGTTCGTTGAGTTTCTCCGATTGTAATATTTACGTGTTCGGGAAATTGATCTAGATAATTCTTAATTCGCCATGTTAGTCCACAATAAAGATCAGTATAAAAATACGCTATATTTTGAAATTTAAAAAAGAAGCCATAAGGAAATAGTCCAGTTGCACAAGTAAGGCCTATTTCATCATAAAGATTTTGAAAATAGGTAAGCATGTCGTTGTTATTTGTTTTTCTGGCAATATCCATTAAGGAGTTTCCATTCGAATCTTTAATTAGAAATGTTCGCATTTCTTTAACAAGATATTTAACTAAATTAAATTTTCCTGTTTCCATGGCATAATGAGCGGGTGTTTTTTGACTATTATCCGTAGAATTACAGTTTTCTCCGCGATCAATAAGTGCTTTTATTACTTTCAAAGCAGATTGTTCTGGCAAGAAACAAGCTGCATAGTGCATTGGTTTGCAGCCATATTCATCAGGCCATGTAATTAAAATATGATTAAGGCGAGCAATGATTCTCAAGCATTCTGATTCATTTCTATTTGATATTGCTTGAAATAACTCCATACAGGATCTTTGTGGATTTTGTTGAGCTGTTGTTTCTAATGGGTTGTTTGGCTGCATGGTGTTTATATTTTCCACAAAACAATAATTTAAAAAAAACAAAATAAATAGCATAAAATGTCTCATGATTTTTCTTTTTATTAAAGGTTTGTTCTTGGTATAAGCAATGGGGCAGTTAATTTACAAGAAATTTGTTTAACAGCGCCTGAATTTTTTTTCAAATTCAAGCTTAGTGATTGTCCACATGGTCGGACGACCGTGGACGCATTGGAAGCGATTTTCGACGGTTAATAAATCGTTAATGAGTTGTTTGATCATGCTGGGAGTAAGGGTGTCGCCCGCGCGCACCGCTGCTTTGCAAGCCATATGGCTATGTATGTGTTCATAAAGTTTTTTGCGAAGATCATTTTCATCAAGAGTGTTGTGTTCTTCAATAAAAATTGCTGCTTCTTTAATGGTGTTACTTAAGTTGGTGCCTTGAATTTTTGGTGGCGATGATTTAATGATCAGTTCTTGTTTGCCGAATTGCTCTAAGGTAATGCCAAGTTTTGCAAAAATATCTTGTGCTTGCATGATCATGGCAACCTGGTGTTCTGGGATCGTGATAACTTCTGGAAACAGTAAGCTGATCCCTTCTAATCCTTCAAAATTACTTTTCCATTGTTCATACAAAATGCGCTCATGGGCCGCGTGCTGATCAATAATGATGCATTCGTCAGTTTTTTCTAAAACGATGTAGGTGTTGAAAAGTTGTCCCATGATGGTGTAGGTCGGGTTGCTCAAATCTTTCGAGATGCCCTGTTGGCTTCTTGGGACGAGTGGGTCTTGTTTGTGCGTTTTTTCTACTTCTTTGGGATTATTTTGGAAAATTTGTTTATCGTCGTTCGTGGTTAGGAGCGTATCGTTTTGAGTCATGGCGGCCTTATTAGGTTCAACTTCTTGCGGCTGTCTAAAAAAAGACGGCATTGAAAATCCAGGGAAGCTTGGTGAAAATTCTCGAGGCATAGAAGTGCTTTTTTGACCTGAAAAAATAGGTTCAGGTGCGGGAATAAATTCTTGTGTGCTTGCGCTTAGTAATTGTGTGATTTGATTCTCAAGTGCCTGTTGTACGGATTTTTGTAAAAGTGTTTCAATGATCCCAGGTTTTAGAAATCTAACTTCTTCTTTTTTAGGGTGTACGTTGATATCAACATAACTTGGATCGATGGTGATAAAAATAAACGCCATAGGAAATTTTGCTGGAGGCAATGCATTTGCGTAGCCTTTTAAAACGGCTTTACTTAGCTCATTGTTTTTAATCCAACGATTGTTAACAAAAAAGAAAATACGGTCACGTCCGTGACGCCAAAAACTGTTTTGTGATACGGCGCCAGTGATGGATACCCAGGAATGCTTGTTATCCTTCGAGACGCCCTGCGGGCTCCTCAGGATGAGCGGTGAGAGCATGGGCACCAAATTTTGTGCCGTGTTGTATCCCCAGAGCTGCGTAATGCGTTCAGAAAGGTTGTTGTTCGCAGGAGCATTGAGGACCAGTTTATTATCAACATAAAATCGAAAATTCACATTGAGATGACTTAAGCTGGCCGCATTAATGAGTTGGTTTACCTGGTTAATTTCAGTTTCATCTTGTCGTAAAAATTTTCGTCGAGCTGGCATGTTGTAAAAAAGATCTTGAACGATAAATTCAGTGCCAGTTTGATAAGCGATGGCTTGTTCGCGAATGATGTTGCCTTGTTCATAATCAATTTCAATGCCTAGAGAAGTGTTGCCGTCAGTGTTGTTTGTGTTAGTTTTAAGGGTCGTTCTGCTGACGGCAGCAATACTTGCAAGCGCCTCCCCACGAAAGCCAAATGAGCTAATATGTTCAAGATCATCTAGCGAGGTAACTTTACTGGTAGCATGTTTAACAAAACAGAGACGAGCGTCATCAGGTGACATGCCAGATCCGTTATCAACAATGCGAATAAGTTTTTTTCCGGCTTGTTCAAGATAAATATCAATTTTAGTGGCGCCTGCATCCAGCGCATTTTCAAGAAGCTCTTTTATGATATGTGCGGGCCGTTCAATAACTTCCCCTGCAGCAATCTTCTGAGCTTCATGCGCGGGTAGGAGATGTATTTTGTTCACGCTTTTTTTTCTTTGGCTTATCTAATTTATCAAAAATTTTAACATCGGTTACGTTGATGACGGTACTTACTGGCTTCATGCTTGAACCCAAAAAGGTAACGGTGCCTGAATCAAGTGATAAAACCGCTTGGTCGCTTTTTAAACTGATAGGAACATCGGATGCCTTTGTTTTACTTTGAGTAACCGAGACATTTCCTTGAAGTATACAACAGCGTCTTTGTGGATCTAGTTCGACACGATCAGCTAAGATAACTTGCTTGTTATGTTTGATGGATACGTTGCGTAAAAAAGAAACTTTTTTAAGTTGTGATGTAGCATCATGCTTAATTTCTTTGGTAAGAGAAGAAACAACATTATTTGTGGAGATAGCATCTTTATCAATGGCGATATCAAGTTGATCAGAGGTTATAGTGCTGCCGTCAGCAAAAGTTGTTTTTACATCCCCTTGATAACTAAAGCTGAAAGCTGATTTGCAGTCTTTGTCTTTTTTTCCAATTGCTTTCTTGCTGGTTACGGTGATTTTTGAAAGAGGGTCAATTTTTGTTGGCTTTGTGTCGGTCGGGTTAAGAGTTAATGTATGTGCGTGTAATGATGAGAGGAGAAAAGGTAGGGTTAATAATTTCTTCATGGAGGCTCCTTTGTTTTGTGATTATATAACGCTAGGGTTGCATTTTAGCATATATGCATAAAAAAAGAAGGGGGCCTTTTTTAAAATGCCGTTCGCCCCGATGGAACGAGTGAGTAGAGGGGTACGAGCGGCTAAGCGCCCCATTTGACGTAATTCTCAAAATCCATTATTATAGTATGTATACATATAATATTAATAACTACTAAAATGAAAGGCTTGTTATGTCAGTTCAATCACTTAACTTTGTTATTTTGTTTGTAAAAGATCCATTAATCAGTGGTGACTTTTATGCGCGTCTTTTAAATCTTGAGCCGACACAGGAATCAGCAACATTCGTGATGTTTACGATGCCTAATGGGATAAGCCTTGGCTTGTGGTCAGCGGTTACTGCGATGCCAAAAGTTACCGGGCTTCCAGGAGCAAGTGAGATTGCGTTTGCTGAAAAAGAGGTCGACGATACATATCGTAAATGGCGTGGCCTTGGTATTTCAATGGCGCAAGAACCAACAACTGATGAAGCCGGGCGTACTTTTGTTGCGCTTGATCCAGATGGACACCGCATTAGAGTGTTTTGGCCTGAGGAGCCTGTATGACGTCTTATTGGATAGCGGTTGCAAGTCGCGAACATGTGCGACTTGGGGTTAAGGCGGGCATCATGCAAGTGTGCCATGGTAAATGTGGCCCCTTGCAACGAATCAAGCCAGGAGACTGGGTTTTGTACTACTCTCCCGTAGAAATTTTTGGTGAAAAAACGCCGTACCGAAAATTTACCGCATTGGGACAAGTGCAAGAAGGTGAGCCTTATCAATTCAAGATGAGTGATGATTTTATTCCCTGGCGACGTGACGTAGCATTCAAGAAAATTAAGGACATTTCTATCGAACCATTGATTAATGAATTAACCTTTATAAAAAATAAGCAGCACTGGGGCTTCCCATTTCGCCGCGGTTGCTTTATTATCTCGCTTCAAGATTTTTCTCTTATAACAAAAGATATGGGTTACAAGGGAGTTTAAATGTAAGGTGTGCATAAAATTTTGATGATTATTTGATTGCTGGTTGGGGCTCAAGATGGGTTGGTTGCGATGCAGTACCAAGATCTGCCTTTGCTTTACATTAAAGCAACTAAGGTTCCAGTGTGGATTCAGTTCAAAAACGAAATTAATGGCAAGGCGCGAGATGTTCTTGTTTGTGATAATCCTAATGGAGTGACGTTTATCCCGTCACATTCAGCGCTTGAGTATGATGTTTACATCATTGGTGGACGTACACGCCTGTACACAGAACAAGAAAGTGTCCACTGGAAAGAAAGCCGATATTTAGTGTCATTAAAAGAGATGAAATCTGTTGGGTGTTCTTTGGAATACGAGCTAGATACATTAGGAAGAGTTGCTTATTTTCTTAAGGGATATTGGATTCCTAAGCGATTTTGTTATGAAGGGTTTATTCGATGAAGATTAAAAAATTAATGTTAGGTTTTTGTTTATTATTTGTCATGCGATCGGGATTGATTGCTATGCAGCCTAGAGCAGAATTCCCAGAATGTCTTTACAAAATTCTTCCTAAAAAAATTATTGAGATTTATGAAACTAGAGGGTATTTGGAGCCTTTTGGAGAAGAAAAAGATTCAATAATTTTTATTGAAGAGAGTGGGTGGAAATCATGTTTAGCTAAACATGAGGAAGAGAACAATGAACGTGTTTTTGTTGTTATAAAAGTAGCAGTAAATGAGTTGGGTAAGTATGGAGTAGTCGATTCAAAAGACGAAAAAACGTATCAGTTTCGTGCAAAAGATACTCAAAGGGGCCCCGAAGTTCCGTTTTCTATTTGTGATTTGATTGCATTAGAAAGCCTTTGTTGTAAAGCGATTCAAGATCATAAGTTTTCTCAATTGTTTAAATCGGTTCCGAATGCAGCGTAGGACAAATTATCTATTTTTTCTTATAATATTGGTTCTTGTGCAGGCACAGGTTTATTCTATGCAACGAGGTCATCGTCGATTTTCGCCACATAGTAACCATCAGCCTGTGGTTATAAAGCTAGAATGTGAACAGAGAGTTCTTGATGGAACAGAAATTTTTACGTTATGTCCTGTGGATGAGTGGAATAATGATAGTAATGTTATTTTAGATGGTAAAAGGTGCTTTTCCGCGATGAGTGAC
>CAYHBO010000001.1:0-30800 GCA_964354855.1 uncultured Pseudomonadota bacterium | reverse complement strand
TAATGATAGTAATGTTATTTTAGATGGTAAAAGGTGCTTTTCCGCGATGAGTGACTTGCAATCATTAAAGAAAGTATGTGTTTACGACTGTGTTTATGTCATTCTTATTCTTAGAAAAACAATCTTTGATAACAAAGATTGTTTTAACCTAACTCAAAATAAGTCTGAATATTGTGTTAAGTTTGGTAGTGAAAGTGGAGTTTTAAAACGTTTTTTTGAGCCTTATGAATTATATGCACGCATAGATGGTTCATTAAGTAATCCAAAAAATATGAAAAAAATTAGGATGAGTAAGTGATGTTAAAGTTTATTGATTTTAAAGAACTTTCTGCCTACCCAACCGCGAATGATAGTCCAGGATTTTTGTTGTGGCGTGTGTACTTTGTGTGGAAACGTAACATTGAAGCGGCTCTTGCTCCTCACGATTTGACCCATATACAATTTGTCTTACTTGCTGCAATCGGGTACTTAGCAAAAGATGGTTCAGTGGCATCACAGCGAGATCTTGCATCGTTTGCTGCATGTGATGTGACGATGACCTCGCAAGTGGTACGTAGCCTTGAAAAAAAAGAATTAATTACACGTATTCGTAAAGAAGGCGATGAACGGGCGAAATATCCAAAACTTACTTCTCGTGGGCTTGAAAAACTTAAGAAGGTAATGAAGGTGGTTGAAGCGGCCGACGAAATTTTTTTTGAGCCGCTGGGGAATGATGTTAAGCGACTGGTAAAACAGTTCTGTGTTTTGTTGCCTTAAGCGATTACCAACGATAAAATGAATACTATGAAAAATAATACATTACTTCTCACTCTTATTTCTCCACTAACTCCCATCTTAAAAGCATTAAAAGAACAGGGTGCCATAGCATATTTAGTTGGTGGCTGTGTTCGTGATTTGGTGATGGGAATTGATATTAAAGATATTGATATCGAAGTGCATGGTCAGTCACTTGAAAAAGTTCAGGCGGTGCTGGAGCGCTTTGGTGAAGTTAGCTTGATTGGAAAACAGTTCGGCGTGTTTCGTATCCATGGACTTGATGTTGACTGGTCATTGCCACGACGTGATAGCCTGGGACGTAAGCCAACGGTTGATATTGACCCTTCTATGACCTTTGAACAAGCAGCACGGCGACGCGATATTACGATGAATGCTATGGGAATTAATCTTAACGATGTCATTGATGGTGAATCTACTTCGATGGTGATTGTTGACCCATATGGTGGTCTTGACGCAATCAAAAATAAAAAATTATCTGCCGTTGATTCCACTCTTTTTCTTGAAGACCCATTACGGTTTTTTCGTGTGATGCAGTTCATTGGGCGTTTTGAAATGATCCCTGATGCCGAGCTTCAACAGCTTTGTATAACCATGAATCTTCATGACGTCTATACTAAAAATCCGATTGCGCGTGAGCGTATTGAAGAAGAAATCAAAAAATTAATTCTAAAATCACGACGTCCGTCATTGGGGTTTCGTTGGTTAGCTGAAATTTGGCGCCTCCAGGAGCTTTTTCCTGAGCTTCATGCTCTGATCGGGATTAAACAAAATCCTGCTTATCATCCTGAAGGTGATGTGTTTGAGCATACCATGCAGGCGGTAGATGCGGCTGCCGAACTCAGTTACCGTGATGAACAAGAAAAATTATATCTGGTACTTGCTGCGCTGTGTCATGACCTAGGGAAGGCAACGACTACTGATGAGCAGCTGCGTTGTTATGGGCATGACCAAGAAGGTGTGCCATTGGCGCAGCGTCTATTGTATCGTTTTACCCATGATCATTATTTAATCAACGCGGTTAGTAAGTTTGTGTTGTATCACATGCGTCCATTTGCCTTGGTTATAGGTAAAGCAAAAGCTGCAGCGTACAAGCGGCTTGCATCACAACTTTCACCCGATGTTTCTATGTATCAGCTTGCATTGCTTGCATTAGCCGATTGTCGTGGAACAAATAAAAATGGTCCTGAGCCACTTGAAAGCTCCTTTAAAGAACTGGATGAATTTCTTGAAAAAGCTGAACAAGCACAGGTGACCTATAAGCCTGAACCACCGGTGCTTCAAGGAAGAGATCTGCTTGATGATATGCCGCCCGGCCCTGCAATGGGTGTGATACTTAAGCAAGCGTATGAGATTCAGTTGGAAGAAGGGATCAAGGATCCTGAAGAACTTAAGAGAAGAGTTTTGAAATAATGTTAAAAAGGGCAGAGAGATTGTCTCTGCCCTTTTTAAATAGAATCTTATTTTTTATTCGCCGCTACTACAAGTTCTTTAATTCTTGTTTTAGCATATTTCTTTGAGGCTCGACGCAACACGCCAAATCTTTTAAGTTGTACTGCGATTTGTTCAAGATACGCTTTTTCAGCATCTTGACGATTACTTAAGTTGTTTCTTTGAATCTGTACACCAAATGCGTTTAAATCAAGAGGTTTATTGGTGCTTGTTGCTTGAGTGAAGATTAACTTTACGCCGAATGGATCAGCGATCACGAATGATCGCACTCCAGGTGTAACTTCACGAGGCTCTTGGATAACAACAACGTCTTTTTTCTCACACTTGGTGAAGTATTTATCAAGCCCGTTTTTCATGTCGACTTGTAAAACGACGCAGCGACTTGAACAGCGTTTAATAAAGGTAAATTCTGCAAATTCCTGAACGTTTGGTTTTCTAAAGATTACCGAACATTTTCCTTTGCGTAGGTGTGCATACCCAAGTTGGTGTGGATTTTCTGTATCGATTTGTAAGTTCGCGATATCAAATGCAAGGCGCTCAGTGTAAAACTTTACGGCATCTTCAACAGAATCCACAATAACAACAAGCTCTCCGTTCTTCATATCTTCAACTTTCCCCTTTAAAAAAGCCGTTAAGATTTATACTACGCTTATTCTTGTCTTATTTATTGCGCAGCAGCGACTCGTTTTGCAAGTCTGCTGATTTTTCGTGAAGCAGTGTTGTCTTTTAAAACACCTTTGCCGCATGCGCGTGCGATTTTTGATTCAGCAGATTTTAAAAGTTCTTTCGCTTCAACAAGGTTATTGTCTGCAAGAGCAGCCATAACTTTTTTTGTAGCGGTTTTGATTTCAGATTTACGAGCAACATTGCGAGCATTGCTTTTTTCGTTAGTGAGAGCGCGTTTCGCAGCAGATTTAATATTTGCCATGGGCTAGAACCTTCTTATATTTCTGTTAGTCTATTAGTTATACTACTTTTTCAATTTTTCCAGCTTTAACACACTTGGTGCAAACTGCTGAACGGTGTACTTCGCGTTGACCTTTTAAGGTAAATCGCATAACACGAACGTTTGGATATACCCAACGAACGGTTTTATTGTTAGCATTACTCACGTTATTAGCAGTGCGTGGGTGTTTATCGCAGATAGCGCAAATATTAGCCATGTTGCCTATATCCTTTCATAAGCCATCGGAAATTAATGTAATAAAATGTCATAGTAGCAAAAAAGTTTGTATTTTAAAAGCCCCTAAAATGTATGGTTTGATCGTGGTGTGATATCAAGGAGGGTATAGACCTCTTGTGCAAGCAATGTTTCCTTTTCAAGTAACATTTTTGCAAGGAGTTTAAATTTGTCCATATGATCAGTGATTAGCTTCTTACCATTCTCATAGCATTCTTTCATAATTTTTTCAACTTCTTGATCAATTCGTTCAGAAGTACGCTCAGAAATCTCTTTGGTTTGGGGGTAGGTGTCAGTTTCTTGATGGAAATCAATTGGTCCCAAGTCAGACATCCCAAAGCGTTGCACCATGGCACGAGCGATACGGGTAGCCTGTTGTAGGTCGTTGGATACGCCGCTTGTTTGCTCGTTGAAGGTTAATTTTTCGCCGAGTAGACCGCCAAAACAGACGGTAATACGTGATAGCATTTCAGTTTTAGTTTGGGAATATTTATCGCGTTCAGGGAGTGACCATGAAACGCCAAGTGCTTTACCACGAGGGATAATGGTTACCTTATGGAAAGGATCGGTATCCGGAAGTAAAAGGTTTAAAAGTGTATGACCAGCTTCATGATACGCGGTCATTTCTTTATCTTTTTCGGTAAATATCATGGTTTTACGTTCTGCGCCTAACATAACCTTGTCGCGCGCTTGTTCAAACGCTGCAATAGATACTGTTTCTTCATTTCTTTTAGAAGCTAACAATGCTGCTTCATTGATAAGGTTTGCTAAGTCAGCCCCACTAAAACCAGGGGTTCCACGTGCAACTTTATGTAAATCAACTTCCGGTGAAACTTTAACATTTTTAATATGCACACGAAGAATTTCTTCGCGGCTGGTAATGTCAGGATAAGGAACTTCGATGATACGATCAAAACGTCCAGGGCGCAATAATGCTTTATCAAGAACGTCTTGTCGGTTGGTTGCGCCAATGATGATAACCGTACCTGGATCGGTGGTAAAACCGTCCATTTCCGTTAATAATTGGTTAAGGGTTTGTTCACGTTCGTCATTGCCGCCACCAAGGCCAACGCCGCGTTGACGTCCTACGGCATCGATTTCATCAATAAATACAATGCACGGAGCATTTTTACGTGCTTGATGGAATAAATCACGTACGCGAGATGCACCAACTCCCACAAAAACTTCAACAAAGTCCGAACCACTAATGCTAAAGAACGGGCAATGTGCTTCGCCAGCAACCGCTTTTGCAAGTAATGTTTTACCATTACCAGGAGCGCCGCTAAGCAAGATGCCGCGAGGAATTTTTGCACCTAGCTTATCAAAGCGGTCGGGGCTTTTAAGAAAGTCGACAATGTCTTTGAGATCTTCCTTTGCCTCATGCGCACCAGCAACATCTTTAAACATTATTTGAACGGAATTTGGAGCGAAAAGTTTGGCTTTGCTTTTTCCTACGCTGAATATTTTATTGCCACCGCCGCCACCTTGTCCTTGTTTAAAATAGAAGAACAACATGATAAGCAAGAAAGGTAAGAGCGAGATAAAGAGATACGCTCCCCATGATTGTTTTTCTAGAGGAAAAATTTCTACATCAACTTTTTTGCTGACGAGAAGCTCCCAAAAACCTTCGGTTGGCACAATGTAGGTTGAGAATGCTTTACCATCTTGGTAAATACCATCAACGCGTTGATCTTGTACTTTAATGGTTTTTACTTTGCCTTCTTGTACCGAAGAAATAAGTTTTGAATAAGTAACTGATTCTATATTGATGTCTTTACTGTTGTGCCACAGAAGATATAAAATTCCTGCTGTCATAAGTAGTAATAAAACCCACAAGCCGTTAGGGCCTTTTGAAGGGAAATTATTTTTTTTTCTGGAGTACATGTTTTTAAAGTGTTTCATGTGGATTAAACCCCTCAGTTTTTTTGTCAAATGGACCAAAATAATTGATAACAACGAGATAATTAATAGCTTATTTTAATAAATAAAATGATTGAATGCTAGTCCTTAGGTGAAATAGACCAACAAAGCTGTTTTTAACAATGATAATGTGTGCGGCCAGTCCAGGTCACAAAGCTCTTAGGGACAGGATCCTTAGTGAGAATACGTATCGTGCCACTATGATAGTTAAGCATGGCTACTTGCGGTACGCGTTTTTTTGTTATGGAATCAATGTAATCATACGTAAATGCAACATAGCGGCCACATGGGGACCATGATGGATCGAGTTTATCCCCTGATGAATTAGTTAATTGACGTTCTCTTGGGTGCTTATCGCTTAAGTTAACACTAAATAGTTGAAAAATGCCATCAAGTAATCTCGTGTAGATGACGGCGTTACTTGCTTCATGGTATGATGGGCCAGCGCAATAACCTTCTCTGCTAGTAATTCTTTTCGTTTCGCCGGTTGCAATTTTGAGAAGGTAAATTTGTGGGGAGCCGGTTTCAAAGTCTGAACAGAAAATAACGTCGCCATTTTTCATCATACATGGCGAAACATTACTACCACCGTTTTTGGTGAGTTGTTTAAAAACTCTTTTGCCGGCCATTTTGCAAAGGCGTGGATCATAAAGATACAGTTCGGTGTTGCCTCTTTTTCCTGACATACTAAGTACTACCTGTTTGCCATCATGTGAACAGCTTGGTTGCATGTTAATGCCATCATATGAGCATAGAATTTTAGATTTATTGGTTGTGAAATCGTAACAGCGAAGTTGGCTGTTACGTTTGGTGAAGCGTGAGTAAAAAAGATGTTCAGTGTTGGTATGCCAAGCCGGGGCGATATTTAATGCTTTATCTTTTAGAATGACGCGTTTGGTAAAGCATGAGTAGTCGGCTACGCAAATGCTTTTTTCACCTGGATGATATTGTTCACAGTAGGCAAGGCTACTCAGAGCGGTGCTTGGATGTCCGGTAAGTTCAGGTATTAATGAAAATGCGATTTTATGGCTATCAAATGCGATTGATTTTGCGGTGCATGGGAAAGATTTCTCAAATAGCGTTTCGCCGGTTTCGGTGTCTTTGACATTAACGCCAACAATTTCTTTATTTTTTTTCATTGAAATTACTTTGAGTTGTATGCACAGTGAATAATCTTCCTCAAAAAATTTTTTCATCATCTTTCTGTTAACAACTTCGGTGGCACATTTAACTTCAGGGATAAGTTGATCGGTAAATGCAAGATCAAAGGCTGCAATGTGAGCGACCTGTTTTAAGATGGGTTCATTGCCAACGATGACAAGGAGTGTTTTAAGTGCGCTATTACTTTTATTTTGACAGGTGATTAAGGATGTTTCTTGTGAACAATACGTTTTATTGCCGGAAAGTGTAACGATGATGATCATCAAATATTTTATGGGTGTTTTCATGACTCTCTCTTTTCGATTTTTATTTAATTAACAATGACATCGATATGAACAAAAGAATGAGGAAAGATAGAATAGGAGGGAGCGGGATTCGAACCCGCGATTCCGTTTTAGCGGAATAACCGCTTTCGAGGCGGTCGCTTTCAACCACTCAGCCATCCCTCCAGAAGGCCTCAAAGATTTACATTAAGAGCGAGATAATTGCGGTAAATATCAAGGATTATTTAACTTTTTTGCAAAATTATTTACGTTCTCTTTCTTTTCCCTTATAACTTTACTGTGAGCAGAACGTAAATAAAATTCAGCTTTTTGTCTAGCAACAAACAATTTTTTAATAAAAACCTACCATCCAAAGGAGGCCTTCCGTGAAAAACAGAAATGATCAATTGGGGGCGCAAGCCATCGTATTAGCCGCGGGGAAGGCGACGCGGTTTAAGACTAAAAAAACGAAACTGCTATTTAATATTTGCGGTCGCAGTATGATTCTTTATCCACTGAAAGTTTTAGAGTCTTTACGTATTCCAATGACCATTGTGCTTGGCTATCAGGCGGATGAAGTTCAAGTAGAGATAGAAAATGCAAACATTCCTCAAGTTGACTTTGTTATTCAGGAAGAGCAATTAGGAACCGGTCATGCGGTTGCGTGTACGCAGTCAACATGGGTAGAAGAAAATATTTTAATTATGTATGGCGATACTCCACTTGTGCCTAAAGAACTTATTCACAATCTCATTCTACAGCATAAAGAAACCAATGCAGCGCTTACCTTTTGTACCACCATGGTTATTGATCCAACCGGGTACGGTCGCATTCTTGAAAAAGATGGCAAAATTGAAATCGTCGAAGAAAAAAACTGTACTGAAGATCAACGTGCTATCAATAGAATCAATGTAGGTATTTATGTTGCTACCAAAAGTTTCTTAGAAAGTAATATTAATAAGTTACAAAAAAATCCTGAGACCGGTGAAATTTATCTAGTTGATCTTGTTAAAATGGCATGTGATCAAGGTCTTATTATTGATACTTATCAAGTACCATTTGATGATGTGCGTGGCGTTAATAACTTACAAGAATTGTGGAGTGTCGAACAAATTAAGCGTTCTGAATTTATTAAGCATTGGATGGCGCGTGGGGTGAGGTTTGAGTTGGCGCAAAGTATTCATATCGATATTGATGTTGAAATTTCGCCGGGCTCTTTTATTGGGACCGGAGTTCATTTGCTTGGTAATACAAAAATTGGCGAAGAGTGCTTCATTGGTGCATTTACTATTGTTGAAAATACGATTGTTGGGGATCATGTTACTATCTTTTCGCACTCAGTGATTCAAGACAGTGTGATCGGTAATGAAGTTGAAATTGGGCCGTTTGCCCGTGTCAGAGAACATGCAAATATTGGCAACGATGTCTGTATTGGCAATTTTGTTGAGATTAAAAAAACAACGATTGGTGATCATACCAAAACAAAACATCTTACCTATCTTGGTGACGCTGAGATTGGTCAATCGGTTAATATTGGTGCGGGAACGATAATTTGTAACTTTAATGGTGCTAAAAAAATGCAAACCATTATCGAAGATAATGCATTCATTGGGAGCAACAATACCTTAATTGCACCGCTTCACATCGGCAAAGGAGCATATACGGCTGGAGGCTCAACTATTACCGAAGATGTTCCATCACAAGGGCTTGCCATTGGACGAGCAAAACAAGAAAATAAATTGAATTATGCGCATAAAATTATTCATCGGCAGCAGTCTGGAAAAAAGTGTGATGGATGTTGTTCATTTAAGAGCGAAGAAGAAATCGATCAAAAAAAAAATGAGGACATGAAAAAATTCAATTTTCAAGGCGCCGTAAAAACGAGTAACGATCAGACGATATAAAGAATTTATGATAACGCTATTTCACACCGCAGACGTACATTTTGGCGTTGAAAATTACGGAAAGATTGATGCGAAGACGGGAATCCACTCCCGTCTTCTCGATTTTCATGGAGCTCTTTCATCCTGTATAGACCAAGCGATTCAAGAAAATATTGATCTATTCATGCTTTGTGGGGATGCCTACAAAACCGCCTATCCAACACCAACACAGCAAAAACTTTTAGCACAATTATTGTTCAGGCTTTACTTAGCCAATATTCCGGTCGCCATCATGGTGGGGAATCATGATCATCCATTGAGTTTTGGTAAAGCGAATGCTCTTGATGTCTTTGGGTACTTGCCGCTGGATGGGTTTCACGTTTTTTCAAAACCTGAGGCGCGAACCATTCAAACAAAAAGTGGACCGGTTAACATTGTGGGAATTCCTTGGCCTACCCGTAACACCTTAGTTGCCAATGAAAGTCATCGGTTTAAAGATAATGCCGAAGTTGCTTTGTACTTGTCAGCGCGCGTTGGTGATATTATTCAAACACTTGCTAAAACGCTTGATCCAGTAATTCCAAACATTCTTGCGGGGCACTTGACGGTGAGTAAAGGGATTTTTTCGGGGTCTGAAAAATGTGCTATCTTCGGGACTGATGCGGTTTTCTTGCCGTCACAGCTTGCCATTGAGCCATTTGATTATGTGGCACTTGGGCATTTGCATCGGCATCAAAATGTTAACGAAGGAGGCTACCCTGCCATTGTTTACGCCGGTTCAATCGAGCGCATTGATTTTGGTGAACGAAAAGAAGAAAAAGGTTTTTGTCGGGTAATCATTGATCCGACTAAAACAGGTATGGAGCGTTGTACGTATGAGTTTATTAAAGTAAAAACACGTCCTATGATTCAGATTGAGCTGACGCTTAATGCTGAAAGTGGTCAGACCGAGCAGGTTGTCAAAAAAATTAGTGAGTACCAAATTGAAGGTGCGATTGTTAAAATTATTTATCATATTCCCATCGGTCAAACGGATAAAGTTGATCTGCTTGAAATTCAACGTGTTTGTGCTTCAGCACAGTATCTTGCCGGGGTCGTTCCCGTGCATGGCGTTGTCGTACGGCAACAACGAACGCAGTTAAAAATCGATATGGATTTTAAGACGCTTCTCTCTAATTATCTGGCAGCAAAGCCGGAAGTTTGTGATAAAAAAGAAATACTGCTCACTAAGGCGTTGGCGCTTTGTGAGCAGCTTGAAATCAAAGAGAACGAAGTTGAAATTGGCGAGTAGCGGTTTAGTTGGTACTTAGAGATAACGTTATTTTGATGTTAGGAAGATATTGGCGAATATATGTGAGGATAAGATCTTTCATTTGATTGTAGATGTCAGAAGAAAATATTGTTTGATCTGCGCCCACAGAAAGAAAAATGCAACATTCGTTGTTTTGCCTGCCTATTGTTAGGTAATTTATTTGAGTTATGCCAAATTTACTATATCCATCAGCTTGAATGCTTTCGACTACATAATTTATAATTAAGTTTTCAAGTTTATTTAATCCTTGCCGGTTAATAGCGCTTCCAGGAATTTTTAAGAATGTTTTTTTGCATGTAGATGGGAAGTCTTGGCTGTCTGGTTGTTTTGTATTTGAAAACTGTTTTTTGCCTCCAGGTTCAAAATCGCTAACGCTATAGTCTTGGGGTATCATACCAAGGGAAATATTGATTGAAGCGATAGTTGTAGCGATACTAAGCAAGAGTGTTAATTTTTTCATTGAAATCCTTATTCAAAAGTTATACTAAATTGAATATTTCTTGGTTCATTACGAAGTTTTTGAATGTTTTCTATGATTCTTTGTTTTAGTGTTCCTAAGTCATTACGTTCAAAATCTTTTTTTTGTTCCGTATATGATTTTGTTCGATTTCTGTTGGATATGCTATGTTGATAGACAATTAATTCGATGGAGATAGTGCTGTCCGATGTGTCATCTATATGCGTTAGATTGACTTCGAAATGGCATTCAAGAATTTTACGAACAATGGTTTCAAGTGTTGGAGCGTTTGTTAAAGGAGGCTCGTATTGACGCAGCAGGTCTGTATCGGCACAGGGTTGATACAGATGGCGTCGACTTTGAGGGCGAATTGAGCTGCTATCTGACTCCTCTGTTGGTTTATCTCCAAATGTTCTTTTGCCGCCACTTTCAGGCCTTAGCATGCTTTGTATAATGGTTATTGGTAAACATGTTAGGGTAAGCCCAAGAAATAGGCTTGTTAATTTTTTCACCATGACCCCTATCTAAAGGTTGAGGTGATGCGTGTATTTGCGCCCAATGCTTTTCTAATTGCCGTCTCTAAACCTGGTAAAATAGTTGACCTGTAAGTTTTTTCTTGGGCGTCGAACGACATTCTTCGATTGCTACAGGCATTTTGTCGGGTGATGATTAAATCAATGGAAATATAGGTTTCATATATTTGTACGGTATTTAGTACGACTCCAGACCCTGCAAGAATGACGCCTACAGCTTGTTGAATCTGTTGTATAGCTACTTCTTCTTGAGATTCACGAGAATCTTTCACGGGAAAGGTTCTTAAGCTTGAACGATGTTGGAATTCTTTTGCTGTCTGTGCATTTTTCCCATAGAGTGATGTTTTTTTACTGCCTTGAGGGAAATCTTCTCTTTCGTCACCTTGAGGAATAGCGCTCTTTGGTCTTTGCATGCTTTCCACAATGATTGTAGGTAATAATGTCAGAGAGATTCCTAGCAGTAAGCTTGTTAGTTTCTTCATTCTAATCCTTATTGGTTTATGCATAAATAGTTTTATAAATCTCAAACTGTGATGAGTATTGGCTGTCGGATTCGTTAAGCTTATTAAGTTCGTTGAGAAAACGTTCGATTATTTTATCTGTTTCTATGTATAGTTTTCTTACATCACTGCTTCGTTTGTTGGTGACATGTATCGTTATTTCAAAACAATTATTCACGGAAAGATTAATTAAAACTTGGTTAACGATAATATCTTCTACCTTGAGGTCAGCAAATAGTAGATGTTGTAACGAACGAATAAGTTTATTGTCAGCGCGCTTAGAATATTCTCGCGGAACGAGTGGATTACTCCTGCTTGGAAGACGACTGGGGTAGCCGGTTCTCTTGCCGGTTACTGGTCGTGATGGTCCTGATTTTTGCCATGGAGCGAGAAAATATGTTTCATCGAGAGGGGGAAGCCTTTTTCCTGACCTACCTGGTTGCATCCCCTGTGCTGTATCATTCAAACAGGTTGTTAGGTAAGCGAGAAACAGGAGTTGCATTAATTTTTTCATAACATTCCTTCGATTGATAAAGATCCAAAGAATGTTATTTTAGCAATTTTTTTTATTTTGCTAAGACAAAAGAGAAGTTTTGTTATGAAGCGTAAGCTTGTTCTGGATGTGGAATTTAATTGGTTTTATTAAGGGGACCGTGTTTTTTTGTTCAAGTATATGGCTATCTTTGCGGTAACATACAAAACTGTTGAGAAAGCGATGTAATGTTCTTATCTATGTATCTTTTTAAGGTATTAATGGTACTAATAATTTCTGTTCTAAGAAGGCCAAGGTCCGGGTTCTTTTGGTTTATCTTTATTTTTGAAAGATCGGCTAAAATTTCATTAAGGTTTTTTTCACATTCATAATAAGCGCCTCGTGTTGAGTTTTGCGTTGCGCCTTTTGTCTTAAATTCCGCTTCTAAATTTTGTACAAGTATTACTGCAATTTCATGTAAACAAGTTACGGATATTTTTTTGGACTCAAGTTTTTGAGTTGGCGAAAGCTTTTGATGTGTAGATTTTTTGCTCTGCATGGCGTTAGCAGGGTTGGTGAATCCAGCTGTTAAGCAGCTTAAGAGTAAGAATATTTTTATAGTGTTCACAATAACTCCTAAAATTTTTCTTGTTCTTGATGACAGGTTGGACGAGCGGCATTTGTTAGCGCTAATTGTTTAACGCATTCTGTATGAAAATAATAGTTTTTTATTGTCTCTAAATTAACAATGCCAAAATAAAAATCGTGATTAATAAGGGTTTTTAACCCGTTTCTTAATGTTGTTTTAATGTCGTTTAATACAGGGCTTGCGCAAATGTCGATGATATTTGTGACAAAATCATAACGGTCTTCGATGACGCTTCTTTCCTGATTAACATGCTCTTCGCTCGAGATATTTAAGAGTTTTATTAACAACTTGTTGAGAGGTATTCGCGGTGAGTTTTTGGTCTAGTCGTTGACGCTTTTTTGGAGATTCTTCAGTGGGGGCTCTATGGCAATGACAAGCATTGTGTTTACCGGTGTAACTCCGGTAATAAGTACTACGGCGAGTAGTAATAACTTGACAGTGCTCATCATGGGTCCCCCCATTTTGATTATTATTTTTTTATCGCCTGGTACCTGCCTGCGATTGTGCTTCTCCTCGGCAGATAGGACAAGTTTCATTCTGCATTAGCCAACCTAAGAGGCAGCCTTTATGGAAATTATGTCCACAGGTTAATGTAATCCATCCATCAGGAGCTTCGGTAGGATTTTCTAAACAAACTGAGCAAGCACTGTTATCAGTAGGAGGCGTTGATGGCAACCTATTTAAAAATCTCTCAATTCTATTGTGACGGTCTTCAGCTGATTCGGTTGGGAATGCTTGGTGTGCGAAACGAAAAAAATTGTTTAACGCTGCCAAATCAAGTTGCATTTGTTGTTCAAAAATGGCAAAGAATCTATTTTGTTCTTCTGCTACATTATTTGGTTGTCGACGTTGTACAATTTGTGATGGATGCAAATTACTGCCGATAGAATCGTTCCATAGCGTTCTTGCTACTCGATCTGTAGGCTCTACTAAAACGAGTACAGAATGTTGTCTTTGAGCGACTACAATACATCTTCTTGCTTCTTGTGCGTTATGCAAAAATATTGCGAGGCGAGACTTGTGTTGAAGTGCTAATTCTTGTCGTGCAGAACTTTCTATCGATTCAAGTTCTTGTGTTCTTTTGTCGTTTTTTTTGTCTTGGCTTTCGCGCTCTAATCTTCTTAACTGTTCTTCGTGTTGACGTATAATTTCTTCTCGTACAGATTGCTCTAGAAGTTCGAGTCTTCGAAGTTCTTCGCGATTCTTTGTATCTTCTTCAGAAGCTTTATCTCGTTCTCGCTTCATAGCATCAGTGATATTAACAACGCCGGCAACAAGTCCAGCAGTAAGTAGTAATAATTTGATCGTTTTCATGATTAGATTCCATTTAAAAAGATTAAGCCCCGAGTTAACGGGGCTCAGTAAAACTATTCTAAGTTCGTTTGTTTTGGTTCAGCGCGACAATTTGGGCAACTAAAATTTTGAGGCAACCAATTTTGAAGACATTCTTTATGAAAAGTATGTCCACATGAACCTAATTTAACCCAATTAGTATAGCTTTCTGTATCCAGGCAAATGGTACATGTTGCGTTTTCTGTTGGTGCAGTGCCTAATTCAAGGACATCAAATTTGAATAAATGTGTGACTAATTGTTGAATAACGGATTGCATAATTTGTCCACATAGTCCATCGATGGGTGGAACTATGGAATAAAAAAGTTGTTGCAGATTGTTATGTTGCTGTTCGCTCATCTCGCCAGCTTCAAATAGTGTTGATATTGCCGTTGAAATTTTCTCTAACCGTGTTGTTTGTTGATTGTAAAAAGCAGAAAATCCTTGAATGCGTTCTTGTATGATAGCCATTTCTTCTTGGGGAATAAGTTCTTCACGCACAGTAATATTGAAAGTTTCTGCATCGGTTGAAAGTGTAATTGCCTGGTCACGAAGTAGTGTTGCTATCCTTATCGCTTCATTAGCTAATGCTTCTTCTTTGTGGCTACTGGTGATTAATGCTTCTTGTTCTAAGAGCATAGCGCGTGATATTTCTTCTGCTGCTACTAATTGTGTTTGTAAGAGTTTAAAGCGTTCAGCTTCTTCTTGTGTTTGAAGTTCCGCGAGTGTTGAGTTAGCTTCTACTCGCGTTCGCTTCATAGCTTCAGTGACATTAACAACGCCAGCAACAAGTCCGGCGGTGAGTAGAAGTAATTTGATCATTTTCATAGTAGACCTCCATTTAAAAGGTGGTTAGTTGGTTTATTGTTGCGGTTCAGTTCGACAGTTTGGGCAAGTGAAGCTGCTTGATGCTAAGTTTTCTTTGAGCCAATTCCTGATACATTCTTTATGAAAAATATGAGCACAAGGGTTAAGTTTAATGCAGGGCTTTTGATTTTCATTGCCATTACAAGTCTCCATGCAAATAGTACAGCTTGTTTCTGTGGGGATCTCTTTTGATGAAAGCGTGGTGGCATTATTGAGAAAAGATATTATCAAGTTAAGTCGCGCTTCGCAATTTTCAGGAGGCATTGATGCTTGTAACTGTTGTACTATTCCTAGGTCAAGTATGCCAAATCTGAGAAGATGATTCATTAATTGATTTGAGGTAGTTACTGTAGCTGTGAAAAATGAGACTGTTGTGGGCATGAAAGAATCTATTAAATATTGGTTTAGCTCATCGGATTTTTTATTTCCAAAAGTCCTTGCTAGTGATAAACCCTCTTCTGATTTTTGTGCAAAAAAAGTTATTGCATCTAGGGATAAGGCATCAAGCCTTATCAATTCTTGTTCTTGAATAAAATCTGTTCTGCTTTCTAAGTTTAAAGCTGTAAGATTGCTTGTTAATTCATCTTTTTTAGCGACTATTTCTGTAGCTATTCTTCTGAGGTTGTTTAGTACGAAAGCATCAGTTTGTTCTTTAAACTCCTTATTTTCTTCTAGTGCAATAGCTGTGCGTTCAGCTTCTTCTTGTGTTTGAAGTTCTCCGAGTGTTTGTTGAGTTGCTGTTGCTCTAGTCCGTTTTTTCCCTGCATCAGCGACATTAACAATCCCAGCAACAAGTCCAGCGGCGAGTAGTAATAATTTGATTATTTTCATAGTAGATCTCCATTTAAAAGGTGTTAAAAATACTAGACTCGAACAACCGAGCCTATTTTTTAGCTTGTCTAGCTGCTTCTAATTTATTTACATGTTTATTTTCTGTTGCCTCTATAGCGGCATTAGCTTCTGAAAGTTTTGCAGCTATGTTTTCTTCAACTAAAAAACCATCTCCCATAGATAATTGTCCTTTTTTCTGTAGATCTTTTACTTCTTTATGCACATCGGTTGAGACATTTATGAGCTCTTGGAAACGTTCAAGTGACTCTTTTTTGCATCTGTTAATTGAGGGCATTGTTGCAATAGTGGCACAAATGGCGGTAATTAAACTGTCTATTTTTGTTTGATATCTAATTATCATGCCATCACGACGCATAGCGGAGTCTTCTGCGCTTACTATTGTTATTTGTTGCTGCATAGCTTGAGTAACATTGACTGCTCCGGTAATAAGTCCGACAGTGAGTAGTAATAATTTGATCGTTTTCATGGTAGTCATCCATTTATGGTATATAATATTTACTATTTGTAGTATAAGACATAAGTCAATCCTGTCAACTGGGGCCTGATATTGTATAAAAATAGGGGTTTTTTGCAAATGAAGAGTGTTGTGTATAGGTAGTTTATTGTAAGGTTGATCAAAGACAAGCGCCGATCGCCCCGATGGAGGCCCCTTGGGCCGAGTAGAGGGGTGCGACGAGAAAGGACCCCTCTACTCACTCATTTCATTCGTTCCATCGGGGCAGACGGCTAATACGTGAGGCGATTGGTCCAATATCCCGATAGTGGTGAGGAGCGTAGCGGCCCGATGCTTTACTCCAGAGCTATAAACTCCGCATCAATATAATGCAATTTGAAACAATTGCATATTCCGTCGTTTATGCTATTCTTGCGTTTTATTCGCTTAGGCGAAGATTGTGACGGTAAATATTCATTAAAAAAGGGTTTTGTAGTGTTATTAAAAAAGTTATTATTACTTTCTCTTGGGTTATCAATAGTTTCATCTTCAATAATTGCATCCTTTGATCGAACCAAAATTAAAACCGCCTTTGCTATTGGAGCTCCATCGTATCTTGAAACACCTCCCATTGAAGATTCATTAAAAGAACTTTCACCGCAACTTGAACGTTGGGCATCCAAAGAGTTTGCTAGTTTAAATCAATCAATTTTTTATGATACCAACTTTATTGTGAATTCAGAGCGCGTACGTGAGCGTCATTTAAAATATGGGCATGACAAGCGCAATAAGGGTGAAAAGGTTTCATTTAAAACATCTGATGGGGTTATGATTTCCTGTACCTACTTTGATCGTAACAGCGATAGGCTTATGATTATTGGTGAAGGGTTCACCAATGAACGAGAAAAGATGACACCGTTCTTAAGCACGATTAGTGATTGTGACATAGTCCTCTTTGATTTTCGTGGTCAAGGATATAAGCCAACGAAATTTATTACCCCGGTTTTTTTTGGTGCTGCATTGGCATCATATGTGCTTTTTAATGCGCTGCTTAAGCAGGATCCTGCTGCTGCCGATCAATCGAAGTTATTCAACAAAAGAACCGGTAAAAATTTGGCTTTAAGTGGCGTAACCGCGCTCTTGATATCTGCGTTGGGAGTAAATCCATTTAACTGGTCGGCACGACTTTCACAAATGACGTTTGGTATTAATTCTAATCTTTTAACCCTAGGGGAAAAAGAAGAACTTGATGTTCTTGCCGTGGCTGATGGATTCAAAAAAAAGAAAGAAGAACAAACTGGTAAAGAGTATAAACAGGTGTATGGCCTTGGTATTTGCTATGGCGCTTTTGTGTTTGCCAAAACCGAAGCGATGTATCCAAAAACCTTTGATAAACTTATTCTTGATGGTTGCTGGCATGATTTGCCGTCTATCATTGCAAAACTTAAAAAAGACTTAAGAATGCTTTGTGTTCCACAACGAGGAGGCTGGTCTAAGGTGTGGCCGCTGAGTCGTCCATGGTGTCAGGATGTTGTTCAGGTTCTTGCGCGTCATGTATGGGGTATTAAGTTTGATGGCAACATTACCCTTGAAAACTATTTACCAATACTTACAGACACACCGATACTCTATTTCCATGGGAAAGATGATTTAATGGTGCCATTCAATGAGTTTACCGAGATTTGGAAAAAGACTGCATCAGGAAAGAAAACAGTTATTCTTACGTCGAATGAGCATGTGATTAATCATCTTAAGCAGAAACAGTTATATAAAGTTTTGAGCGAGCTTTTTCTTGATCTTGATTATGGCGTATTCACTGATGTGTTGCGGGATATTGATGGGAACATGAAATTTATTAAGAAGCATTTTGATGTTAAGCGTCATGGCGATGATAGTTCTTGTGTTTTTATTTGATGAAGAAGTCCTGGGTTTTGGTAAATTTTATCGCATTTTTATGATGTTATTTGATTCTACGAAATGTCATCCTCGCGAATGCGGGGATCCAGGTCTTTTGCTAAAACTTCTTTCTTAAAGAGTAAGAGGGCCTGGATCCCCGCATTCGCGAGGATGACGTAACCAAGAGCTAAAATTGTTAATAATATTTTAAAGTAAAGTCTTTTTTTGTCGGGTATAGAGCTGTGATAGTTAAATAAAAAAAGGTTCTTGATGCAAAACATAAAACATATCGTGTTAATCACGATTCTCGTCTTCGCAAGTGCCCATAACGTCGCAGCCATTACCTGTATGGGTTATGACTTATCATCTGAAGACAACAAAGAAATTATCGACATTATACGATCAGCCGCCTATATACCAGCGATTCTTACGGCAGACAGTCCAAATTCTGGGGCCATTTTTATGGGCTCATTGGTGGCGGCAAGTGCAACTGGGTGGCGACTTACTCAAGAGTTACTCTGTAAACCGCAGACTGCATTGTGGCGCCAGCTGAGTGTTAATTTGCCGCTTGTTCTTTTATGTGTTGGCAATATTGTTTTTGATGTTGCACGCATGGCAAAAGCATCGAGCATCGCAGAAAAAAATAAACAGTTACCCAAGAATGATTTCAAGCTTCATCAGGGATTTTGTTTAGTGGTCGAATTCTTTTTGCGAGGGACTGCATGGACGGCAAAAAATCCTGAAAAAAATCAGAATAAACAATTATTATCAAGGCTTACCTTGGCTGCAGATATCGTTGAGCAACTTCGCCTTAATAGCCGATGGTTTAGATTAAACAGTGCATTATCTCGATGTGATTTAAATAAAGTAGCGCGACTCTTGATGGTGGATGAAGCCCTTGAATACACATAACTCTTTCAAAAAAATATTGATTGCTCATCGTTCTGAAGTTGCCTTACGTGTTCAAATTACCTGTAAAGCGCTTGGCATTAAAACGGTAGCAATCTACACAAAAGAAGATGCAACATTGTCTTTTGTTTCACAAGCTGATGAGGCTTATAAACTTTCACGCTCTGGGTTAGCTGGATATCTTAATCAACAGGAAATTATCGACATTGCCCTCGCCTGTCAGGCTGATGCCATTCATCCTGGTTACGGATTCTTGGCTGAGAACGGAATATTCGCGCAAAAGGTAGTTGATTCTGGGATGGTGTGGATTGGTCCTGATCCATCCGTAATTACGTTGATGGGGGATAAAATTAAAGCGCGACAATTAGTTGAGACGCTTGGGGTGCCAACGATTCCTGGTTTTTATGTGACGCATGATAATCTTGATACTGTTGCGAGTCAGATGCAGCAGCAAAGCCTTTATCCTGTACTCATTAAAAACCCGTTGAGTGGTGGCGGTAAAGCAATGCGTTCCGTGGCGCGACATGAAGATTTTATTCCGACTTGGGAAAAGCTTGTTATTGAATCACTGCGAATGGGGCTTGATGCTTCCATATTACTCATTGAAAAACATCTAGATCAAACACGACACATAGAAATTCAGGTTGCTGGTGACGGTGAGCGAGCGGTGCATTTTTATGAACGAGAATGCTCTGTGCAGCGTCGGTTTCAAAAAGTTATTGAAGAAGCGCCTTGTAATTTTGTATCCCAAGCGACCTTGGAAAAAATGTATGCCTGTGCCGTGACCATCACGCAAGCAGTTGGTTATAAGACGGTGGGAACGGTTGAATTTATTCTTATGCCCGATGAAAGCTTTTACTTTTTAGAGATGAATACGCGCTTACAGGTTGAACATGCCATCACAGAGTTAACTACCGGAATTGATCTAGTTGCGTTGCAAATTCAGGTAGCGGCAGGCGGCAAGCTTGGTTCGCAAGATGCCATCAATCGACGTGGTCATGCGATTGAGTGTCGTATCTATGCCGAAGATCCGTACCAAAACTTTATGCCGTCAACCGGAGAGATTATTGGGCTACATCTGCCAAAAAATATTTTCATACGTCATGAACATGATCTTTTTAAAGGTATGGTCATTAGTTCTTTTTATGATCCAATGTTGTCAAAGTTGGTGATTTTTCATAATACACGCGAAGGCGCAACAAGGCTTATGATAGAAGCGCTTAAAAATTATCATATCATTGGAATTAAAACTAATATTGGATTTTTACAGGCAATCTTGTTATCGCAGAAATTTATAGCTGGTGAAATTACAACTCAATTACTTGGTGATACTATGTACATGCAACAGTTACTTCATGAGAAACAACAAACGCAAGATCTTGAGGTTATTGCAGAAATAGCATTTGAGCTCTTCGATGGATTACCGGTAGATCAGTCTGTTGTTCAGCAACAATCAACTATCTCGCTCTGGAAAAGTCGGCAATGGACATAAAGAACAAAAGAATTATTTCTTGGGATGCTGAACAACGTATCTTAGTTTTTGAAGTTGATGGTACGCGATATCGAGTGATGTTTTTACCATCGCAGGATTCTCATAAGAAAATAGTATATTTTTTTGGTGAACAACAACTGGTTACGCTGGATGTTACTCCTGGCAAAATACAGCTATCTGAAGAAAAAAAACTTATCCACCCTGTATTTAAACCGCAACTACTTTCACCGCTAGATGGGATGGTGGTGGCGGTTAATGTTGTGGTTGGCCAGCAGGTTAATAAAAATGACTCTTTAGTTGTCATAGAAGCGATGAAGATGGAAAACATTTTACATGCTCCTCATGACGCAATCATCAAAAATCTTTTCATTGGGGTTGGCAGTGTGGTACACCAGCATCAGGTGTTAATGGTTTTTGAAGAAAAGGGAGAAAACGAGCATGCAAGAACAAATCATAAGCATGAGTAAGCGTAAATTTCGGATTGGGGACCTTGCTCAAGAGCTTAAGATCAAAAAATACATTATTCGCTTCTGGGAAAAAGAGTTTGACTTAAAATCGGACCGTTCCGACGGTGGTCAGCGGTTTTATACTGAAGATGACCTTGCTCTTTTTACCAAAATCAAACAACTTCTGTATCTTGAAGGATACACCATTGCGGGGGCTCGAAAACAACTTGGAATTACTGAAGGGGGTGGAGAGAATGTTCAGGCTGAAAATTTTATAAAATCTTCAATGCTTGATACGTTTTCATGTGCGACTGAGATTATTGATAGTGATGTTTCTTCTGAAAAGATCATTGGCGCATGTGTCGATGACCGACAACTTGAGAAGCAACAACAGTTCTTACTGGCGCTTCGTGAATTCAAGGAAAAGCTTATTCAGTTCAAAGAATCGATAAAATAAATGGATTGAATTTGGTTGCGGGGGCAGGATTTGAACCTGCGACCTTTGGGTTATGAGCCCAACGAGCTACCAGGCTGCTCTACCCCGCGATGAATCACTTAATAGATGATTGTCCAATTATAGGTACTTAACAAGTATTGTCAATTAAAAAAATAAGATATGTGCTTATTTTCAAGTAAAAAAACCCTCTTACAGGTTTTTTGCTACCCGAACGAATGCTTCAACAATGGTAGGGTCAAACTGTTGAGGGGTGTTTTTGATGATTACATCGATAGCGCGCTCTTCTTTTTGTGCCTTCCGGTAGATGCGATTCGTGGTAATGGCGTCATAAGCATCAACAACGGTAATAATCCTTGACCCTAGGGGAATCTGCTCTCCTTTGAGGTTATCTGGGTACCCGCCGCCGCCCCACATTTCATGGTGATGTAAAACCATCGGTAAAATTGGCTTAAAAATAGAGAATTGCTCAAGAATGTGAGCGCCCTTCTCTGGGTGCTGCTTGATAACGTTAAATTCATCAGCGGTTAAAGCTCCAGGTTTTTGCAGGAGTGTTACCGGGATGCCGATCTTGCCAATGTCATGGAACAGTGCTGCATAATAAATAATTTCGGTATCCTGAGGGGAAAGTTTTAGTTCCTTTGACAACAAAAGAGAATAGTTCGCAACGTTTTTACTATGATTTTTTAAATAAGCATCAAGTGATTCGATTACTGCAACCATGCCACGCGTAATTTCATAGTGATGTTCTTTGATGCTGAAATAAGCGAGTGCGTGGGCAAATATGTTTGCTAGATGATAAGCAAAAACCGATAGCTCAGTTTTTTTAGTAGTAAACACCGGATTTTTAGGGAGTGTGGTCAATCCCATAATACCGATCAGGTGGTGTTGAAAATAAATTTTTATGAAGGCACCAATGCTGCCATGTTCTATTAGATTTGCGGTGATAATAAAAGCTGTTTGTTTATCCTGAGGAGACTTTACCAAAGCAATACTCATCTCGCGCATTTGTTTACTGAGAGGTGATGTTGGTTCTCCAGAAAAATACCATTCTTGATTGAAAAGCCAGTAACAGCCAACCGATTGGACTTCCAATTTTTGTTTAACTACAGTAAAAAAATGGTTAAGCAATTTTGCAGGATCATCTTCCTGTGTATTAAATAGCAGTATTTTAGCGGTAGCGTCGATCATCATATTTCCATTATTTGGTGAGGATTCCAATAAGATTTGATGTGGTGTAATGATATTCCTGGGTAAGCATTATTTCTTCATGTAACAGTTTATTTACTTCAAGGACGGTAAACTTTTTATTCTTAGTTTTAATTGTTAAAAATTCGGAACTTTGAGCAACCGCTTTGCGAAAATCATCAAGGGTACGTACTTCTTTGCCATTAATTTGATCAATAAGGTCTCCGGGGGACGCTGTACGAGATTTATGTAATTGTGTGTTTGCAAAGATGCAGCTGATCAGAAGTTCGGGAGTATACTGATATTCTCGTTGATGAAAGCGCATGAGAAATGGATCAAGTTCTGTAAAGCGAGATAGATGGTTTAATGTTAAGTTCATTACAATCATGCCGCCAAAAATTTCATAGTCGATATCTTCAAAACCTGGGAACATAGCGCGTGTAGCCGGAAGTTCTAAAAGAGAAAAAATAAACGAAGCCTCAATTTTTATACCTTTACGGTATATGGTTAGTGATATTTTTTGCCCCATACTAAAACGATCAATGACAGTAATTAATGAGACTTTATCTTCTGACCATGAAACATTCGTTTCGCCGTACATGTCAATAACGTTCCCACCAATTTCATAGAGCATATCGCCTTCTTTGATGCCTGCTTTATCAAATAAACTATTTTGATAAATGCGTGCAATGTAGAGTCCTCCTGGTTCAGGGTTTCCAAAATAGCGGAGCATGTCGGGAGAGGTATAGTTCATTTCGCAGCCTAAAATTGGTCTGCGCAGTAACTTCATTTTGAAAAGATCTTGAATAATTGGTTTTACATCGCTGATGGGAATGATATAACCAACACTTTGTGCATCAGGGACAATAGCGGTGTTAATGCCGATTACTTCTCCATCTTCGTTGAGTGATGGACCTCCAGAGTTGCCTGGGTTAAGGGCTGCGGTTATTTGGAGAAATGAATCGCCCAGGACATCTTGGCGTCCACTGATAATTCCTTGGGTTGTTTTCAATGAATCTTGTCCAAGTGGGTATCCGAGGGTATAAATCGCCTGATTTCTTTTTAAATGATCTGAATCGCCGATGGTTAGAAATTCAACACGCCCAACTTGTGAGATTATTTTTTTGAGTGATGTTTCAGAAAGTTTGAGAATGGCAATATCTCGCTCAGGGCATACCCCGATAATATCAATTTCCAACTGTTCTTTACCCATGGCGGGGATTTGTACCAGGATACTTGCGGCTTCAGCAATGACATGATAGTTCGTGATCATATGACCTTTATCATCAATGAAAAAACCACTGCCAACAATTTCTACCTGGTCGCGTGGTTTGTATGGTTCTAGCCAATTAAATGGTGCCGCTTGAGAAAATATTTGCGCAACCGCATTGTGCCCATTTTGTTTCATGAAACACTCCTTTCTTCGACAATAAAACAGATAACCATTTTGCAGTCTACTTGAAAGTTTATTTATTTAAGTAGACTTGAGATAAAAAAGTTGTGAAGGGGAGTGATTGGGGCGGCTAGCCGCCCCGGTATTTGATTAGCTTCTTGTTTAAATCTACTTTCTGCTGCTTGTTAACACATCAATTAAGCCAGATTTTGGATAAGCATATTGCTGTATCAGTTGAGCTTCTTGTTCAAGAATTTCCTTGATCGATAGCGCAATCAGAGAGCCCGCATCGGTTTCTATGGTAATAAATTCTCCATCTTTGCCTGCGATGATTGCATCGCGGAAATCTTGTATCGTTGCAATTGATTGGCCATTAATTTGTTTAACGAATCGATCACCATCCATAGTGAAGCAGCGGCTTTTGAATGCAGGGGACGATGGTAAAACGTCTGTAACAATAATGCGTGCTTCAAGGCGTTTTTTAGGTTTTAAATATTTAGTAATTGAAGGGGTATGTTTTTTAAGCACATCAAGATGGTTGGTTGTTAGTTGTACTAAAACAAGTCCCCCGATCACTTCATAATCAAGCGGTTCTTGTAACCATGGGTAAAACGGATTGACCTTGAATCTTTCCGTTTCTTTGGAAGTAATACTGATGACCCGTTCTTGTCCATCACGATACAGTTCAAATATGACCGTGCTACCAAGTGGAAATCTGCTCAGGTAATCATAAATTTCAATTTTTGTATCCATAGCAGGGAGCTTGACGTGTCCGAAGTGATCAACCAGAAGTCCATTGATGGTGTATACAATATCACCCTTTTTAAAACCATACTCTTCAGTAAGTGATCCTTCATAGACTTCGGCAAGGTAAACTCCGCCATCTCTTTTGCATTGTAAATACTTGTTGGTGTGTTCTGTTGTTGGGATAGGATTGCAGCCCCAGAAAGGGTTTGAAGTGATCTTTTTAGCGTAAAGGTCATCGAGAACAATTTTTACTGTGTTAGCCGGAATGAAGTAGGCAACATTATCAACTTCGTCTGAGTCAATTTTAGCGGCGCATACACCCACAATCTCACCATTTTTATTGAAGTATGGGCCTCCAGAATTACCATGGTTTGTTGGTACGGTTGTTTGAATCATGCTGCCATTACGCGGGTAGTATTCTCTGCCTGAACAGTCACCCAATGAAGCTTTAATATTTTCTTCTCCCAGCGGATACCCGACTAACAAGATTTTTTGTGTTTCTTTGGTTAAATCTGAATCTTGAACAAATGGGAGTGATGGAAGTTTTTCAACGTTAAGCATGTTTTTGAGGCGTGCATGCTCGCTATCAGAGAGTTTGATGAGGGCTAAGTCACGTTCTGGGTGTACCCCTATAATGTCTGCACGAAATTGTTCTTTACCTGTTTGTGTGGTTTGAATAAAGATTGCTAGTGCGTTAGCGACCACGTGAAAGTTGGTGAGCATATAACCATCATGATCTAAAAAGAATCCGGTCCCTCGGCTACCACCAACACTTGGGGTTTTATAGGGTCTGAAAATGTCATATGAGCCGCTGTAGGTAAAAATTTGTACGACCGATTTTTTTGCAATGTCAAAGATGGCATCCCATTCTTTAGGGGTAGATTGAGTCAGCGGTTCGATTTTAGTCTGAGGTTCAGATTGACAAATTGGCTGAATTACAGTGACTAGTAAGAAAAACATAGGTACGTATTTATTGAAATGCATAAAATCGCCTTTTGGTTTTAGTTGAATAGAGAGTATGATTTTTTGTTAAGCTTCGTTTGCTTGATGCGTTATCCTAGCATGGTTATTGGTCACGTGCAATATTACGTATACCCTTATGATTTATCAGATAAAATACTATTTTAATATTCTGTTTGTACTGTTTTTTATCATTGATATGCCTTGCAATGGCGCGCTTTCAACGCAGCGGGCATTGATTGGGTCAAGTGCCTGTATGGGAGGAGTCATAGGGTTACTTGCAGGAGCTGGCTTATGGATGAATCATGATTCTCAAGTCCGGCGGATATGGCCTATGGGAGGATTGGTTTGTGGAATACTGGGTGGCATTATTACTTATAACATTCTACGGACAAAGCGAAACCATTACCTATCAACCTGCTCGTTAGATCCGATGCTTGCTTATGAGTCTAAAAATTCGGTTGATATGTTTGCCAAAGATAAGGTTAAGCCGGTTTCTTTTTCAGATATTATAGGCTTAGATACCCTTTTGGGTGATATCAAAGAGATGGTTAATTACCTTAAAAGTCCTGATAAATATCGGCGTGTTGGTGCCATCATGCCTAAAGGAATCTTGCTTGAGGGCCCTCCAGGAACCGGAAAAACCATGATTGCTCGAGCGCTTGCTTGTGAGACTCAATGTGCCTTTTTTTATGCATCGGCATCATCTTTTGTTGAAATGCATGTTGGGGTCGGCGCAAAACGGGTACGAGAGCTTTTTGAGCAGGCGCGCATTGCTAAGCCAGCCATTGTTTTTATTGATGAATTGGATGCTATTGGGGCAGCAAGTCGTGATATTGGAGGCAATGAAGAGTACCGGCAAACGCTTAATGAGCTTTTGTGTCAATTGGATGGGTTTGAAGATCTGGAAGATGTGTTGGTGATTGGTGCTACAAATAACGCCAAAGCTTTAGACCATGCACTTATGCGTGGAGGGCGTTTTGACCGGCTTATTAGTGTGCCATTACTTGATCAGCCAGGGCGTTATGCATTATTAGAGTACTTGCGTAATAAATCGGATTCATTGAAGGTGTCACCGGTATTTCTTAAAAAACTAAGCTATGATACCGAAGGGCTAACGGCAGCCGATCTTAAAAATATCTTTAGTGAAGCAGGATTTATTGCGGTACGCGAAAAAACAGCAATGGTGTCTGAAGAGCAGCTTGATCGAGCAGCACAAAAAATTATTAATGAACGATGTAAGAAGTAAGAGGCATAATCTTATTGCCATATAAAATTATATTGTAATCACTTACTTTCTTCTTTCAGAAATAATCTTTTTAGCCGCAACTGTCATATGTTTTTCATCGACGATCGTTGCATTTTCTCGTACTGCTAACATAGCTGCTTCATTGAAGATATTGTTTAAATCAGATGCGGTCAATCCATAAGCATCTTTGGCAAGTTGAGCAATGTACTCATCAGAAACGTTAACCGAAGGCAATTTGCTTTTGGTATGATTTAATATTTTTATACGTGCATCAAGGTTTGGCAAGGGGACCGTAATGATCCGGTCAAAGCGCCCTGCTCTTTTGAGTGCTGAGTCTAAAGATTTTGCATGGTTGGTTGCACCGATAACAATGACGCCTTCATCGCCCTTAAAGCCATCCATTTGGCATAAGAGTTCGTTTAACGTTTGACGATATTCTTCATTGCCGCCAGCACCGCGAGTTACGGCGCCGATGGCATCAAGCTCATCTATGAAAATAATGGTAGGTTTCTTTTTACGTGCAGCTTCAAAAAGGTCTCGAACACGTTTTGCGCCGACGCCTACGTACATTTCAACAAATGAAGATGCAGAGGCGTACTCAATGTTACAGTCAGCTTCGGTGGCAATTGCTTTGGCGATCATAGTCTTACCACTGCCCGGCGGCCCTTCAAGAAGAATTCCTTTGTATGGTTTTGCACCAAGGTCTTTGTATTTCTTTGGGTTTTTGATGTATTCAACTACTTCTTTTATGTCGGTTAAAATTTCATCAATACCAATGATTTCTGAAAATTTAACTTTATCTTGATCTGCCGGCTTATTGTGTGGGGTTCTGGTAATGTCATCAAGAGAGCTTCTGGTAACGGTAGGTAAAGGGTTGGTACTCTTTTTGCTGGGGTTGAAAATTCTTTCTGCAAGATCTCCATGGACTTTACCAAGGTTGCCAAAAACTTTAAATAAGTGGAATAGCGGCGTATAACTATAAACTGTGCTGTTTACAAAGAGCATGATAACGAATAAGAGGCTATATTTTTTATTGATCATAGAATAAACTTCCGGTCTATACGTCGTCCCTGCGAAAGTAGGGATCCAGGTCTTACTTCTTTCTTACACTACGTTGTTAACTAAAAAGTTGACACATGTAAGATATGCAATAAGATTAAATTATTCAATTAAATTCGAATAATTTATAATAAGTTTCATAATAGAAAATAGGTTTTATATGTTTTTACGTCAAACTAAAAAATATGCGTTACTTTATTTGAGTGTTATAATATTGGTGGCGCCTGGTTGCGCTAAATATTCTCCTAAGCCAATTGGGCATTCTTTTGGGATAGAGCAAGAACTTGATGGAATTGCAGTTGCTGCACATACCTTGTCTTATAATGATTGTCGACGCGTTTTTAGTAGAAATATTGAGAAGAAAGATTATAAGGCGATTCAACTTTCTATCAGTAACCATAGTGAGCAAACTTATATCCTCAATGGTCAATCGATAAATCTTTGTCTTGAGCCGGTAAAGGGTGTAGCGCGGGATATGCATCTACATGTTGCAAAACGTACTTTGACCTGGATGATTCCAGGATTCTTATTGCTTCCGGTGCTCTTCCCTCTTATTTATGTTGGGTTATATGATGGAACAAAATCGATGATTTGTAACCGACAACTTAATCATGATTTCCAAAAACGATGCATTGATCGTAGTGCACGCGTCTATCTTTCTCCAGGGACAACAATTAATAAAATTATGTTTGTACGACAAGAAAACTTTTACAAGAAGTTAGTTTTTACGGTTGAGTCATTAGAATCGGCTAATAAAGATTTACGCTATACAGTTGCGTTGTAGATAGTACGAACTTGATTTTCAATAGGGTTGCTTTTTTATGAAAGCAGCCCTATTTTCTTTCTTAGATAAGAAACTCAAAGAGCTTTGAAAGTCAAAGAATTATGCTTACTTACATAACCGGTACCGTTAAAGACGTAAAAGAAAAATCTGTTGTTCTTGAGATAGGTAATTTTGGCTTAGCGTTGCATGTGCCACAGGCGCAAAAACTTACCAAAGACACGCAAGCAACGTTGCACACGTATTTGCATTGGAACCAAGAAAATGGACCAAGCTTGTATGGCTTTCAGACGTTACTTGAACGACAAGTTTTTTTAATGATTATTGATTGCCCAAAGATTGGACCGAGTATCGGATTAAGTGTGCTTTCGTGCCTTACGGCGGGGCAGTTTCTTGAGTGCATCACTACTCAGGATGAAAAACAACTCAGTAAAGTAAATGGTATTGGTGCAAAAAAAGCTGAGCAGTTGATCGTGCAACTTAAGCATAAAGTTCAGAAACTTATTTCGTCTGGTGGTGTTGTGGTCGAATCGCAAGAAAATTTTGTGCACTGGCAAAATGTGAGTGAAGTGTTGAATTCGCTCAACTATTCAAAATCTGAAGTTAACAAAGCTCTTCATTATCTTGGTGAAAAGTATCGGGATCAAAATGGCTCACTGGACCAATTAATTCGATCGGCGTTATCGTTTTTATCAGCTTCAAAGCAATAAATTCTAAGGAGAGATGGTGAGAAAATCGGCGTTCTCGTTAATCGAGTTGATGCTGAGTATCACCATCATTTTGATACTATTTCTTATCGCTGCACCCAAGTTAAGTTTTATGGATGATTATTTTCTTTATCGTGAGCAGGATGTGCTTTGTGCGACGATTGCTTACGTGCAACACAAAGCTATAGCAACGAATCAATCACAGATTTTATCGTTTGATCTTAATAAAAATAGTTATACCTACTCATATCCAAAGTCTAAGATTCAGACCGATAAGTTGCTCCATGGGGTTTCGTTTGGTTTTCTGTCGGGGACGAAGGGGCCGCCATCAAAGCCGGAAGCTTTGGTGACGAAAGCGATTACGTTTGATATAAAAAAAGAAATTCCCAAAATAATCTGTTTACCAAATGGCGCTATTACATCAGGAACAATTTACTTACTTGATAAGAAAAAAATTAAGATGATTGCTGTGACGATTGGCATTACCGAAATTGCCTCCATAAGAAAATATGCATATGAAGGCAATCGGTGGGTAATGTTATAGTGCGTTATTCTTCAGTAGGGAATTCAAATGTATGAAGTTTGCGTACTTTTTCTGGATCTACGTTTTTGCCAAAATTAGCTTGTATTTCTAATCCAGACATTTTGGAGACTGTGTCAGATCTTTTTTTCTGTTTTACTGAATCTTGTTCGTTATGAGCATAGAAATCTTTCAAGTGTTGCCTCTTTGCTCTCATTGAAACGCTATCCCAATTGATTGAGTCTTTAATGCTATCAGTGTGCAATTTCTTGTAGCTGAAATAGTCGAAATGTTCTTCGACTTCTTGATCTGACATTCCGTCGACATAAGTATTGAGCTCTGCGTTGGTTTTAAAATTAAGATGGCCAGCTTTTCTAGGTTCTTTTATTATTGGGGCCTCTTTATGAGGGGTTTTTGGTTTAACGATAACTTCTAGTTCTTTTTCAAGATCCAGCATTGGATCAACGTGAGTTGTTTGATGTTGTGGTGATTGGGCCCGTGATTGTGGGCTTAAACGTTCTGGCGTGACTCCTTGATCTTCATCTGAAGAGCGTTTATTGTATGATGATAATCTTTTGTTTCTTACGAGTCTTGGGGCGTCTTCAACGGCAAAAGTATTTCGTCTTTTTGCCACTTTGTCTTCTGCTTGTGTCTCGTGAGTTATGGTCAATGCCATTGCTATGGCAGTAATAACGATAAATCTTTTAGTGTTATTCATACTATTCTCCTTAATTGTTGTATTAAATATTAAAATTTATTTATACATAATAATTATAACAATACACAATGCAATTTCATATAGTCAATGAAAGATCAATAAAGTGTTAGAAAGCCAATAAAGTGACAGAAAAGGGCTAATTTTACTTTTATTACCTTAAATTCTTTATTTTACAACATTTAAACTGCTATAATTTATTTCAGGTAGAAATATATTATAATTTATTTACTAACTATTGGGAG